>CAZTAJ010000032.1:0-38512 GCA_964611575.1 uncultured Verrucomicrobiota bacterium
CCCCGCCATCCGCTACCCGCCCTCAATCCGAAGAATATGTAATTCGGAATCGTCGTCCCCGCACTGACTCTTTTTGTATTGAGCCGGCACCTCGCGCCGCTTATCATTCGTCGTGTGATTTGTGCATCGTGCGCATGCAAAGGAGACTGTCGATGACCATCCGTTTTACCCTCGTCCATTCCGGAATCGCACTCATGGGGGCCGGCCTGCTGCTGGCGTCGGGGTGCTCGGCTTTCCGTGCCTCGGTCAAGGAGGTCGATGTCGCCACCGCCAAACCCATGGATACCGGCTATGACTACAGCGACCTGCGCTGGCTCGGCAACAGCGTCGCCGACGATATCATCGGGTCCGACCTGTTCAAGAACGCCCCCGGAAAACCCACCCTGGTCGTCATGGGCATCCAGAACCGGACCGAACGCCATATCGACACGAAGGCCATCACGGACACGATGCGCACCGTCGTTCTCAACGCCGGCAAGGCCAATTTCGTCAACGAGACGCAACGCGACAACCTGCTGAAGGAACAGGGCTATCAACTGGCCAACTGCACGCCGGAAACCCGCGTGGCCATCGGCAAGCAGCTCGGGGCAAAGTACATGCTCACGGGGTCCCTGATCGAAATCCGCAAGGAATCGCCGAAGGGAATCCGGCTGTCCAAGCAGGAAGAGGTCTTCTATCAGCTCACCATGGAACTCACGGACCTCGAAACCAGCCTGATCGCCTGGACGACGCAGAAGGAACGGGCCCGCGGCGCCAGCAAGCCCATTCTCGGCTGGTAACCCTGGCCCCGCTGTCCTGACGGCGGACGATGCGCATGCGGCATACCATGATCAACGCGGCGGTCTGTCTTGCGCTGGTCCTGTTGTGCGCCGGGTGCGCCACGGCGCCGCTGGATCAGGCCCGGCGCAATTTCCAGGCCGGCGAACTGGCGCAGGCCGACACCAATCTCGCCTCCATCCCGCGGAACAAGGACGCCATCCTGTGCCTGATGGAACGGGGGATGATCCGCCACCTGCGCCACGACTACGAAAACAGCACCCGCGACTGGCTGACGGCGGCGCAGATCGAGGAACAACTCGAAACCCACAGTCTCACCAAGGCCGGCGCCAGCATGGTCATCAACGACACCGCGCTGGCTTTCCGCGGCTACCCCTACGAGCGGGCCCTCCTCCGCACGTTCACGGCGCGCAACTTCCTGGCGCGCGGCCTGTGGGACGATGCCGCCGTCGAGGCGCGCAACGCCCTCCGGATCCTCGAGAACCTCGACGGCTTCCCCGATGACGCCTACAGCCGGTACCTGGCGGGCCTGTGTTTCGACCTGTCCGGCGATGCCGATGGGGCCGCCCTCCAGTATCGACTGGCCGGGACGCTGGCCCAGGGGGTCCGGGTCGAGGAAACCACGGGGCGGTTTCTGGCTCCCACCAACGCCGGGTTCGCCGTCACCGCCCCCACGCTCCCCTCCGTGCCCTCCGGACTCCCCAACGAGCTGGTCTGCCTGGTGGATATTGACGGCACCGCCTGGGGCCCCACCGCCGATTACGCGGAAATCGTGTGCGACGGCCGGGTGCTGGGCATCAGTCACACCCTCGCACACAGCGAGCAACTGAAAATGGCCAGCGAAGAACGGATGGCCGTCAAACACCTGACCAAGACGGTCGCCCGGATCGCCCTCAAGGAAACCATCGCCAGCGTCGTGGAGAGCCAGAATGAGGAACTCGGCGAACTGCTGCGGATCCTGCTGTTCGCGGTCGAAGGACCCGACACCCGCCGCTGGGAAACGCTGCCCATGCGCCTGGGCGTGGCCCGCGTGCCCTGCCCGGCCAACCTGGCGACGTTCGACGTCGTCTTCAAGACCGGGTACGGGGCGATCGTGAAACGGGTGACGCTAACCCACCCCATGTCCCGCAAGGGCCGGGTCTTCTTCGCCTACTGCCGCGATGCGCCGTGACGCGGGCGCGTTCCCGCTTACCGGTTGGCAAACAGCGCGCTGAGCACCCCATACAACAGGATGATCGCAAAGATCACCATGATGATGGCCTTGTTGCGCTGAATCCGCCGTTCCGTGCGCAGCGGACGAACCGATTGCAGGCTGCCGGTCACGAAATAGCTGGCAAACCGCCGATCCGGCGTGAGGCGGGGCAACCCACCCCCCTCCAGTCCATCCCCCGCGGCGGGAACGACCGAACCCTCCGGCGAAGGGGCCGCCGGGCTGAAGGCCGGGGCGGGTTCCGGTCGGGACGACATCCGCGGCAGATCATCGTCCCGGCGCTCCTGGCGTTCCGTCACCCGGCGCAACCGGCGTACCGCGACCTCCCGATCCGGCGTGTTGACCGCCTGATCGAGTTGCGCGATATTCGTCTCCACGTGCTCCAGTTCGCGCTGCAATTCGTCAACGCGCGCCTGCAGCCGGGAGTTCTTCCGCACCTGTCGCTTCATAAGCAGGATACCGTCCCCGCCCCAGGGTCGTCACACGCCGCGCATCGCGAGCACTGCGACCGCAATCGCCAGCGCCACAATCAACGGCAGACTCACCGCCAGCCCGATCTTGATCCATTGCCCGAAACTGCGCGGCGCCGCTTCTTCATCGTCCGCGTCGGTCAACGGCCGCGGGCGGCTGGCATCGAACAACGTCACGGGGCCCCCGACCGACTCCACCGCCGCCTGAACCTTCACGAATTCCTTGCGCGCCGTGTCGATCGTGACCACCGCCTTGTTGAGCTCGTCCCGGAACGCCTCGTCGCTCCAGTCCGCGTCGTTGATGCGCTGGATCTCATCCGAAACCTCTGAAAACCGCGTGCGCGCCGCGGAATAGATCTCGACCTGGCGGGCGGCATGGTCTTCAAGCTTCTGCAGCGACACCACGCTCTCGGAGAGTTTGTCGGTCAACTCCTGTTTGCCGCGCTCGTATTGGTCCTGCTTCTCGAGCATTTCCTCCATGGTCTGCTTCTCACGCTCGAGTTCGCTTTGCTTGCGGCGCATGCGCTCGATGTCCACCTTGGCCGTGGCCATCTGGGTATTGACTTCCTCGCGATGGCGCGCCATCCGGGTGAGATTGAGATCGGCGATCGGCCTCGCCGGGAAGTCCTCGTGTTTCACCGCACTGCCGGTCTCGGTGGCCATCGGCCCGACCGAGGAGGCCTTGCCCGTGCCACGCCGCTGCACCAGGTCGTTGTCGAAGAAATCCGTGCCGCCCATACTTGCCTCCGATTCTGCCTCACGCCCTGACTTTGGAAACTCGTGCCACAAGGACGCCCACCGGCCGGAGACGCTAGCACCGCACCCCTCCCACTTCAAGCATATCCTCGCACCCGCGCCTGTTTGGCGCCACTCAGGTCGGGAGGGATGGGTTCAGGGTTCAGGGTTCAGCATAATCGTAATCATAATCTTAATCGTAATCTATTCTGCGGCATATGATTACGATTAAGATTACGAACAAGTCCTTACCAAGACTCGATTGATTCGATTCGTAAGGGATTGAAGCCGTTGTCGCATACGAGAGGCTGGCTCCTGATCGTGCAGCGATTGGGGCGTCGTTGGTTATATCCCTGAACCCTGAACCCTGCTCTCGTTGCCAGTTACCCCCTTTTTGTCTTTCGACCGTCCCCGGTTTGGCGTATTATCTATTCGTGAATCGGGCACATAAGTCAGGGATTGTCATGCTGGTCGTTCTCGGCGTGGCCGTTCTCTTCTGTCTATGGAAGGTGCGGGCCCCCGCCGCAACGGGGTCCGCCACCCCGGCGGCAACCGCGACGGTTCGACACACGGCCGCCCAACCCTCGACCCCGGCCGGCGTCCCTCCGGCCCTGGCCGGCACGTTACCCGTCCCGCTGCCGGCCCCCGCCGCGGCGCCGGCCCCCACATCGGCCCCACCTCTCGCCGCCACCGCCGCCGGCCCGGCTTCCGTCCCGCAGGCGCCCCCGGACTCCACCGCCGGCCTGCCCACCCTGGCCTCCCGCGAAGAACCGCTGGAACAGGCGGACGGGGTCCGGCGCTTGCGCCTGGTGAAGGCGGACTCGAAATACCCCTACTGGCGGGTGGAGGAGACCTTCCGGCGGGACGCCGGCACGGGCCGGCTCCGGCTGCAGGAACGTCGCATCGCCGTGGCCGATCATGCGTGTGTGCAACTGCGGTCGGATGCCCCGCCCGGCGCCATCGAGGAGATCGCGTCGCGCCACGGGCTCGTCGTCCGCAAAACGTCCGCGAAGTCCGGCCTCTATCTCCTGGCCGCCCCGAAGGCCGAACTGGATACCTTGCCGGGCCTCCTCGCGTCCCTCACCAATGAACCGCTGGTGCGGTTTGCCGAGCCGGATAACATCGTGTCCGCCATCGCCACCGTGCCGAACGATCCCAGTTTCGGGCAACTCTGGGGACTCAACAACACCGGTCAATCCGGCGGCACCCCCGATGCCGACATCGACGCACCCGAAGCCTGGGACTCGACCGTCGGCAGCACCGGCGTCGTGGTCGGCGTCATCGACACCGGCGTGGATTACACCCACCCCGACCTTGCCGCCAATATCTGGAGCAACCCGCTGGAGGTGGTCAACGGGCTGGACGATGACGGCAACGGGCTCGTGGACGACGTGCGGGGCTGGGATTTCAAGGCCGAGGACAACGACCCGATGGATGAGAACGGCCACGGCACTCACTGTTCCGGCACCATTGCCGGCGTCGGCAATAACGGCGTCGGCGTCGCGGGCGTCAACTGGCGCTGCCGGATCCTCCCGCTCCGCTTCCTCGATGCGGACGGCAGAGGCTACACCTCGGATGCCGTCGAGGCGCTGTACTACGTCATCTGGCTGCGACAGCACGGCGTGAACATCCGCCTCACCAGCAACAGTTGGGGCGGCAGCCCGTATGAGCAGGTGCTCCGTGATGCCATCGCCGCCAACGGCGAGGCCGGACTCCTGTTTGTGGCCGCCGCCGGCAATAACTGGGATCTGAATAACGATCTCGTTCCCGCCTATCCCGCGTCCTATCCGGAATCCAATATCATCGCTGTGGCCGCCACCGATCGCAACGACGGCCTGGCGGGCTTCTCCCACTATGGCGCCGTTTCCGTCGACCTGGGCGCGCCCGGCGTCAGCATCTACAGCACGGTGCCGGGCGGTTACGGGCTGATGGACGGAACGTCCATGGCCGCGCCTCACGTGTCGGGCGTGGCGGCCCTCCTGGCCGGACTGGCCCCGGGAGCCGACTGGATCGGCATTCGCCGGGCGATCCTGACCGGCGTCGATCTTATTCCCTCGCTGGCCGGGCGCACCGTGACCGGGGGCCGCCTCAACGCCTTCAAGGCCATCCGGGCTCTGGCCTGGATCCATCACACACCGCTCGCCGACACCTATGTCACGAACGCCCCCTATGCCGTGGACGCCCTCATCACGCCAACCGCCTTCATCGACACCAACAGCGTCCGCCTCTTCTGGAATACCGACGGTTCGACGAGCACGTTCGCCTCCGCGTCGTTCACGCTCGTCGGCACCGAACTCTGGCGCGCGTGGATTCCGGCCCAACCGTTCGGCACCGAGGTCCGGTACTGGATCAGCGCCACGACCTCCAACGGGATCGTCATGCGCAATCCAACCAATGCGCCCGCCGCCTTGAACCACTTCCGGGTCGCCCCCCCCCGCGGCTTCATCGTCTCCGGCTCACCGGACGACTACGGCACCGTGGTCCCCGCCTACGGGTTGTATGTCCATCCTTCCGGCGTCACCCTCACCGCCGACGCCTCGCCCACCTCTGTCCCTGACGGGTTGGCCCGCTGGCGGTGCTCCGGCTGGCGTGGCATGGGAAGCGTGCCGGCGTCCGGCACCAGCAACGCCCTCGCCTTCACCATCGATCGCGCCTCGGCCCTGGAGTGGCAGTGGACGCGCCAGTACGCCCTCCAGCAAACGGCCAGCGTGTCCGGATTGGTCTCCGCGACGACCTGGTGGGATCTCTCGTCTGAGGCGGCCAGCGCCACCGCCCCCTCAACCCGCTCCGTCCGCGGCACCAACTTCGCCTTTGCCTTCTGGTCGCTCGATGGCCTCCGTCAGCCCGACGCCACGAACGTCGCCATCAATCCCCTGACGAGCGTGATGATGGACACCTCGCATGTGGCCCAGGCGGTCTACCGGCCCGCAACTGAGGATCTGGACGGCGACGGGATGGCGGATTGGTGGGAGCTGTTTTTCTTCGGATCGACCAATTCCAACCCCGCCGAGGACAGCGACGGCGACGGCGTTCCCAATCTCGGCGAATACCTTGACCGCAGTTTACCGACGTCGTCAAACTCGATTCCCGCCGCCCCCGTGATTGTCCACACGGCCCTGGCCGATCCCCAGGCCGCGCCGGCGCCCTACCCGGTCGACGCCGTGGTCACCGACAATTTCAGCGTTGCCGCCGTCACCCTCGCCTGGTCACGCAATGGCGGCGCGGCCGTGCTCACCAACATGGCGGTCGCGGGATCCGGCGGCCTCTACCGGGCCCTCATCCCCGCCCCCGGCACCAACGGCGACAGTTTCACCTACTCGATCGTTGCCGCCGACCCGGCAGGCCATGTCGTCACGAACGGGCCCCACACCTTCCGGGTCGACTACGCCATCCTCGTGGTGTCCCCGTCAGACTTCGGGACCCTGGTGCTGGCACCCGCCTCCTCCGAAACCCGCCTGCTCGTGGTTTCGAACACCGGTTCCGCCAACCTCACCGCCACCGTTGATTTCAACGCCGGGGGCGTCTCGAACAACGTGGAACAGGGAGCAAACCGGTGGACCCATTCCGGGGCCGCCGATCTGTGGACGGTGTCCTCACTCCGGTCCTGGTCGCCATCCAATGCCTGGTATTGCGGCAACCCGGCGACCGCCAAGTATTTCAGCGGCATGCAGGCCTGCCTGGATTCGCCCCCCTTGTACGCGGCCCCCGACACCGCCCTGACCTTCCGCCACTGGATCAAGTGCGAACTCGACGTAAACCCCGGGCGCGGCGGCCACAGTTGGGACGGCGGCCGGGTCGAAGTATCGACCAATGGCGGCGCGGCCTTCGCCCCGATCACCCCCGTCGGCGGCTACCCCTACCTGATCTCGGGCTGGGGCTATGTGGGCGAAGCGTGGCCGGAAGGCACCCCGTGCTTTGCGGGGACCGGCGGCTGGCAGCAGGTGACCTTCAACCTGGGCGCCTACGCCGGCCAGTGGATCGTCCTGCGCTGGCACTTCGCCTCGGATGGCAATACCGTCGCCGAGGGTTGGTACGTCGATGACATGGTCGCCGCCGGCGCCGCCACGAACGACTGGTTGACCCTGGGCCCCGCCAACCTCGTGGTCGCGCCGAACGCCAGCGCCAGCGTGACCGTCACCGTGTCGAGCGCCTCCATTGTCACGGGCGACCGGGGCGGCTTGGTGCGCGTTTTGAACAACTCGCCCGCCGATCCCGAACATGCGGTCCCCATTCGCATGAGCGTCCGGTCCCCGCCCGGCGTAACGATGCGGTCGGCCGCCCAGACCTCGACCGACGGCCAGGGCCTTGTCACCCTCACCAACACGGTGTTCGACATCGACGGCGACCCGTGCGCCCTGGAATATCTCTGGTCGACCAACGCGGGCGCCACCTGGCAGACCAACTGGGTCACGAGCGCCACGGCCGCGGTGGGCGTGGTGCAATGCACCCGCCTCGGCACCCAGCAGGTGACGGCCGTTCAGACCAGGAGCGGCACGAATGCCGTTACCAACACCGTCGCGGCTCTCTGGGACTCGACCTCCCCCGTCGCCAGTCTCGGGCTGTCGACCGACACGTGGGTCCGTTGCCGCGCCTGGGATGGCCTTTTCTGGTCGGCGCCCCACACCAGTCAGCCGTTCCTCGTCGACAACCTCCCGCCCTCGGCGCCGCCCAACCTGGCGAGCACCTCCCATGCGCTCAATTCGTGGTCCACCAATCGCGCCGTCGCGATCGCCTGGTGCGCGGCGGTCGACGAAGGCGGCGGGGTGGCCGGGTATCGCTATGCCATGCGGACGCAAGTCGGCGGCTTCGAACAGGCGGCCCAGACGATCGCCACCACCGTGACCAATCCGCCGATCAATGACGGCACCAACTGGGAGGCGGCCGTTCAGGCGTTCGACGTCTTCGGCAACGTCGGCCCCACCGCGGCAACCGGTCAGTTCTGGATCGACACCACTCCACCCTCGGCCGCAGGTGCCGTCATTACCCTGGACCACAGCCCCAACGGCGTCTATGTGCTGGGCGGCACGGTCGGGGGGACCTGGACGGGCTTCTCGGACGGTGGCTCCGGTATTGCCGGCTACTACGTGTCCTTCGCCAACGCCGGGACCACGACCAACGGCCTGTGGACCCCCACCCCGCCGGCCTCGCTCAGCGGCGCCGTTCCGGATGCCACCAACATGGTTTACGTCTGGGCGCGCGACGCCGTCGGCTTGATCGGTTCCGCCAAAGCCGCTCCCGTGCTCGTGCTGAGCACGAACGGCGACTGGGATGCCGACGGGTCGCTGAACGCCCAGGAGGAAATCGCCGCCACCGATGCGCGTAATCCGCAGAGCGTCTTGCACGTCGAAAGCCTCGCTGCCGCGGATGCGACCGGTGCCCTGTTCGTTCTGCGCTGGCAGGGCGCCACCAATCGCCTCTATTCGGTGGCGCGCCGCGGCGGACTCCTTGCCGCGGATCCCGACTGGACCTCCGCGCCGGACTTCACCCGGGTGCCGGGCATTGACGGCTTCATGTCATACACCGACCGCCCTGCCGACATCATCCGTTTCTACCGGTTGTCCGTGGAACAACCCTGATCTCCGAAACCCTCTGGAGCCGGCGGTCCTCCGCCGGTCTGCCCTCTGGAGCCGGCGGTCCTCCGCCGGTCTGCCCTCTGGAGCCGGCGGTCCTCCGCCGGTCTGCCCTCTGGAGCCGGCGGTCCCCCGCCGGTCATCTGCCAATCCCATGGGAGCCATCCCGCTTCGCCCAGGCTTCGCCGGACACGTGAGCGCAGCGGGACAAACCCGGCTCTACCTGTGGAAACTCCCTCCCCCGAACCTTCCGGGCGAAAGCGCCCTATGTGTCCCCGCCTGTCACTGACGAGGGGGTGTCCCGCATCTTGTAGGGCCGCCGCTTGTCGGCGCGCCTTGCACAAGACGGCGATCCGCAAGCGGACGCCCTACATGTGCTCCGTCCCCCCCCCTCGTCAGTGGCCCATTACTGAGAATTGCTGACTGATTCGTCTTGCATTCGCCCCTATGGAGGACTCACAATATCCTTACAAGTTCAGCATCAGGGGGATGCTGACTTTCTTGGTTGTCGGGGTTGAACGTTGTCTTGTCTGGAGGCCCGATCATGAGTCGTATTCGCTTCTCTTCCTCAGTCGTTCTTTCGTTGTTTGTCGCGCTTGCCTTCGCACGGGAGGCTTCGGCCCAGAATCAGTTCTGGTGGAACACCAATGCCGCGCCCGTGCAAGGGTTCTGGAGTGTTGGGGCGAACTGGTCGAATGACCTCGACAACAGCAGCACGGCGCCGATTGCCGGGGGTTCGAACGATTATCGTATCTGGATGCGCGGGGGGCCTGCAGGTTTGTGGTCAACGAACGACCTGGGCAACCCGAACTTCTTGCTCAACGAACTGGGTTTTTCGAATGTTTATACCCGTATCTACCCTGCGGGGGGCTCACGACTGGTGTTCATCAACAACAGCCTGGGCGATGGCCCGAAAATCACCTACTACTTGGGCGGCAGCAGTTACTACGGCCATTTCTACTGCGACGTGGTGCTCTCCAATACGCTCACCGTGGCCGGGCCGGGCGCACAGTCACTCAACTTCTATGGGCCGGTATCGGGGCCGGGCGGGCTGGTGGAGACCCTGAGTACCACCCCGCTCCGTCTGTGGGGCACGAACTCCTATCAAGGCCTGACGATTGTCAGCAACTCAACCCTGGCGGGTCTGCTGGGAGTGGCCATCCCGTCGAACAGTAACCTGCGCCTGAGTAATCTGGGTAAGTTCATGACGGGTGCGGACATCACGCGCGCTCTGGGAACCGGCGCCAACGAGATCCAACTGACGGACGGCACCAACGGGTTGAGCGCGGCGCTTGCGTCGCCTTGGTGGGATCCGCCCAAGCCCGTCGCCGTGAACTTCGGCGGAAACGGCGGTCTGGTGACCTGGGGTTCGGCGTCCTTCAACCCGTCGCTCCTCACCCTCAATGCGGGTCTCGATGTCAGCGGTTACGTTTACACCAATATCATCTTCGTCAACGCGCTCGACCTTAACGGCGCGACACGCCGCATCAATGTCGCGGGCAGCTTCACCGCCCCGGCGATTATCGCGGGCCCCATCACCAACAATGGGGGTTCCGCCGCGGGTCTCACCAAGGAGGGCGCCGGCCTGTTGATCCTCACCGGAACAAACGGCTGGGACGGGACGCTGAATGTGACGAACGGCGTGGTGCGGGCCGTTGACGGCGTGGGCCTGCCGGCGATTGCCCCTCTGGCTTTGGGCAACGGCGCACTGGAGGGATTGGGAACGATCACGCGGGGCCTCGGGACCGGCGCGGGCAATGTACAACTGCCCGCGGGCGGCATATCCGGATTCTCGGCCCGCGACGGACTGTTCACCGTCAACCTGGGCGGGGCTCAGGGCCTGTTGAAGTGGACGAATTCGACGGTCTTCAATCCGGGTATGTTCCTGCTGAACGAGGTCACCGCCAACACCAACATTGCCCTGCTTAACGGATTGGACGTCAACGGCGCGACGCGCCGGATCCGCGTCAATGCCGGCACCGCCACGATCTACGGCCCCATCACCAATACCGGCGCCCTGCCCGGCGGCTTCGTCAAGGATGGCGCGGGCACACTCGTGCTGGCCGGCACGAACTACAATGCCGCGATCATCGTCAGCAACGGCGCGCTGCGCGTCGCGAGTCTCGATAACCTGCCGCCCGCCGGCAAACTCACCCTCAGCAGCGGCGTGATCGAATTCAATGGCCAGTTCACCCGCGCGCTCGGATCCGGGGACGGCCAGGTCCAGTTCACCAACAACGTTCTGGACAGCGGTTTCTCGGCCTACGGCGGCCCGGCCACGGTCAACTTGCATGGCGACGGCCGCACGGTCGTGTGGAGCAACACCACGTTCTTCAATCCGAGCCGGCTGACGCTCAATGCGGCCACCGCCAACGACACGCTGACGTTCCTGAACGGCCTGGATTTGAACGGCGCCATGCGGACCGTGGGGGTCTACGCGGCCTGGTCCGCACCCGCCGTGATGCGCGGCCCGATCACCAACACAGCCACCACGGCCGCCGGCCTGACCAAGATCGGCAGCGGCGTGCTCGAACTCACGGGGACCAACTACTGGACCCTGCCGGCGAAAGTGGCAGCCGGCACCTTGCGCGCGGTCGATGGGATCGGGCTCCCGACAACCGCGAATCTCATCGTGACGAACGGTGTTTTCGAGAGCCGCGGGACGTTCACGCGCGCCCTCGGCGCCGGCGCCGGGCAAGTCATGGCGGGCGGGAGCGTCGGGTTTTCCGCCCAGGGCGGCCCATTGGCGGTCTCCCTCGGCGGCATGGGTACGCCCACGCCGCTCATGGGGCAGCTTGAGTTCAACATCTCCGCACCCCTGATTCTCAACACCTATTCGGCCGACAGCAAACTGACGTTCTACAATCAGATCTACCTCACTAACGCCACCTACAGCCAGCCCATCGAGGTCCGCGCGGCCGTTGCAGAAATCGCAGCGAATATCACCAACCTGAACAGCGGCAACATTCGCAAGGACGGTTTGGGAACACTCGTGCTTTCGGCGACCAACTTCCTCCTGGGGAGGACGCTAATCTACGCTGGCACGCTCATCGTGACGAACGGAGGGATACACCAGAGTTCGAGCGACACGCTCGGATCGCTCTTCGTGGGCGGAGGAAGTACCATCCTCGGATCGAACTGCACGTTCATCGTGTCGGGGGGCATGGCGACCAATGTCGCCGGTGCGGGAGGAGGCTTCGAAGTCAGTTGGTATGCGGGCTCCCACCACAACCGCATGGTGGTGGATAATGGCGGCATCGCCACGGACTTGGGAGGCGAAACGGAGATCGGTAATAGTGGAACAGACAGTCGGCTGGAGGTGCTGAACAACGGGTTCCTTTGGGTGTATGCTTTGACCCTTGGGGTCAACGCGATCAGCACCAACAACTCGGCGCTGGTCGCCGCCGGCGGTGAAGTGCGGACGACCGCTAGTGGCGTACTCGTGGGCGATAGGGGATCTTTCAATTCCATGGTGGTCAGTAATGCGGGGCGGGTCAACGCGACTGCCGGCGCCGTGGGCAACACGTCCTCATCCAATAACTGGGCGATCGTCACCGGAAGCGGGTCCATCTGGAGCAATGCTGGCGGTTGGTCCGTCGGCAGGGGCGGCGCCTTCAATACCGCAACCGTTGCCGATAGTGGCCAACTGCATGGGAGCGCACTGTATGTGGGTAGCTTGAACGGCGCGTCGAACACGCTGAATGTGACGGGCGTCGGCACGCTTTGCCGCACCTGGGGACCGCTCTACGTGGGGGCAGGACAAGGCAACCAGCTCACGGTGTCCGCCGGAGGACTTCTGTCTGTCGCCACGACCGCCATCATCACCAACGGCAGCACGGTGCTGGTGACCGGCAGCGGGTCCGCCTGGACGAATATCGGCAATGTGACGGTCGGCCTGTCCGGCACCGCCCCCTCGTCGATCGTCGTGTCCAACGGCGGCGCCCTGCGCTTCAGCGGCACCCTCGGCCTCGGCACGGCGGGCGGCGCCGGCAATTCGCTGACGGTTTACGGCGCAAACGCCAGTTCGTTGTGGGCCACCAATGGGCTCACGACGGTGACGAACGGCGCGACCCTGGCGATCGTGGGCTCGGGTGGCGACGTGCGCTTGAAGCAACTGGCGCTCTCCCCGGATGCGACCCTGTCGTTCACGTTCGACGCCGGCGGCATTACACCGGTGTATGTGGCCACCAACTTCACCACGCGTTCGAATGCGACGATGGTCTTGAACACGGACAAGGCGACGATGGGTTCGTACACGCTGATCGACTACTACAACAGCCGGACCGGCGGCCAGATCACCAATATCGTCGTGAACGGTCTGTACCCGGCCGTCGTGGACCAGAACACCGGCGGCAAGATCACCGCAAGGCTAAGCGCGCCCAAGGGCACGGTCTTCCTGATTCAATAGGCGCGACCGTCTGGGAGGGCGACACGCCGTCCCTCCCCTTTGGCTTCCCCAGGGAGGGCGCGCATGTTGCGCGCCGCGGACGGCGACACGCCGTCCCTCCCCGCCGGTCGTTTGCCACCTCCCTGGGAGGGCGCGCATTCTGCGCGCCGCGGGGTGCGGTATTTTCCCCCAACCTTCAACCCTCAGTCTTCAGCCCTCAGTCTTCCGTCTTCAGCCTTCAGCCCTCAGTCTTCAGCCTCGCCCGGAACAGCGACCAGGCGGCATCGGCATAGAAACGGTGTCCGCCATGGCAGATCAGGTGGTGGCACTCGCCCTCCGCGCCCGCAGCGGCATAGATGCGGCGGGTCCGTTCGAATTCGGCGCGCGCGGGTATGATCGGAAAGATGCCGTCCTCATCCCCCGAGACCACGATGAGCGGTTTGGGCGCAATCAGGCCCGCAATATCGCCCATGTCGGCCACCTTCAGCAATCCCGGCACGTAGTTGCAAACGCAGTGGAACTGGGATTGGATGGAAGCCTGGAAGGTCGAGAAGCAACAGGATGGCATCACATACCGGAGGCGCGGCAGGAGTGCGCCGGCGAACAGGCTCGTCGTGCCACCGCCCGAATTGCCCATCACCCCCACCCGCGTCATGTCGCCATCGCCGCGTTCTGCCAGGTAGTCGATGGCGCGGTCAATGTCGAACACCCGCTCGCCGAGCAACGTCCGCCCCAGCAACAAGGCGTTCATCGACGCCTGGTGGCAAAGGTAATCGAGCTGCTGCGGCTGGATCGTTTCGCCACGCTCCCCAAACGAGCGCTGCTCGATACACAGCGCGGCGATCCCCCGCCGCATGCAGCCCAACCCGAAATCGCGGTCGCCCTCGACCGGAACCGTCTGCGGCGTCTCTTCCCGGGTCACGTGGATCGAGTGGTGCATGCCGCTGGTGTGCCCCTGCAGGCAGATGAACCAGGTGTAGGGAGGCGCAACCTTGGCCGGCAGGCAGACATAGGCCGGGACATCCACGTCCTTCTCGCTGGTGAAGACCACTTTCTCGATCGTTCCGTGCGGGCTCTCGCGCCGCCAAAGGGAACGGACGTTCAGCGGGACCCGCGCCGCTTTGTGCAGTTCAAGTCCCAGCAACTCGGTGAGTTTGGCGCGCAACTCGCATTGCCAGGACGCGACCTCCTGGCCGCGCCAGCTCATGGACGGGACCAACTCTCTCATGAGACGTTGATGATAAAGCGATGGGGCGAAATTCATGCGAGTCTCCTCCTGCACGTGTCAGTGTTTCTCTTTGCCACCCAGTGTCAGCACATATTCGAAAGGGCATACCGGCAGGCCGGGTTCTTCCGCGCCACGCAGGTTTGCCAGGCTTGCATCGGTTTATCCCGGCCAGGGGTGGCCGGGATAAACCCGGCCCTACCCCCCACCGCGTCACGCATTTGCGCAAACCTCATTGAAGCTCCCGAGAAAAGAGGTTAGGCGCCCCCATGGAACGCCCTGGACTCGCCTCACCTGTATTGCTGCATGACCCGGATCTTACCCCTGATCATCGGCACCGTATAGAGGGGATTGGGCGCTTCGAAATGCAGACCCAGCCGGGGGTCGGCCTCCACCAGCGGAATGGCCGACCGGGCATTGCGGATTTCATCGGCCATGATCGCGCGCCCCTCCGTGTCGAGCCGGAACCGGTGCGGTTTGTCCCACAGTTCGCAGCCGGCCTTCCGAACCTTCCAGGCATGCAGGCGGTAGGCGTTCCAGGTCCCGCGCAGGTGAACCGGGATCATCCGCGCCACGCTGAGTTCCTCGAAGCGATGCCGCCGCTGCACGGCAGTGCCGCCCTTCGCCGCCAGCGCCGGCGCGTAGAGCGCCAGGCCCTGCCGCCAGAGCCGCTCCATCTCGGCCATGCGGGCAATGACGCCCTCCCACGTAAAGCGCACCAGCGTATCGCGCATGCGGTCGCCGAAGTCCTGATTGTAGTACCGATCCATCGGTGCCCCACGATAGTCGGGCCGCAGCGGATAGGCCGGCGCATTGTGGATGGGGCTGTAATACGTGAAGCGCTGGGAGAAGGGATAGAGATCGAACGATTGGCAGAAGTAACGCCAGGCCTGCACGACCGCATCCGCATCAATGCCGCCGAAATACTCCCGCGCCATCTGCCGTAAGAATACATCCTGGTCGCATCCGGCGCGTGGGTCGTCGCAGAAACGGTTGAACACATAGGTATTGAGCGACCGGGCGCACCCGAAATCCCACGTCGCCATCGCGCCGTTCACCCCAAGCCGGTAGAGCCCGACGAGTTTCTGTTGCACGTTGGCGATCAGGGGCAGATTGGGGATGGACCCCATCTCATGCGAGGCGCCGATCTGCAATTTGGCGAAGACATCCCGCCCGCCCTGCCGCGCCAACGCGGTGCTCTCCGTGAACTTGGCACTGGGCCCAATCGTGCTCAGCGAGTACTCATCCACGTAGAATCGCTCGCCGAACGATTCCTTCCAACTGCCGCGTTCAAAGTCGGACATGAACGTGACCTTCTTCGGCAACGCCCGGACAATGGACGCCTGCGGGTCCGGCTGGTAGATCACCCAGTCCCAGTTCCAGATGATGACCCGCATCCGCTTGTCCACCGAATGGATGGCCTTCTCGAAGAGCCCCGCCAGTTCGCCGATGACCTCCTCCGGCTCGCGCTTGGCGCAACGCGGGCAGGTGGGTCGCCGGGTGTCGGGATGAAAGCAGCGGCAGTCTTCCATGACCCGGTACCAGGCGTGGCTCCAGCAATGCGTGAGCCGTTCGGTGGCCGTGATATGGATCGTACCGCGCAGGCCGGGGAACCGCTGTGCAAGCCCCTGGAAACCCTGGTGGATGAAGTCCTGCACCTTCCTCGTGCTCGTGCACAACGCCACCTCAAACGGGTGCTTCGGCTTGAGCGACGGGTGTACATCGGTCTCCGGCAAGTCGCCCATGATATCGGGGTGTTGCTTGAAGAGAGGATGATCCTCGCGCAGATAGGCCGGCTCAAGAAAGTACAGGTACAAGCCCAGTCCGGCCCGTTCGCAGTCTGCCAGGACCCGGTCGAGCGCCCGCTGATGCTCGACCTGCCCCTGCCCCAAGTCGGGGAACACACGGGTCCTGATCAGGTCCCTCAAAGCGCCCGGATAGAGCCAGACGCTTGTGAACCCCTCGTCTCGGATGGCCTTGAGTTCGTCAAGGCTGTAGAGCCGATAGCGTTCCACGGGGGAGCCGTGGGTAATCTCCTGCTGGGGACCCACCGCCGGATACCAGATGCGCTCAGCCAGAAACCCGCCGCGCAGCGGTGGCGTGGGCGTCTCAAACAAGCGGCGCTGGGCGGTCAGGAACGGGATATTACGTCGTGTTGCCGGTGCTTTCATGTTGGAGATCGTGGTTATCAGGCGTTCATTTCGCCGACTGCGGGAAAACGTCCAAGGATCGATAATCACGGGGCGGCACCAGCAGGTCGACCCGGATTGCGTCGCCTTCGGGAACGACACCGATCTTCCGGAGCCCCTCGTCGCCGCCGGGCATGCGAGCCACACCGCCCCGGTTCACCCGACGGCTCCATTCAAACGCGTCCTCATTCGGTTTCGGCGTCAGCTCGAAGCGGTCTCCGTCCAGGATCACAGCCTTTTTCGGATCCAAACCCATGGCCTTGGCGTCAAGGCGCAGTTTCAGTTTGACCGGTTCATCGCCCAGGTTGCTGATGATGAAGAGCGAGCGGCCGCCGGGCTTCAAATACAGGCTCGGATAGAGCCCTGACGCCGGTTCGCATTTGACATAGGGATTGTCCCAGAAGCCCACAAACCGGACATCCGCATCGGCGTAGCCGAATTCGTAGAAGCTGGTGGGATAATTGAACCCCCCGAAACACCATTTGGCGTCCAACGGCAGCATCATGGCGTACATGTGGCGCATGAACTTGATGTAATTCTCAGGCGCCTCGGCGCGCTTGACGTAATCCGAGAGGCCCATCCACATCATGAGGGTTCCGAAGTGACCTCCATTGGACAGAGTGCGCATGAAGTCGAACGGCCCGGGGTAGCGGTCCATGGCATAGTCAATCCGGTATTCGCCGCCCGGAACCGACGCCCACTGCCAGCCGGCGATCTGGGGCCCCGTGTAGCCGCAGCTCCAGTTGAAGCCCTCCGTGCCGATGTCACCGAAGATATGCGCTGCGCGCTTGTAGTATTCCCTTTGCCCAAACATCGTCCAGGCGGGCTGCACACGCCCGTCGGGGAGGGCATAGGCAGTTCCGGATAGGGTATTCAGGTTCGGCAGCGGCGTGCCTGTGTCGAAATAGACACCGTCGATGCCGTACTTCTGTTTCCAGCGCCACAGGCTCCAGGCACTGAAATCGATACGGCTGCGCGTGAAGATCTGGTTGTACTGGAAGCCCCCCGAGTCCCACTCGGCCGCAAACTCGCCCACCGTGACGTGACCCCAGTTCATCGCCGAGGTATCCAGGTGCGGCGTCACCTTGCGGCCCAGGGCGCGCTGGGAGTCGGTTGCGGCCTTGCTGGCTGCATAATTGTACGGATACGGCCCGACGCCTTCCTCATCCCAACCCGCGCCATCGGACAACCAAACGGCGGTGATCCCGCGGTCCTTGTCCGCCGGTCCGCGCCAGAAATGCTGCCGCCAGTTCGGCGGCTGGGGTTTCTCGGGCGTGGCCTGGAAGGAGAGCACGATGGTGCGCGGCGCGGTGAGTTCGAAAGGCTCGGAGATGAAGTTGAACCGCCAGTCCACCACGCCGCCGCGGCCCTCGAGCGCCACCGCCGGGGCCGCATCCGTCGGCACCCAGCCGGCATCCGAATCCCCCATGTAGGCCAGCCCGAGCGTGTCGTTGCCGATCCACAATTGCGGGATGAAATTCCCCAGCGTGGGTTTCCAGCGTTTCTGCAGCTTGGCCTTCTTTTCGTCGACGGACACGGCCTGGTGGTAGTCGAAGATGCCGGTGTGCTGCATCGTGCCCTCCCAGCCCACAAACTCGTACCAGACTTTGGAGGAGAAGAGCGGGCCGACGGACCCGGGTGTGAACGCGCCCTGATTGGGCGCAACCCCCGTGCCCGACGGCACGCCGATTCCGAAGATCATCAGGTATTGCTGCACCCAGTCACTCTTGAGGGGCAGGACCAGCGCCAGGCGATCGACCTTGACCGTTTGTCCCGGCGGCGGGGCCAGGCGCAGCGTCAACACCGCATGCCCGTCGTATTCCATCAGCCCCTCCACGCCGATGTCCAGCCGCTGGCCGGCCAGTTTGGCCCGCATCGTCCCGCGCCAGCGGACCTCGTGCGGGGCCTTGGCGATGATCTTCGCGCTGCCGCTGGTCACGATGCTCGTCGTGCCGCCGCCGGAGATCTCGATCGCCATGGGCGCGGCCAGCAAGGACTGCCCCTGGCTGCTGATCTGGTCAAACAGGCCGTTGTCCCCCAAGTCATAGCGACGGCCGACCACCGTGATCGCGTCACGCTTGACCTGAATCGGGGTCCAGGGCTTGAGCACACGGTTGTCGACTCCGCATTCGTTCCCGAGCCAGGGATAGCGCTTGAAGACAAACGGCGCGGGGGCCCCGCCCACGACCTTGCCGCCGACGTCAAGCAGGTCCACCAGCAAACGATACTCGGCCGGGGGCAGTGGATACGGCAGCCCCTGCAGCAGGAACGTGGCCCCGGCGTCCGCGGAATACGGCACAACGGTCTCCGCCAGGCGCTGGGCGCCATGCACCATTGCCACACGGGCGGTTGTGACCCCCGAAGGGGCGCTGTGCCGCGGGTAGGCCGTTCCGGACACCTTGCCAACGCCCTGAAGAAAGGTCGTAATGTTATCCATGGGCGGAAGCGGCGTCAGGGTCCGTTTTGGAAAGTAACGCGCGTAGTGATTCCGAACTTCCGCGGCGGAGAGCGGCCGGCGATAGAGCGTGGCTTCGTCGATGAGCATCTCCTTCCCCCAGCCAAAGCCCATCATCGCGTTGGTCAGGCTCTGACTGAACGGCGTCGGCATAAGTCCCTTCAGCTTGCACTCGCCGTTGACGTAGCCGGCCACGTAACGGTCGGCCCAGACAAATACGAGGTGCATCCAGGTGTCGGGGATATAGTCCACGTCGAAGTTCTCGATCCCGCCGGAAAGCTGCATCGAAAAGCCGTCGTTCGGAATCCACAGGATATGGCCGCGATCGACATGGAAGAAACCGGTCATCTTCGACCCAAGCAGCTGCCAGTTGAGGGGCTTGACCCACAGCTCCATGGCGCCCATGGGTATGTTGAGATTGCCCACCGTGGCGTACTGCAGCGGCATCCACCCGGGTACGGTGTGCAAGGCCTTGCCGCGCACCCCCGGCTCGTACGTGGGCTGACCGATAACCCGTACGGGCTTTGCATTGCCGCGGGCCGTGGTGGCCACGAGGGAGTCCTCAAACTCGGCCTTGAAGAGAATGTCGTCGCCGCCGGCCACACAGGCGGGATCGCCGGCCAGGGGGCGCTTCTTCTCCAGGTCCAACCACGACTCGTCCGGCGCCGGGTAGAACCGGCGGAACACACCCGACACCACGCGGAACTGGTCAACGCTGCCCACGAACGCAACCGCCCCCGTCACGCCGCCGCCCATCACGAACGCGCTTGGCCCACCCTCCTTGGCCGTATAATCGATGTAACACCAGCCATTGGGCGACGTGCCGATCTTGACACCATCCACCATAAGCCAGGCCAGATCCGACCCGAAGACGTGCGAAAAGGTGCCGACATGGATGGCCACGTGCTGCCATTGTCCGACGCGAATCGCGCCGGGCGCCGACTTCAGTTCGACAAACCATTCGGGATGCGTCGGGTTCTTCCCGACGGCAGTGGAACTCAGCGTCCGATGGGCCCACACCAGCGAGCCGTCCGCGTTCAGCGTCAGGTCAAAGCCGTTGGCCTTGCCCGGTTCCTGCGGCTTGTGGAGCAGGGACACGCTGCCGCCCGCGGGCGGAAGCGCCTCGGCCTTGACCCAGAAATCGATGATGAAGCGGCCCTGGGCGAAAAGGCTCTCACCCAGCGTGATCGTCAGCGGGCCATGGCCGGCGCGGAACGCAAGCCCGCCGCCAAAACGGCCCTCCGGCGCCACAACCACACCGGCGGGAAGCGTCAGAGCGGCGGACTTGCCGGCCAGATCGGCGAGCGGACTGGCCCCGTCGAACGCATACAGCGCGAGGGTGTTCTTGCCGGGTTGATAAGGCAGCCAGTATGAGACCGAATCGTCGGGCAACTCGGCGGCCCCCGCAAGCGATGCCATCAGGGCGAACCCGAGACTGAGAACCAGGACTAAGCGCATCGTGAATTCCTCCTGCCCAACCGGTATTCCGCGACGACTTCGACTGACATCACGGCTCCGGGAGGCAGAGCCGTCGGACAGCCCCCCACCGCCTCGATTTCCATGAACATGGCCGGATCGCTGTAGACGCTGAAGCGCGTGCGGTTCTCCGATGGATTCCTGGCGGGAGGTGCGTCAGCAATGTCGATGCAATCTGCATCGTGTTTACCACTCCACTTGATACTGTCAATCCGTTTTCGAGTATCGTTGACACGTTGCCGGATAGGGAATATCGGCGAGAACCCGTGCTGACCTCACCGAATGGGCCGGGATGAATGCGCCAGTACCCCGGCCTCACGGCTCAAAGACGCCCTCGATGCTCGTCAGGTACACCGCACAGTTGCCTCCCGGCCCTGTCTCGCGGTCACTCGTGAAAACCACCTGGCGACTGTCGGGTGAAAAGGCCGCGTGAGGATGGCAGTCCTGTGTGTTCATCCGGCCCGTGTCCACGTCCTTATGGCAACCATAGCATGAACCGTGCAGGCCCAAGCACCGCTCCCGCCCCGTGGCCGTCTCGACCAGCCATAGACAGGCCTTTTCGGGATGCTCCAGGTTGCGCTCGTCCCCAACGACGTACCGCCCGTCAGGGGAATGATACTGATGACAGTAATTCGTGCAGCGCCCGATGATGCTTTCGCGCGTTGTCTCCACATCCACAAGACGCAGGGACCCGTCGACCGCCCAACGCTCCGGATAGTACGCGAACGAAACGCACCGCCCGTCGGCGGTGAAGTACTCGTGCGTCACGATCCCGCGCCGCGCCGGGTCAGGACTGTCCTTCCGGTAACCCATCCACCGCTTATGCTTGCCGTCCGCCTCGATCATCCAGATGCGCGCATCCACGCAGTCGCCGGGGCCTTCGTGGCAATACATCAACGTGTGAGGATGCCCGGGCCGGATCTGCGGGTGGCCCAGCCAGAGACGCTCTTCCAGGACGACCGTCTCTTTTCCGCTGTCGAGATCCACAAGCACCAGACGGCAGCGGGGCTTGGCCTCCCATTGCGGTTTGAAGAAGTCCCACCCGTCCAGGCCCCGTACAACGTCCTCCACATGCATCTGGCAAAGCAGCGCCTGGCGGCAGTCAACACTGTACCCGGCATTCACTCCGCTGCCGGTCCAGGGGTATTCCTGCACAAAGAGTGTCCGCTCCCGGAGCGTGGCAAAGTCCAGATACCGCATCTGTTGATCTTCGATGGAGTACAGCCCGCGCCCGTCGGGGGACAGATGACAACTGAAGTCAGAGAGCCGCCGGCAGTCCGTCAACTGCACGCTGGTGCCGGTCGCCAGTTCCAGCAGGTACGCGTTGCGGTGACCGGTCCGGTCCGAGACATACAGGAGTTTCCCCCCGTCGGGCGTGAACATCCGATAATAGAAATAGGGATGATGGCAGTGGACTGTCAGGTCAGTCAGCCGCGTCACCGGTCGTCCGGTGACCGGGTCGCTCAGGTGGACAAACGTTGTGCGAGACGTGTCGCCAATGGCCATCTTGAATCTCCTCTCACTTCTCCTCGGGGTCGGTCTCGACTAAGCAGGTCGACCAAGCGTAACCGACTAAGAGTGGCGAGTAGGAGTGCGGACTGCCCAGGGCCCACACTTCGTCGTTCCACTTCGTCCCGACACTTCGTCGCCTCTACGCTTCGTCGATCCCCCATCCTCCCCTGCGAACAAGGGCAGGTACTCTTTGTGTTGCGTCCTGCGTGACTCGCTCACTTGCCGATCAGATCCGGCGGGATGATTTCCGCGAGCGCCACCTCGCGCCGTTCGTCGTTGCTTCGCATCGCCGCATAGCCCGCCGCCTCCGCGAGAAACGCCTGATCCACCGTGGTGTGGGGCTTGGCGCCATTGACGATCACGTCGTAGAAGTGGCGGATGAGGTGCATATCGCCTTCCAGGTGGCCACGCCCCTGCGCGTTGAACGTCTGGCGGGTGACCTCGCCCGGCTTGCCGTACCGCGGGTAGATCGCGATCTCACCCTCGCCGGTCTCGCTGTGCTGGGCGATCTCCATGACGCCGCCGAGGCCGACGATCTGGATCTCCCGGTGCTTGTAGCATTCCGGCGTGTAGTAGGTCGCGATGTAGGTGGCATGCACGCCGCTGTCGTATTGGATCAGGCACATCTCGTCGTCCGGCACGTCCACCGCCTTCGCAAAGCAGCAGGGCGCAGCGCTGTCCGGATGCCCATAGCCGCGGTGGTGGACGTACCATTGATTGACGTCGCTTTCCAGGCACGTCAGCCGTTCATCGCAGGCGTTACAGACCAGATCGTTGGGTTTATCGCCGCCGAAGGCCATCTGCTTGGTGCTGGCGAACACGCTGACCGGCTTGGCGGCAATCAGCCACTGCATGAGGTCGAGATCGTGGGTGGCCTTCTCGATCATCATCGTGCCGCCTTTGGTCTTTTCGCGGCGCCAGTTGTGAAACATACCATTGCCATACGGGCAGTTCTGGGTGTAGCGCACCGAGCACACCCGGCCGATGGCCCCCTGCTCAATCAGTTCTTTCGCCCGCCGGAAAAGCGGCGAGTAACGCAGGCAGTGACCGACCATGATCGGCCCCCGGTAGGCGCGCGCGAATCGCACCAGGTCACAGATCTTCTCCCAGGTCGAATCCAGCGGTTTCTCGACGATCACCGGCAGACTCGACCCCGCGAGTTCCTTCAGGTTGGCCAGGTGACAATGGTTGGGCGAAGCGATGATGATGCCGTCGAGCGGCTCCCCCTCGACCATCGCCCGCACCGACGGGTACCGCTTGGGCTGGGTTTCAAAGGCCTTGCACGCCCAGTCGAAGGTTTTGTCGTTCGGATCGAAGGCCGCGGCACAGACAACATGCCCGCCCGTCACCATGTTGCCGACGTGCGTCATGCCGCCGCCGCGCCCGCCATTAAACCCCGCCACACCAATGCGGATCGTTCGGATGTTCGAGGACATAGTCAGTGAGTTCCTTGGTTTCAGGTTTCGGGGTTCAGGTTTCAGATCATTGGCATCCCACAGGATGCAGGTTGATAGGCTGAAGGCTGAAGACTGTTAGGGAATGCGTGCATTTCTACTCGTTTCCACTCCAGGGCATTTACGACATTGGGAGAGCGACTTCCTGCCATTTCACCTAATAGCCTTCAGCCTAAACCGCTTCAGCCTCAGCGTCCCACCACGGAGACACGGAAGCACGGAGAAGACCCGTCTCCTTCATGCTCCCCTCTTCCTCCCGAGAAGACGTTGCGCGAATGGAGCACAGGGCCTCGGTCATTACAGGCACACATCCGGCGCCAGGGAGACCCCGGCCCTGTGCCCCATTCGCGCAACACCGGGTTGTCGAGCCCACCGAAAAGATGGTCGCTCGCCTTCACGGTTTCTCTTCTCCGTGCCTGCCTCTCCGTGTTTCCGTGCCTCCGTGGTGCATCTTCTCGTTCCCGTCTGCAATCATGACCATGATGCCACGAATTCAATTCGTAAGGCACTAGCACCTTCGCGCCCCCCCCCCCATTGCCTCCGCGCAGCGCGCACTCTCCCTCAGGCCGCACTCTCACAAGCGCGCGACACGGTCGGCCGGGCCCAGATGGGCATGGCGAGTTTGTCCGTGCTGCCGTCGGTCAGCACGACCAGCTTGAGCCGATGCCGGCTCGCGACATCACAATCGATGACGATTGCCGGGCTCTGTTCCACCCGTTCAGCGGATTCGAACAGGCGTTGCCCGTCGGCCTCGACGATGAAGCGACAGCGGGCCTGCGGCGTAAACCCCGCCAGCAATCCGGCCGTGCAGGTGAATTGCGTGAAGGAACCCGGCGGCAGATCGAACTCCAGCACCGCCTGGTAGGGTGTCCCGCGAATCGGCAAGGCATGCGGAATAACGCAGAGCCCCTCCACCGGCGACACGGCCCGCGGGTCACCCGGATCGAGACGAAGCTGCAACGGCATGGCGTGCCCGACCTGGTCGATCGTGATGGCGCGCCGGATCGGCCGGCACCCGTAATTGTACTCAACGTCATAAGCCGCCGGCTCCATCCGATCCAGCCGGCAGGCAGCCAGGACCCGCCGCTCCTCAACGGTCCAACGACCCGCATGCACACACCACAGCGTGTGCAGCACATCCGCCATGACGGCGGCTGTCTGCCCGACCACGGGATCGACCAAGGCCCCGGCCGTCCCCCGTTCGCCGTGATAAATGGCCGACAGCATGGGCACGATGACCCCCAGCGTGGTCTCGTAGAGTTCGCGACAGCGCCCCTCAAGCCGCATCAGGATGCTGTCGATCGTGTCGCCCAGCACCTGGGGCTGATGATCGATCCGCGTGATGCGGCTGACCGTCTCCTCAATCATGCGGTGCGGATTGCAGTTGACCCGGTCCGGCGGCGGCGGCACCAGCAAGGTAATCTCCTGCTCGTAGTAGTGCGCCGGCTCGCCGAAGTCCCCCAGGTGATGCGAGAACACACCGAGGAAACGGCAGGCTTCCTCCAGGTCGCCCTGCCGCAGGCACGCAAGCGTGTGTTCCAGCGGGTGACGCATGTCGAAGAAATGCGTCCGGGCCGAGGCGCCGGTCTTCTCGAAACTGTGTTTCGGGGGCTGGGCGGTGAAGTAGTGCCGCCACGGGCCCATCTCGCCGTTGAGCAACGGGATGGCAATGGCATCCGGCAGCAGGCAGGTCGCCGTGATTCGATCCATCAACGGCAGCCAAAAAGAGCGCGAGGACTCCGGCAATGCGGGAATGGCAAGTTCAACAACCTTGTGGTGATCGGTGTTATTCATGCTCACGTCCTCCTGACGGTCTACCCCAGTTGCGGATCAACCGCCACCCCGTGCGGAAGGTCGTAGTCAACGACCAGGCGCCCTCCCTCGTGTCGCCACTGGACGGCGAGTTTCCCGTGCGGAGTCGCCACCGCGCCACGCACCCAATCACGCCCGGCCTCGCCGGGATTTCGCAGCCGCCATCGGCGGCACGTTCCGGCATGAACATGAAGTGGTGAAGGCCGTTGACGCTGAACGGATCGCCCCGCCATTGAAGCGCCACATAAACCGGCACGACCGCGGAACAGGTCAGCTTGCCTGCGTGCCGCGTCATTGGGCAGTCGCCTCCACAAGGTAAACCGCACAGTTACCCTCGGGGCCGGTCTCGCGATCGCTGGTAAAAAGCACCTTCCGGCCGTCGGGCGAAAATGCCGGGTGCGGATGGGCGTCCTGGGTGTGCTTCCCCCGGATGGCATAGCTGGATCCATGCAGGCAAAGCT
Source organism: uncultured Verrucomicrobiota bacterium (assembly GCA_964611575.1). GTDB lineage: Bacteria > Verrucomicrobiota > Kiritimatiellia > CAIKKV01 > CAITUY01 > CAITUY01. The sequence goes on from CAZTAJ010000032.1 coordinate 25,734, forward strand.
TTGATTGCTCGCCGGTCTCCAGGTTCAGCAGCCAGAGGAAACTGTCGCCGGGCGAGCGGCCCCTCTGGTCGGCCGCCATCGAGCGACTATCGGGCGAGGGCCCGACATGAAGATAGCCTTCCACCGCGAATTCCCTGACCGGCGCAAAATCAGAGACCTGTCGCAGCCGGACGCTGACCTTCTCCCCCGCCGCCTTGGGCAGACGCAGATAGGCGATGTGACGGCCGTCGGGCATGAAGCATTCGTGCGTGATGTATTCCGGCGCCCCCGCCCCGGGCGTCTCCTCGCGGTACCCCACGCAGCGCACCCGGCTGCCGTCGGCCTGCACCAGCCAGACGCGGGCGTCAATCAAATTGCCGGGACCCTCGTGACAGTACATCAGCGTGTCGGGATCACCCGGGCAGAGCTGCGGATGACCCAGCCAGCAGGCCTCCTCGTGACAGACCTGCTCCTGTCCGGTTTCAAGATGCACACGCACCAGCCGGCAGCGCGGCTTGGCCCGCAACTGCGGTTCCCAATGCGACCAGCCGGTGGTCCGTGGCACCACGTCATCGCGGTGCATCTGGGCAAAGACCGCATAGCGGTAGTCGTCACTGAAGCCGGGATACACCACGTCACCGTCCCACGGAGCGCGCTGCGTCCACACGATCTCGTCCTCGCCCGTGGCTAGGGTACGCCGGTGCAGCGACTGCCCCTGGCTGTAGTACAGGTGTCGGCCATTGCGGTCGAGCGTGACCAAGAACTCCTCGATGCCCACCCCCGCCACCAAAGGCTCGGTCTCGCCGCTCTCGACATCGACCAACCGAATGTGCGCCGCACCCTCCAGCCGGGCAATTACCAGCGCCCGGCGGCTGTCGGGAGTGAAGCAACGGCTGTAGAAGTACGGATGATGGCAATGCTCGGCGAGGTTCGACAGGCGAACAACCTTATGTCCTGTCGCGCGATCAACGGCGCAATCCAGGGGTGTCTTCAACTCTGCTCTTTCCTTCACATCTGTCCAATCATCACTTGCGCACCCCATGAAGAGAACGCGCCACAGTGAAGGTGAAATCGTATATGCCTGAACCGACCGTGTAAACCACACATCCATCACGCCGCGCGGCGGACGACACGCCCGCCGATTCGCTCACCGGCCTGCCGCCTTCCCGTATGGGTCTGGCTTCATCCGCCGGCAAGACAACCGTCGCCGTCGTGTTGGCCGGAATGTCCACGTGCAAGACCGCCGTGTCACCGGTGCATTCCCATTCGCTCTTGATCAGGCCATGCGCCGATTGATAGCTGGCTTTCGCAAAGGTCAGATCCCCCACAATCTGCGGGCGAATGACAAACCGCTTGAACCCGGGGGCTGCCGGATCGCTGTTGATGCCGGCCAGCCCCTGATAGAACCAGGCGCTGACGCAGGTGAGGGCGGGATGATTCAGCGACATGCCAGCACCCCAGTCTTCGCTGATGGTGCCGTGCCCGTTGCGCAGGATCGCCCCCCACCCGGGCGCGTCCGGCTGCGTCACCATCGCATAGGCCAGGTCGGCGCGCCCAACGTCGGTCAGCGCATCAAGCACGTACCGCGTGCCGACGATCCCGGAACTGATGTGGTTCCTGGTCGCCGCCACATTGGCAACCAGGTTCCCGACGATCGCCTCGCGCAGCGTGTCCGGAACCAGGCCAATGGCCAGCGGCAGCGCCGGCGCCGTCTGACTGTTTGTGGCGTAGCCCCCTGTGGACGGATCGAAGAACTTTGCCTGGAAGGCGTTCCGGATGGTCTGCGCCAGCGCCTCATACTGCTTTGCCTCGTCGGTTTTGCCCAGCAGCGCCGCCGCCTTACTCACCAGCATGGCGTCTTGAAAGTAATAGGCGGTGCCGGTCAGCGGAATCGGCGTACGCTTCGGCCGGCTGCCTGAGCCCACTTCCAGCCAGTCCCCCAACCCGAAGCTGACGATGTGCCCAGCCGCACGCTGCGTCAGGCTGTCGGTGTAGGCCTTCATCATTGCATAGTTGGCCTCGATGAACTGCTTATCCCCGTAGTGGCGGTAAGCGAGCGAGGGGAGAATGACGCAAACGCTGCCCCACGAAGGGCAGGAGTAGCCGCCCCCAGGATCCGGGCTCCAGCCGCTGGACGGCACAACCGAAGGCATCCCGCCGTTGGCCGGATTCTGCGCGTCACGCATGTCCTCGATCCACTTGCGATAGAACGCCTCCATGTCGAAATTGAACATGGCCTGCGGAGCGGCGGAAAGACCGTCCGCCATCCACCCCTGCTTTTCGCGGTGCGGGCAGTCCTGGGGAATGCTGTGAAGGTTGCTGATCAACGTCCACACGCAGGCGTCCTGGATCCGGTTCAGCAACGTGTTGGAACAGAGAAAGGTGCCAGCCGGGGCCACGGAACTGTACACAACGCGTCCCTGGAGCGTGTTTGTGGTCGGGGTGCCGGCCAGGCCCGTCACCTCCACATACCGGAAGGCGTGGTAGCAGAACCGCGGCTCCCAGACCTCCACGCCAGCGCCCTTGAGGATGTACTCGTCGGTTTGGAAGCGGCCCTTGGTGTAGGCATTGATCCCATTCTGGTTCAACGTGCCATCGCCATTAAGCCGCTCACCATAGCGCAAACGAACGGTCGTTCCTGCAGGGCCGGTGGCCGTTAACCGTACCCACCCTGAAAAGTTCTGACCGAAGTCAAAGAGATGCACGCCAGGCTTGGGTTCGGTCAGCTTCCTGACGGCCAGTGTCCGGTTGACCTTGATCGGCGGGAGGGTCTGTGGCGCCAACCGTCCTTTCGGCGGCAGGACCGCCTTGGCCTGTAACCACGCCTGGTCGTCAAACCCTGCCGTTGCCCAGCCTTCCCGGTCGCGGCGTGCGTCGTAGGTCTCGCCGCCCCGGACGGAGTTGAAAACAATCGGGCCTTCGGTCGACACGCGCCACTGTTCGTCACTGACCAGGGTTTGCGTCGTACCGTCATTCATTTCCAGCACCAGACGCATCAGCAGGCGGGGTGAACGCCGCCAGGACACCCGATGCCAGCCCCACACATCACGCGTCGGCATGTCGTACCAGCCGCCGCCCAGCAACACGCCGACGGCGTTGCGGCCGGGTTGTACGTTCGTGTCAAGATCGTGAACCACATAGAGAACGCGCTTGTCGTAGTCGGTGAATCCCGGATCCAGAACATGGTCGCCAATTTTCTTGCCGTTGAGGTAAAGCTCGTGGTAGCCCAGGCCGCAGACATAGGCCCGCGCCCGCTTGACCGAGCCCTTGACCTCGAATTCCCGCCTCAGCAACACGGCGGGATTGTGATCGACGCTTTTCTCGCCTGCGAGCATGACCCCATGTCGCCCGTCGGTGAGGCATTCCTTCGCCCATCCCCAGTTCGCCAGGGCGTCCGAAGCGGTGACGATGGCGCCCAGCGCCGCGTTACCACCGCCAGCGTCAACCTTGAGTTCGTCCAGCGCGAATATGTAACTATCAGCGCCGCCCTGTCGCCACAGCCGCGTCGCCGTCACGCGCACATAGCGGGCGCGGATGCCTCCCGCCGAAAATGTCGGCACTGCCGCGCCGGGATTCGGGACATCCTCCGCTGTGGCGTCGTGGATGAGCGCGGCGGTCGCGAACGTAGGATCGTTGCCAGCCTCAATCTTGAAACGCAGCGGAAAGCCGAATCCAGGCGTTGTTGGTGTGAAATTGCCCGGAATGGCGGGATATAACCGCACGCTTTCCAGTGGCAGTGACTTGCCCAGATCCACCTGGACCCACTTGACGGTATCAGCCGTTTGGGCGACTTCCGCATGAAAGCCGTTCTCCGCTTCGGGCTGTCCGGGGGGCAGGTTGACCACGGTTTCGCCCGCCCCAATCCATTGCGCATTCCAGGCGTCCTGAGGCAGAAGCTCCGTCTCAAAAAGCGCCGGCTGGCTGAACGCACTGACGTTACGCTGGTTGTCCCAGGCACGGATCTGCCAGTAGCCCGCCTGGCCGGAGCCCAGGGGTCCGCCTGCGTAGACCACATTGATCGACTGGTCGGAGGTGACCTTGCCGCTATCCCACAGGTCGGCCTTGCCCGCTTGCAGAAGTTTAAGCCCGGAGGCAACCTGAATCTGGTAGGCGGTCTGAACGCAGCCGCGTTGCGGTGACCGCAAGACCCAACTGAACCGCGGTGAAGCTCCGACGGCCAGCGGCCGCTCCTCACCCCCGCAGCGCAGTTGTCCAACCGAAAGAGGATCTTCCGCCCAGCCTGGTGACGGGCTCGCCATGACGAGCAGCCCCAGTGCGAGCCTCCCAAGCCGCCAGCGCTTCCTGACCTCGTCACACACCTGCATGGTCATCATCACTCGCCCGCACCAGCAAGGCGCTCCAGGGAGGCAGGGTGGGAAGGTTCAAGGCCCTGTACCCGTCGGCGTCGGCTGTCGCCGGCGTCAAGGTCATGCGTTCGCCGCGCAGGCTCAGTGACTGGCAGGCCCCGTTCAGGCCGCGCGCCTTCATCATCACGCCCTCCGCCGGGTCGAGGCTGGCGTTGATCAGCACGAACGCCGGATGTCCGGCGGCATCGCGACGACACCACAAGGCGATCCGATGGTATGACTCGATGCAGGCCGGCAAGCGGTCCCGACTGAGCCAGCGCGCGACGTTCCGGAGTTGCGTGCTCTTCGCCACGCTTCCCAGCATCTGCCACGGGTAATACCCGAAAACCGCAACACGCCCTCCCAGTCGATTCTCGAAGACGCCGGCACAGCAACCATGGCTTGTCGGGGTGAAGTCCTCGCATTCCGCCAGCGGGCGCGCCGTGGCGGCTGTCGGGCGCAGCAGATGCGTCGTCTGCCGCCAGAAAGACGGCCGGCAATCCCGGTGCCAGCCGGCGAAACGACCGTTGAGCGGGTCGGCTGCAAAGCGTTCAATCGTGTCCACGTCCCGTGTTCCGGCGACGTCCCAGCCGGCCAGGTCCGCCAATCCCGCTTCGGCGACCCGCTGCAGGGCCGGACCGTCGAGCAGAACGCCACCGGCCAGCAGTTCCTGCAACTGGGCGGGGGACCATTCCAGCACGTTGTCGCCGGTGAGGATCGTCACCGTGGCGCCGCCGCGGGTGTATGCCGCCGGCAACCCCAGGGTGAAGACCTCATTCAAGGCCTGGAAGTCCCCGCCCCAGCCGCCCGGACCGGGCCAGTCTCCATCCGGTCCCAACGCGGCAATATGATCGGGACCAAATGCCGTCCAGATCCCCTCGTCCGGACTTCGTCGGCAGGTCGCCACAACTTCGTTGAAGAACACCCGTGCGCCTTTCACGGCGTTGAAATACGGGCGGGACTCTTCGAGCGGATCGCCCGAGATGGTCAGTGTGTTGAGCGCCACCCCGGTGCAACCGGCTGCCAGCGCCCCGGCGATCTCGGCGAGATAGGCCGCGCGGCTTTTGTTCAGCGCGATGTACGGGAAGTTCTCATGCTCATACTGGATGTCCGTCACGGCCGCCGGCACGAAGGCATTCTGTCGCCCGACGGAGTGGCACTTGCCCAGCAGGCCCAGCGGGTGGTCGTCGCTGTAGAATCCGCCGCCGGGCCGGAACTTGACCTCGAGGCCTGCCGTCCCGGCCATGGCGTCGGCCCAGGACGCAAAGCCGTAGCCGCTGTAGGAAGCCTCACCGGTCATCAAACCCAGGCGAATGCCCGGGTCAACCCCATCCGCCGCCGTCCGCGCCAACTGGATGATCCGGGCCACATGCCGTCGATTGCGCCCCAGCCAGCGGCGCCGCAGATTCAGACGCTCCGCCCGGGTCCCGTCCATGAACGCCGTCAGCAATCCTTCCCGCGTCCACACGGTGCCGGTTTCGACCCCGAACTCCGCCAGGCAGAGCGGGCAGAAACAGGCGTAAGCGATAGCCTTGGCATGGGATTCCAGGCGGATGTCGTCATCGACCCAGATGAACTCCGGGCCGGCCACGGCCAGGGCGGCATAGCACTCCCGGATATACGCCTGGACGGCGGGATCGGCGGCGCAATAGCAACTCGCCGACACGGCGCCGGACCTGTCCACCAGGTGCTGCCACGCCTCGTTGAGCGAGTTCTCGGGATTCTCGTCGAGATGGCCGATGGTCGCCAGATGGTTGATGCCCACGCGCAAGCCAAGCGCCTTGAATCCCGGCAGGATCTGCCCGAGCAACGCCGCGCGCCGGCGCACCTCACCCAGGGGTAGCGGCGGGTGCGTGGAACTGGTGAAGAATGCCACTTCCTCAACAGTGCCGCGGAACTCCCGGAGCAGGTCGAGCAGTTCCCGGCAGCGTTCCGGGTTCGCCCAGGTCGGATAGTGAATGCGCAGCGAGACGGTGGCGGTCGGATCCACGTGGGTCATCGTTCTATTCCTTTCGGCGAGCCACCCCCACCCGCCCACCGGTTGGCGGCTGGAACGTGTGACTCATTGTCTGGCAACACCCCAATACTCCATCACTCCATTCCTCCAGCACTCCGGCACCCCGCGTCCCCGCGGGACCCCGATCAGGACACCTCATAGATAGTGGATTCGATCGCGATTCTGGTCGAGCAGGCGGCGGTTGTGGGCGTCGCCGCCGTCGAGGTTGGCGCTGACGTAAACCGGAGGCGTGATGCCGCGGGCGACCAGGCGCTGCACCACCTCGGCGACAAGGGCGTTGACGATGGCGCACGCCGTCACCGATGACAACGGCCCGACCTTCTGCGCAAAGCCCTCGATGGCCACCGCAGCGTCGCCGTACGGCGCGCCGTTGTCGATGACCACGTCACAAAGCCCGGCCAGTTTCTTCCCGGAGGGATGCCGGCTGGCGACCCCGCCGCTGTAGGCCAACGCCGTCACCGCGATGGTCTTGACGCCGCGTTCGCGCGCCGCCAGCGCCATGTCGATCGTGACCGCATTCCGGCCCGACGTCGAGAACAGCATCAGCACGTCACCGGCCCGCGCCGGCGAAGCGTTGAACAGCTCCGTGCCCAGCCCGACAATCCGCTCAAGTTGCGAGGTCATCGGCAGGGGCCGAACCCCGAGATTCATCCCATGCGGATAGATCGGGTTGATGAGCATCAGTCCGCCGGTCCGGTACACCATCTCCTCGACCGGGATGAACGAGTGCGAGGCGCCGAAGCCGAAGAGGCTCTTGCCCCCGACAATGGCCTCCACCATCAGGTCCACGGCGGCATTCAGATGACTTTCCTGGGACTCGGCCACCTGCTGCAAGGTGGCGATAGCCGATTGAAAATAGCGGTTGGTCGACATGGCGTCAGAACCCCCTGACTTCGTAGGCCTCGATGGCCTGCTTATACTCTTCCATGCCGCCGGGACGGTTGGCGCTCTGGAAGACGCTGGCGGGCTGGCCGGCGGCCGCCATCTTTTCCATCACCCGGCCAAAGACGAGGTGCCCGATGACCGAGCAGGCCACGCCCGACACGGGCAGGAGCTTGTGCGCGTAGCCGGCGATGTCGATGGCCGCGTCGCCATACGGCGCGCCGTTGTCGATCACCACATCGACCGCGTCCGCCAGTTTCTTCCCCGAGGGATGGAGCGATTCGACCCGCGCCGTGTAGGCCAGCGAGGTGAGCCCGATCGTTTTCACGCCGTGGGCGCGACAGGCCAGGGCGAGTTCCACCGGCCCCCGGTTCTTGCCGGACACCGAACCGAGCACCATCACGTCGCCGGCGCGCAGATTGCTGGCCCGGACCGCAAGTCGGATGGTTTCCAGGTCGCGTTCCACAGGGTCGGGATTGGGACGATTCTGGAGCGCCCTCGGCGCCTTGTCGGAGATCGTCAGGTTGCAGGTGAACAACTGGACGGCGGCCAGGCCGCCCGCGCGGTTGACGAAATCGCCCTGGATTCCGTGCCCGACCTCGGAACAATACACGATGCCATGATGGGTCAGGGCCTGAACAACCAGGTCCGACGCCTTTTCGATGGCGGGACCCTGGGTCTTCTCAAGGTGGACAAGGACTTGCCGAACAGCGGCGAGGTAATCGGGTGTGATCATGGGTTTTGTTTCTCCTGGAACGTTGTGAACAGACGGTTTCGAACAGCATCGCGGTCAATGTCCGGCTGCCGGTAGAGGGCCGCGAGCGCAATCCCCGCCACCGCCGGCAGCGGCGAGCGTACCGACCGGAAGCGCGGAGCGATCGCCGTTACATGCCGGCAGAACGCGGTCCAATAGACATCCGATTTCAACACGACACTGCCGGTGCCGACCACGAGATAATCCTCAGCCGAAATGCCCAGAAGATCCACCAGATCGGCGAACGTCTCCGCCAGTTCGCCCGCGGCCAGGTGCAGGATGTCAATGGCCACCTGGTCGCCTGCGCGCGCCTCGGTATCGACGATACGCGCCAGCGACGCGATCACCGAGCGATCATGCGGCACGAGGCTGAACTGGATCAGCTTCCCGATGTGATTCCTCGCCGCATTCGCGCGCTCGGCAGTCGCGGCACCGCTCAGCCACCCTTTCATGGACGACGGGGGCGGCTGGCGCGCCGACTTGTTACCCCAGGCTTCGAGGCAGGCCTCAAATATCCACGGTTCCATGCTCGTGGCGTGGCGCGGATGCTGGGTCGCTTTCACGGCGGCCCTCAGGGCCAGATACCCGATCCGGTAGCCGCTGCCCCAGTCGGCCAGCATCGGCCCGAGTCCGTCGAGAATCAGCCGACGGCCATCCCGCGTGAGGGCCGAGACACGCGATCCCGTCCCGGAGAGCGCCACCACTCCAACTTCCGCTCCGCAGAGCGCGAGCGGGCCGGTACCTTCGTCGAACATCACGGTGTCGGTGGGGGCCTTGACGAGCAGGGTGAACTCCTTGGGCGGGGTGTGGGCGCCCAGGCTGGCAATCAGCAATGAAGCGGGCTGCACCTCGCCGAGCGCCTCGCGCGCAGCATTTAGAATGACCGGCAAGCTGCGCCCGCTGCGGCCAATCTCGGCGGCGCGCGCCCAGCGCACTACCGTGCCGTCACCCTGCACCAGCAGCGCCTCGCACTTGCTGCCGCCTGGGTCCAAAGCCAGAACACAATGCCCATTCCCCACACGCTCACCTTTTCCTGTTCTCGTGCGAAACTCTCATGCCCGGTCCCGCGGCTTCACTCGCTCTTGACCCCTGTTCGCCCCTATGGCTCGGGCAACCCGCCCGTTTGCGAGGCACAAAAGACGCATACATTACTCACCCGCGCCTCCCGCATGCAACAGAAAGCGCAATTCACCGCAAGTTCCGGGACTCGTCTTCCGGTCGCATCCGCCGATCCCACGTGTGCAACACCCTCAACCGTTTGGAGTGCAGTGCCCGATAGACGTCGGGAAGATCGGCGCACGGCAGCAGTCTCGGCGGCAAGTGCGAGAGCGGCCAGGCCATGACGGGCCCCGCGGCGAGTTCCTGCAGAGATCGCGGAGCATTGAACAGCGTCACGCGGCTGACATCCGGATGCAGCAGGGCGGCAAAGGCGGCGATCAACGAACCGCAACCGCGACCGGTCAATTCGACGGTCTCGTACCCGCTCGAGACCAACAGCGTGATGACCGACAGCGTGTCGTACACCATTCGGCCCGGCAGGGGCAGGTTGAGCATCAATCCGGCGGCGGCATGCAGGTACGTCGGATCGCTGGGAAAGAACTGGTAGTTGCCTTCATTGCACCACTGCGGCGCCAGCAACCCACAACCCCGTCGATCCAGCGCGAAGGCGCTCTTGCCGCCCGCCCGCATCAGCGCCGTGTATCGCCCGATCTCCTCCGCAACGCCGATGTGCGGCACATAGAGGCGCGCGGGACCGCTGCCAGCGAGCCGGCATCCCTGCCTGCCCGACAAATCGTAGAGCAGCGCCTGGATGCCCGGCTCGGTCTCAACCGGGAAGACTTGGGCCGTCGCCTCGGACCCCGGCAAACGCAGGCCGCCGACGCGGCGGTACGGCGGCGCGATCTTCGGTCGACACACCCCGAGAGTCCGGCAAACGGCTTCTTTCAACCTCGTCGGCGACAGGCGGCGCCGCCCCGCCGCCAGCGATACGGCCTGCGCCGCGATCAGAACGTGCGCGGGTGTCCAGGGACCCTTGCCGTTGTTCCACTTGAGACCGCAGGTCAGATTCGCTTCGGGCTCGGTCTGCGCATCCGGCTCCCTGCCGGCCCGACGAAAGCCAAACCTACGGTTGAAGAACGTGACCATGGCTTCACGGTTCTCCCTGTGCATGCCGTGCCCCTGGGGACCGACGAAAAGCTCGATATTGCTCTCGCAACCGAGCAGACGGTAGATCCTGCGGATGTCGCGGTAGGCCTGCTCCGTGCCGCGCGGGTCGAAGAAATCGAACGCTTGCGCGAGCAGAATCGTGGGCCGCGGCGCGCGCGCAATGAGGTAATCGGCCATGTCCAGGCCCGCGGCAAGAAACCCCGGCGGATTCTGTTCCCCATCCTGCGGGCACTCGTTCTCGATGTTGTTGGCGAAGCGGGTGACAAAGCAGCTCGGCGCGACCATGGCGGGGCGCGGATCGAGCACGTTGATGTAGCAGGTGCAGGTGCCGCCGCCGGAGTTCCCCGCAATGGCGACACGAGCGGCGTCAACATCGTCACGCGCCATCAGGACATCCAGCGCGCGAATGCCGTCCCACGCCATCCACGTTCCGAGGAAACCGCCGATAAGCCGCAACTGGTTGTCGAGCATCATGTGCTCTTCGCCCAGATGCCGGGGGGTGAACGGCTCTTTCACCCCCGCATACTGTCCGCGCTCACCCTGTCCGATGGGGTCGTAGACCATGGCCACGTAGCCCTGCAAGGCCAGGGATCGACCGACGCCCGCATACCCGACTTTGCCGTTCTGGGTGTGCCCGCAGGACCAGAGGACCGCCGGCAGGGGATTCTTTTTCGCCTCCGGGACAAACACCAGCGCCGTGACCGGGAACCCGGGGCGGCTTTCGAAGATAACCTTCTCGATTCGATAGGCGGCGTGGCGCGTGACACCCACCGTCCGCGTATTCAACGACGTGCGGTCCGGCAGCGGGCCCAGCACCCGGCTGATGCGCCGACGCGTGGACTCGACGAGCCGTTCCGCATCCTGACGTGTGCGCACCGCACACAAAGCGCGCTGTCTCTCAGTCGCGGCAGCCCTGACCTTGGCCACCGTCCACTCCTGCAGCATCTGCCCGTAACTGGGCAACAGCGGATGTTGGGTATTCATATGAGCCTCTCTCGGACTCTACTCGCTCTTGACCGTGATCCGTCCAAGCTTGTAGCGACGCTGTCCATCGCCGTCCCGCAACGGCAAGGCAATGCGGGGCGTACCGATGCGCGAACCCACGCTGATGAAGAGATCATACGTGCCCGGCCTGAGGGTTCCCGTTCGCTTGGCGAAGGACTCCAGATCCTCCCGCGTGATATCGGACACCGGGATCGGATCGAAGGAAGCCCGGCGCAAAGACTCCGCCTGCAGGAAGGTCGACTCCTGTTGATAGCGGATGGGAGAGGATTGGCCCAGACAGTCGGGCAACACCCGCCGCAGGTTCATCGTTTCGTCCACCCTGACCGAGGCGATCCCGCCGGCGGCGTCCTTGAAGGTCAGCGCCGGATAGGCATCCTCATAGAGCGGCGCCACGCCGGCATTGGCCCAGTGTGCGGCGAACTGCCAGGAGTCCCCCGGCCGGATGACCGACGGCCAATGCGCCTCCTTGACTTGCAGCCGGTAACCCAGGATGCCGTTGACCGCGTCAATCAATGGCCGTTCCGCGGCCAGAAACTCACGCGGCCACCAGTGGATGGAACAATAGCTGGCATGCAGTTCGCGCACGGCCTCCAGGGCAAAGTCCGAGTTCCAGGTCTTCATGTCCCGCTTGGTCACCCCGTAGTGGCCGGCCTCCACGACCGTCGGCGCCGTCATCCAGATGGCCCGCATGACGTGCAGCGTAATGTTCCGGCAGACCTGGCCCTTGAGGCAGCAAATACTGTCGTTGCGCGCACCCATGCGGTGACTCAGGCAATACTGCAACATCTCAGGCGTGCTGTAGTCCTGGTCGAGGTGATTGTCGTTGACCACCAGGCGGGTCTTCTTGAAATGCCGGGCGTGCAACTCCAGATGCTTGAGGAGCGTCTCGTAGGGGTAACGCGTGTTCGATCCCTGCCAGGTGTGCCCCTCGCCCCACATGCCGAACGTGCCGATGTCGATGAACTCGATGTTCGGGTCGCCGTCGTAACGGGCGGCGGCAGCGGCGAGAAATCGGTCCAGTTTCTCCAGGTAGACCGGGTCACCGAAATCCGGCTCGACCGATGGCTCGCCTGTGTACTGGTCATTCTGTTGCGGCTTGTACGACACCGCGCGCGCCCCGGCATCGAACACCCATCGGGGTGTCGCATATTTCAGCCAGCCCTCGCTGGTGGTGAAGCGCAGGCAGATACGCTTGCCCTTGGCAATCCAGCGTTGGGCCGGGGTATCCAGCCACGACCAGTCATACGACCCTTCCTTGGGCTCGAGGAAGCCCCAGGCCAGCCGCAGGTAGATCGTGCTCAATCCCGGGAAGTCATCGAGCGTGTCGGAGTCGGCCAACTTCGAACCGTAGTGGTCCGGCACATTGCTGTAGTGGAAGAACACGAACCCCATCCCGGGGTTGACCAGCACCTCGCCGGTATCGGCAGGCGTGACGGTGACGCGGCTTGGTTTTGCGCTGGCGTGCGATGTTTTCATCCGTAACAACCCTCCCTATCGTTGCTGTGAAACGAGTTTGTCATGAAGCGCCCCGCGATGTGAGCCGGTTCAATGCCTCCCGGTAATGAACGAAGTTGTGGCCAGAAACCGCTCCCGGGTATTCATGCGAGCACAACCTCTTCCCGTTGCCGGA
>CAZTAJ010000033.1:0-4013 GCA_964611575.1 uncultured Verrucomicrobiota bacterium
GTACAGTCGGGACAAGCGCTCGGACTGTGTGCAGGTGGTGATCGCGCTGGTGGTCTCTGCCCTCTGCCCTCTATCTCGCTCGGAACCTGGGCAAAGCCCTAACCAGCAGCGCCACACAGGTCAGAAACGCCAGACAGACCAGGGTGAGACTCGGCCACAGATAGGCTGGCGCATATTTCAGCACCACCTGATGCCGCCCGCGAGACAACGCGAACTCCGTCAAACCGTGCTCCGTCTCCAGAAGAGGCGTCTTCTGGCCATCCACGTAAGCCCGCCATCCCGTGCTGTACCCGGAACTCCAGACGATTCGGTAATGGTCCGATGGGGCCTCGAAATTGGCCTCGATCCGGTTGGGCGTAAACACCTTGATCTCTCCCGCCACACTGGGAACGAGTTCGCTCTTAGCCATGTCGTCCCGAGCATAGAACATATACCGGGTCAACCGTTCGTACAGACTCTTGTCCTTCATGAGTTGAAAGATCCGTGGATGCGTGTTCGGGTTGTACCCGTACATCATGGGGACCTTCGTGTAGTAGCCGATATTCGGGTCGTACCCCGGGCCAGTATACTTGTCCTGACGCCTTTCCACGTTGGCGACAAATCCGGTCGTCTTCAATTGCTCGCACGCCGTCCGGAGTCCAGGCGCCACCTGCAACCCGAGTTTCGTCACCGAAGGCAACACGCAATACATCTCACCCACAATAATGACTGAGGCCAGCGCATAGAACGCGCCCCGGCGGATCTGACGCCGCCCGCGCAGGTACACGGCCATCAGGATCGCGGCGACAAACACCGTCTGAGGGAAGAGCACGACCTTTGTCACCGACACATTCATGAAACTCATATAGACAACGCCACAGGTAACCACCGAACCCAGCGAGACACACAGCGTCAGAAGTCGTCGTCCACTCATCCCCCTCTGCGATGCTGCCACGAGTCCCCTCCCCAATAGAGTGGCCGCGAAGAACAGCACAAGCCCTCCGAAATACACGTGAAACCTGACTTTGTCGTAGAGAGGCAAGACCTTTGTCGCAAGGACTCCTGTAAAACTGGTCTTCCCCAACATGGTCGCATAGCAGGCGACTAACCAGATGCAAAGCAAGATGACAACACGCCATTTGCGCGCCATCACCACTGCCGCACACATGCAGGCCAGGCCCGCCGCACCCAAATAGACGAGCGATGGGTGCTCAAGCCCTTCGTACCTCATGAAAGCGTTCACTTCATTGGGATAGGCAAAGGTGAACCAGGACAGACGTTGTGCGGCCGCCTCCATGGGATCAAACGTCCCTTCCCTGAGTTGGTCGTAGTTCCAATGGACAAACGTCTGCGTCTCCAGAATGATGTAACTGAACAGGGCCAGAAACAGTCCGAGACCCACACCCGCCCAGACAGGTCCACGCCACGCGCTCCACTTGAAATGACATAATTCGCCCATCGGACTCGGCTTGCGAAACAGGAACTCAGCGGCGCAGTAACTGGTCAACCAACAGCACGCCACCACATTGACGCCCACATACCCGCTGGTGAACATCCAGAACAACGCCAGGGCCACAATAGCGGCTCCGTGGGGTCTGCCGCGCAACGCGCGCTGCAAGCCAAAGGCAAACCATGGAAACATGCAGAATGAAACGACCATCTCGAAATTGATGAGCGCTGTCACAAGGACGGAGGCGCTGAGCACATAACATGAGGCGCCCAACAGCGCCGGCCACCTCGAAGCATACCCCCTCAGCCAGAAATACATGCCCGCACACCCGACCAGCAAGGTGACGATGATTTCCACGATAAAGGTCGTGGGGGTGTAGATCCCGAACAGACTCAGAAACAAAATCAACGGCGAGAAGTTCGGGCACACGTAGACCGTACTCAGGGGAACGCCCCCATGGATCCAGTGATCCCACAGGGGGAATATGCCGTTCTGGACGGCAGTGCTGATCAGCACCCTCAACGGGTAGCCGATGTTGTAGTTGTCATGGTAGACAGCCGGCGTGCCGTAGAATGACAACTGCACATACAGAATGCCGCCCAGCACGCACGCCACACTCACCGCCAGCATGGCGCGCGTTGCGACCATGCCGAGAGTTGTCTTGGACCAGGGCAATACAACTGGCATCGATTTCACAGTCTGATGGGTCTTTTTCATTGTCTGTCTCACATATGGGGGCAGGCGCGCTACTCCGTGGCGCGCGCAGAGCCCCTTTCAGCATCCATCCTGTCGCGCGCCACGGAGCGGCGCGCCCACCTCAGAACAACTCCCCGTAATCCTACAAAATCCTGTCCATCCTGTCAGAACGATCCTCTTCCGGCCCCGTTCACCAACCCATTCATTGAGACAGGATTAACGGGATTAGACCGGATGGCTGACGTCCCAGAGGGACGCGGAGTAGTGGAGTAAGGGAGTATTGGGGTGTTGACAGACCATGAGGTACACATTCTATTCGCCCTCACTCGAACAAGGGATTTCCGTTATCAATGCATGCGATGCTATCGATCTCCATCCTCTGATCTCTGACCTCTGACTTCTGTCCTCTGACCTCTGTCATCCGTCCTCTGTCCTCTGTCCTCTGCCCTACTCCCAGGCATCGGTCCGAATCTGTTCGATGGGAACCCCTCGTGCCTTCAGGTCCGTCTTGAGGCTCGCCAGCATGACCGGTGGACCGGAGAGATAGAATACAGAGGTCAGAGGACAGAAGTCAGAGGTCAGAGACCAGCGGTCAGAGATCAGAGGATCGAGATCAGAAGTCAGAGGACGGCGGATGGAGGCCGGGAACAATGGATCCAGTGAAATGCGGCCGGGGAGAAAGCAGCGGCCAGAGATCAGAGGACAGAGATCAGAGGGCAGAGGACGGGGGACGGAGGACGGAGGACAGAAATCGGAGGACGGAAGACCGGACTCGGCGAAGAACAAGGTGTTGAAGCATGAACAGGCGGCGACTTGGCGCTCGATCATATCGCGGAACAGCCAAAGATCCGGCGTGCGTGCACCATAGAGAAGTGTAACGCGCGGAGCCGGCGATACGCCGCCGATCTCTGACCTCTGATCTCCGTCCTCTGTCCTCTGACTTCTGACCTCTGACCTCTGATCTCTGACCTCTGATCTCTGACCTCTGGAACCCAATGCCTCAATGAAGGCCGTGAAGGCGCTGATGCCTGTGCCACCGGCAATCAACACGGCATCTCGCGCATCATCGATCACAAACTCACCGTATGGCAGTTTGACCCACACGGACGCACCAACGGCAAGCGTCTGCTCCATCTTGGCAGTGTAGCGGCCCTTCACTGAGTAGCAGATGCGAAGCCGGGACCGGTCTCGCGGCGAGCTGGCGATGGACAAGACCCGCGACTCCGGCCAATAGCCGGAGGGATCGTAGTCGTCCACGGTAAGGTGCAGAAACTGACCAGGATGAAAAGCGGGAATGAGATTTTCCGGCTGAAGATCGACCGTATAAACACCACCGCCGTGCGCCGTGATGGCATTCACCGTGCAGGGAAGTTTACGGGGCATGCTCATTGAACAGAGGTCAGAAGTCAGAGGTCAGAGATCAGATAGTCACGTCAGCGGTCAGAGATCAGAAACGGAACGGGGTTGGCGATCATCGCGCCAAGCATCTTCCCGATTTCACGACAGCACTGAACCCATTCGGCATGTTGCTCTCCCGTGATGTACTTGCAGTCCCTGGCGAAGTCCAATGATGATTCAGTTTCACTGTTCTCCCCGTCGCAGTCCGTCAATTTGCTCACGAAGTGCGCTTCGTACCGTCGTTTGGCCCACGCTTCACGCAAATTCAGACAGACTGACCGCGATGATCGTCGGATCTGACTTGTCAACGCATACCTTTCCTCAGTCGGCAACGTCTTGCTGGCTTCAAATACCTGCATGGCCAGCCTATACGCCTTCTTGTAGACGGTCAGGTCTTTGGCTGAGTTGATCTGCATTCTACCCTCTGATCTCTGCCCTCTGACCTCTGTCCTCTGTCATCTGCCGTCCATGAACCGTCCGAACGTCGCCA
>CAZTAJ010000033.1:4113-38499 GCA_964611575.1 uncultured Verrucomicrobiota bacterium
CCTCTGACCTCTGTCCTCTGTCATCTGCCGTCCATGAACCGTCCGAACGTCGCCAGCACGTGTTCAATCATCGCCTCTGTCAATCCGGGATACACACCGATGAAGAAAGTTCGCTCCGTAATTGTATCGGTATTCAAAAGATTGCCGACCACGCGATGGGGGACATCTTCATACGCCGGATGACGCAGAAGATTGCCGCAGAACAGGTTGCGCGTCTCTATCTTCGCGGCCTCCAGTGCGCCGACGATATCGGCGCGAGCAAACGGCGTTTCCGGGCGCACGGTAATCACGTAGCCAAACCAGGAGGGATCGGTTTTGGGCGGTGCGGCGGGCAGAATGAGATGGCCCTCATACTTCCTGAGGCCGGCTGTCAGGGCCGCGTGATTGCGCTTTCGGGCCGCGATGAAATCGTCGAGTTTCGTCAACTGCGCCACACCTATGGCGGCCTGCATGTCCGTCACCTTCAAATTGTACCCGATATGACTGTAGACATACTTATGGTCGTAGCCGAAGGGAAGCGTGCCGAACTGCTGAGTGAACCGCTTGCCGCACGTATTGTTCTCGCCACCTGTGCAATAGCAATCGCGTCCCCAGTCACGGAGACTCCGGGCAATGCGGGCCAGGGTCTCATCCGCCACGGCAACCGCCCCCCCCTCGCCCATGGTCATGTGATGGGCGGGATAGAAACTGAATGTGGCCAGATCGCCAAACGTTGCCGTAAGCCGTCCCTCGTAGCGACTGCCCAATGCGTCGCAGTTGTCCTCGATCAGCCAGAGGTGGTGCCGATCACAGAGTTCCCGCACCTCGCGGACAGGAAACGGCACGCCCATGGTGTGCGCAATCATGATGGCCTTGGTCTTGGGTCCGACGGCCGACTCAATGGCCTCGATCGTCGGCACATACGATCCGAGTTCCACATCCACAAACACCGGCACCGCTTGATTTTGGATGATCGGATTAACCGTTGTCGGAAAGCCAGCCGCCACTGCGATCACCTCGTCCCCGGGATTCACGCGCCGGTCCTTCAGTTTCGGAGAGGTCAGCGTCGAGAACGCCACAAGGTTGGCTGATGAGCCTGAGTTGACCAGCAGGACGTTCTCGATGCCCAGGTATTCGGCCAACCCGGCTTCCAAAGCCTCCGCATAGCGCCCGGCGGTAAGCCAGAAGTCCAACGAGGAGTCCACCAGATTGACCAGCTCGGCATCGTCGAAAACACGTCCCGCGTACCGAACCGGGCTTTCGCCGGGCACGAAGACGGCAGCCGGGGCCGCCGAATGGTACTGCCGGACCAGGTCCAGAATCTGACGTCGAAGGATTTTGCGATCAGTCATCAAGCCTGCCTCCTGTTACGCGACCGCCACCGTCACAAGGGGCAAGAACCGTCTGTTTGTAGTCACGTGTCAGTGCCACATTACACCCTCGCTTTCTTGTGCCGTCCCCATCGCTCCACTGCGGTCGCAATGTCCGACGCCTGACGCCGTTTGTCCCCGCCGCCCAACAGAATGATTAGCGTTCATGGAACAGTGTTTTCACACGCGCCCCCCCCGCGAGGCCGTGATAGCCGCCACTGCACCACGTTCCACCTTTCCTCTGTAGCCGGCCGCGCCGAGGCCGGTCTCTGACACGCCCTCTGACCGCTGACCTCTGATCTCTGCCCTCTGTCCTCTGACCTCTACCCTATTGCCCACGCACGCCCCGACTTGCGAGCGCTCTCGGTATACCGGCTGATCTGGCCCGCGGTAAACGCCTGCACGGCGGCAGGGTCACTCATCGTTTCAACCTGGCGATACCACGCCACCGTCTGCTCGACCGTTTGGGCAAACGACCATGATGGCGCCCATTTGAGCAGGGCTCGCGCCTTGTCGATCGCCAGATGCAACTGGCCGGCTTCATGAACGGCCGTCGCATTGCTTCTGTCTTCCCAGCGTCCTGGCCAGTGTTTCAGCAACTCATCCGCAAGGTCCCGAACCGATCGCGTGGATTCGCCCTCCGGGCCAAAGTTGAAGGCGGAGTCAAGGGCAGAGGCCAGAGAACAGAGGTCAGCGGTCAGCGGTCGGAGATCAGAGGGAGAGGGCAGAGGAGGATGATCGATGGTTGATGGTTGATGTGAGAGACAGGCGGCCAGCCACAGATAGCCGCTCAGGGGTTCGAGGACGTGCTGCCAGGGACGGGTGGACTGAGGGTTGCGAATCGGAATCGGCTCGCCCCGGGCCAACGCGCGCACACAGTCCGGGACGATGCGATCCTGCGCCCAGTCGCCCCCCCCGATCACGTTGCCCGCACGCGCCGTGGCGATGCGAACAGGATGCTTGCCTCCAAAAAAGGACCGTCTCCACGACGCCACGACGATTTCGACGGCCGCCTTGCTGGAACTGTAGGGATCGTACCCGCCCAATCGATCGTCTTCGCGGTACCCATGCACCCATTCGCGATTCTCGTAGACCTTGTCCGTTGTAACGATGACCGCCGCACAGGGCCAATCGGCCACCCGCAACGCCTCCAGCACATGGGCCGTCCCGAGGACGTTCGTCTCATAGGTCTCCAGCGGTTGCTCATACGAACGCCTCACCAGTGGCTGGGCAGCAAGATGGAACACCACATCCGGCCTGACCTCCCGAACCAAGCGATTCACCACCCCCGGGTCACGGATATCCCCGATTCGATGGTCACAACGCGCCGCCAGCCCCAACTGATCGAACAGCGCGGGTTGGGTGGGCGGCGGCAACGCCAACCCGGTAACCTCGGCCCCCATCCCAATGAGCCATTCGGTGAGCCACGATCCTTTGAAACCGGTGTGCCCGGTGATCAAGACCCTCTTCCCTCGATAGAAATCAGCGCTCGTCATGACTATGGCTCATTTCTCATGCCCGCCCGAAGCGTATCCTTCCGGACTCCAATGACGACAGGATCACAGGATGATTTTGGGATAGTTACACCTTCTCGGTACATCCTGTTATCCTGTCCCCGTGTTCCCCTTCAGCCTTCAGTCTAAACCGCTTCAGCCTCACCCCGCCCCCTACCACACCTTCCACGGCGCACGGCCTTCATCCCAGAACGTATTCAACTGGCGCACGTCGCGTAAGGTATCCATGCAGTGCCAGAATCCCTCGTGCCGGTAAGCCATAAGCTCTCCCTGGGCGGCCAGTCGTTCCAATGGCTCCAATTCGAGCAGCGTTGAATCCCCCTCGATGTAATCGATCACCTGCGGCTCAAACACAAAGAAGCCGCCATTGATCCAGCCCTCGCCGATCTGAGGCTTCTCGACGAAATCCACCACCGAATTCCCTTCCAACTTCAGACCGCCAAAACGAGCCGGAGGCCTGACGGCTGTCAAGGTCGCCAACTTTCCATGCTTCCGGTGGAAGGCCAACAAAGCGCGGGGATCGAGATCGGCAACGCCGTCACCATAGGTCAACATAAACGGCTCTCGCCCGATGAATTGTCCGATCCTCCGCGTCCGGCCACCCGTCTGGGTGGTCAATCCAGTCTCAAGAACGTGTACCGTCCAATTGTCACGCATTTCATCGTGGAACGCCAATTCACCGGTGGCAACTCGCACCGTGAGACTACTGGCGTGATGACAATAGTTGACGAAGTAGTCCTTGATGACCTCGCTCCGGTATCCGGCGGCGACGACGAATTCGGAGAAACCGCGCGCGGCATAGCCTTTCATGATATGCCACAGCATGGGCTGGCCCCCGATCTCGACCATGGGCTTGGGCCTGGCCTGAGTTTCCTCCGAAAGACGGGTTCCCAAACCCCCGGCCAAAATGCCCACTTTCATCGTTTCCTCCATCCCCGCTTTTTTGATGAATGCCCTCTGTGATTTGCTATTATGCCGCCATAACAGGAGCCGTAAACACAATAATGAATCTTCCCCGCCGTCCCCATCCTGCGACGCTTTTTGTGCTGGGCCTTATCGTGGTCTACTGCATTGTGGCATTCCTGACGGTGGATCACTATGGCATGACCACCCACGGCGAAAGCTGCATCGGTCTCGGGCACAAGTACCTGCACTATTACGCCACGGGCGAACTCGATTTCAACGACATCGAACGCCCGGCGATTCCCGGCGTCAACCCGCACCTCTTCTACGATACGGCCATCCGAAACGACGCATTGGCCTACTACCCCTTCGACGCCCTCCTGTCAGCGCTCACCTGCAAGGTGTTCTACGAGAAACTTCATCTGCTGGACCATCTCTCCGCGCACGTGATGTTTCTGCCGTTTGTCGTAAGCCTGCTCCTGTGGGCGCTCTATCGCTTTCTAAGCCGACACGCCGACCGGACGATCGCGGTTCTGGCCGTTCTTTTCCTGATCACCATGCCGCGATTCTATGGGCAGACGGTCTTCAACATCCGTGCCGACGTCACCATGACGGTCATGTTTTCGCTGACCGTGCTCCTGGGCGCCGAATGGATTCTGACCGGGCGTATCCGACTCCTGTACTTGGGCGCCATCACGCTCGCGTGCGGCATGGCCACCAAGCCGGACAGCCTGCTGGCATGTTTCCTGGTCGGCCTCTGGGCCTTGCCGATCCTCATCCGGGCAGGCATCAAAGGGGCGCGTCCTTCATGGACGACGATCCTTCACATCGTCGCCGCCGTCGCCGTGACCTTAGCCGTCTATGTGGCCCTCTACCCCCCCCTTCATCCCTGGCGTACCGGGCAAATCGCCTTCCTGGCCAAGATGCTTGAAGGCATGAAGGCCAACGCCTCCTGGCCCGGCATGCCATGGAACCTCTACGCGCCCACCCAACTCCTGTATACCATGCCTGTCCTCGTGCTGGCGGCGTCCATCGGTGGACTGTTCTATGCGATCACCGCGCGTCGCCGCAACGCCGTAACCTGGCTTTTTGTCCTCTGGGCTGTGCTGCCCATCGCTCGACATTGCCTGCCAAACGTCAACCACTACGATGCGGACCGGCACTTCTACTTCGCGTATCCGGCCATCGCCGTCCTGGCGGCGCTGGGCATCGCCGGGCTGGCCCGCGGGCTTCAGCGCATGACGCGCCTCCCACAAGTCCGTCTTGCGGGCGCGTTGGGGACCATCACGGCAGCGCTCAGTATCTGGGGGTTGGTGGAAATGCACCCCTACGAGTACGCGTTCAATAACGCGCTGATCGGCGGATTGCGCGGGGCGCATGCTAGGAACTTCCCGTACGCCGGCGACTACATGGCCACCTGCATGCGCGAAGCGGGGCAATGGCTCGACCGGAACGCCCGACCGGGCGCCCACTACTTCGTCACGCACGCTGAACCGGCTTTTCAGTATCACGTTTCACGGCCGGACCTGCAGCTCATCCGGGCCGTCAACTCGGAAGCCGACATCCTTCCGAACTCGTACTTGCTGGTGATCCCGCGACTTTTCTACGGGGGGGTCTGCTACAACCCCGTCATGCATCGCCGCCAGTTGTTCATCGCCACCCGCTATCCGAAGGTGTGGGAGATCAGGCGACAAGGCGGACTGGTCGCATCCATGCACTACAATCCCCCGACTGAAGCGAGCGGCACGGCACCTACCGTTGTACCCGGGGTGCCCCTTGGCCCGAGAAAGTAGAACGGCCATGCCTCCCACAAACATGGAGTTCGAGGCGCTTGCCGCCGCGACACGATACCGGCGCGCCATTGTCAGCGAGTTCGCGCGAGTGCTATCCGGAGACGTGGTCGAAATCGGCGCCGGCATCGGCCAGATGACAAAGGAGTTGGCGACCCTGCCCGCCATACGGCACTTGGCGGGAATCGAACCCGATCCGGACTACTGCGAGTCTCTCCGCGGAAATGTTCCGCAGGTCGAGTGTATCCAAGGCACGATTGCCAGTTTGGGGCAGCGCAATGTTGACTCCATTGTCTGCATCAATGTTCTGGAGCACATTGCGGATGACCGGCAGGAATTGCAGGCGTACCACCAGCGACTGGCTGCACGGCAGGGACACCTTTGCCTGTTCGTGCCGGCTGGACCGGAACTCTATGCCCCCATGGATAAAGCCTTCGGGCACCATCGGCGCTACACCAAAACGGAAGTGGCCGCGAAACTCGCCGCCAGCGGCTTTGAAGTGCTGACTCTCCGGTACTTCAACTTCATCGGCTATTTCCTCTGGTTTCTCGAGTTCAAGCTGCTGAAACAACGGGAATTCAACGCATGGAAGATCCGCATCTTCGATACCTGCGTCTTCCCGGCCATACACTGGACCGAAACGCGGCTCTGGTCCCCGCCCAAGGGGCAAAGCCTGTTGGCCATTGCCCGCGCCAAACCGTGACAAGATGACATGGAGGAATCCAAAGGTAGAGCCGGCTTTATGCCGGCTACGCGCATGGCCGGCGTAAAGCCGGCACTACCAAGGCAAATACGACGGCATATTTATGACACCGTACATCAAGTCTGACACGAATGTTTGGAGCCCACCATGAGCCGTAATGCCAGCCGCACCATACCTCCGAGTGGAATCTCTGTGCCCGATGTGACCACGGCCAGCGTCCCTCAGGCAAACACCCGGTGGGTACTTGCCGCCAAGATCTTCATCGGGCTCTTCTTCGCCCTTTATGTATCGATCCGCGTGATAACGGTGCCGCTGACCAATGACGAATGGGGCAGCATGGTCGACCATTACCGGATGGTCGCGGTCATGACCAATCAGCACAGTTCACAGGTGCACTTCCTCTCCGCCTTCTTGTCAACAATCTGCCTGAATCTGCTCCCGGGGCACGAAGTCCTGGCGATTCGACTTCCCGCCCTGTTGGGGCTGGCCCTCTATCTCACGGGCGCCTGGATCGTCACACGGCGCACCACGTCACCGTGGTTCGGGGTGGTGTGTTTTGCCGGATTCCTCGCCAATGCGTTCATGCTCGACTTCTTCGGCCTCTCACGCGGTTATGGCCCCGCACTGGGGTTCACGATGATGAGCATCGCCTTCCTGCTCCCGGCCTTCGACCGGCGCGGTGTATCGGCAGCACCCCTGCAACCTCACGCCACGGCCTGCATCTGGATGGCGCTGCTGGCCGTGTTGAGCAACCTCGGATTCCTGAACTTTTACCTGGTCGTGTGCGGCGTCTTGTTCCTGTTCTCGTGGATGGCCATGCGGCAGGCATCGGGAAGGCACCCGAAACTGCTGGACCTCATCTCGCGCAACGGGTATCTGCTCGACAACCTCGTTATCCTGTCTGTCTTCTATGTGCCGCGGATCATGCTCTACAACCAGAACCGCGGCCTTATGTTCTCGGCGGGTGGAGACCGGGGGTTCGTCGAGGATACCGTGAGTTCACTGGTGCGTGTCACCGCCTATGACTTTCGGGTCCCGGAATCGATCGTTTTCACCGTAGGCTGGATTCTGACCGCACTTGCCACGGCTACATGCGTCATGGCACTTGTCCAAGCCTGGCGTGCGCGCCAATGGACCGCCGGTGCGCTGGCAGCAACACTGCTTCTGGGGTTCTTTGCACTCACGGAGATCATGCATGCGTTCTTCCGGGCCCCCTACGTTACGGACCGGACAGCCCTGGCGGTCGTGCCGCTGTTCTTCCTGCTGATGACCGCACATCTGGGCGGACCGGTGCCGCCATGGGCGCGCAGGCTCTGGGCAGGGGTACTGGCGGCGTACATCGCCGTGGCAATCGCCAACTTCAACCTCGCCCATACCTATTCATGGCGTGAAACAAGCGACAACCGCTCGCTGCTGGATCGACTGCAGGCATTGCATGCCTCCACCGGCAAACCCATCGTCATGGGCATGAGCGACGGGTGCAAATACACAACCTGGTACTATGCAGAGAAGAACCTTGGGCTGAAGGAAGACGCGCGCACGAAAGACAACGGCTTCGTGAAAATGTTCGGCTGGCTCGTAATCTACTCCGTCGACTACGGCGTCCCGGCGGGAGGCGCGCTGCATTTCCTGCCGGAAACGACCCACCTCTTCATCCAGAACAGCGCTGCATCCCGGATAGCCGCCTTACCCGTTCGACCGATCGCCGATTATCGAACCGCCCGGTGCCGGCTATACGAACGCTCCAGTCCTGTCACACCGAAAGAACACCCTGCCGTTCCTTAGGTCCGTCACTTGCGCCATTCCAGTCGCAGGTTGCAGGCGCTCCCCTGTGGGCGCGCCACCGCGTGGCGCACCCACATCAAAGCAGATGCCCCTCGGCCTTCCACCCCGCCCCGACTCCATCGTCATTACTGCGCCACCCCACGGCCGATGCAACAATCAGGTCGGGGTAGGCTGGGTTCGGATAGCTGACACAAAACCCACTGCGTTCCATTATGCCGATAAGGTGACTCGCTTGGCGTCCTTCATCAGGATGAATTTCCATCACAACATATTTTGCTGCCAGCAGTTTTGCAATATCCGGAGATTCAAACAGATCGAATTCCGACCCTTCAATATCCAGTTTTACGAGGTCGACCCCCTTAATCCGGTGCTTATCGAATATTGACTGGATGGATATTGTCCTGACCTCTTCCTGACGCACCACTTCATCGAACTTTGAGGGATCGTGCAGGCTGTGATTTACCGAATTGCGGGTAATAAAGAATGTGGCGACCCCATCCCTTACCGATACTGCCGCATTTTCCAATGACACATTTCCACATAGTGCGCCCTTGAGGCTGGCATTCAACGCCATGTTCTCCTCGAAGGTTTCTATATTGCCGGAAAGGGGTTCCACGCACACCGCCTTCTTGATGTGGATGCCTCGAGCCAGCAATCCCAGCAGGAAATAACCCTTGTGTGACCCCAAGTCCAGTATGGTGTCGAGCTGTTCTTCCTTGATGCAGTCCGAATACAAGTCATTGATGAGGCATTCCCGGATAACCATGCGATCCAAGGTGCCGGGACTGAATTTTACGGTGATGCCATTCTTTAACTTGTACAGATTACCCGTCGATTCAAATCCCAGTGTCGCCATTACCGAGGTTAGAAATGACTTCAGTGTTGCTCGCGACCATTCGTTTATGATCGAGCGGATGGCGCTCTTTGCTCTGGCACATCGCGATCTGGTGTTCATGGAATAGATTCTCCTGCCCGTCCACGGTCTGCCGTCTAATTCACCTGCGGCACCACGATTCAACTCCGAATCGCCTCAAGGGTTCTCAGCAATAGGCCTGCCGACCGGTCCCAGGAAAACGCCGCCGCCTGTGCCAGGTCGCGCGCCATCATTCGAGGCGAGCCGCTAATGCCGCCAGCCCCACGAACTCAACCGTGACCGGGCCAAAGGTCTTGTGCCGTATCCGATTCGTATCGGCCGCCACGACGACATTGTCGCCCTCCGGGTATTGGCGCCGAAAGGCCAGCAACCCCGCGGGATCGAAGGCCTCTTCCGTCCACTTGCATTCGATCGCCAGCGGCGCGGCGCCGAGCCGCTGCAAGATGAAGTCCACTTCATGCCCGCGTTTATCGCGCCAGTACCGAATGACCCGCCCTTGGAGGACGGCCTGCAATTCATTCAGCACAAAATGCTCCCACAGGTGTCCGAGATCGTCAGGCCGCAACGTGTGCCAGCCCCGGAAATACGCGACGAACCCGGTATCGAATCCGTACACCTTCGGGGCAGCGACAATCTCGGTCGGACGGTGCGTGCTGAAGGGACGCACGACATGCGCGACAAACGTCGCCTCGAGCACCTCGAGATAGTTGGCTATGGTCGTCCGACTCACCTCGCAAGGCTGTGCGAAACCGCTGGCTTCGAAAATGCCTCCGCTTTGAGCGAGCAGCAATTCGAAGAAGCGGGTGAAGGAACTGCGTCGTTCGAGCCGGTAAAGCTCCTGGACATCCTTGGCCCAGTAGGAATCGACCCAGTCCTGAAAATCGCGTTCAGGGAACTTCTCGGCAAGGAAGAACGGCGGCAGTCCGCCTCGCAGAAAACGATGCGCCAGATCTCGAGTTTCGAAGTCGTCGAGATCGGTCAATGTCATGGGCGTCAATCGCACGTCACGCTTCCGGCCCGTCAACGTGTCGCGGAACTTGGCGGTCGCGGAAAGCGTGGACGATCCTGTGGCCAGAATGCGGAGTTCCGGAAAATGGTCGGACGCGATCTTGAGCAACTCGGACGGATTGCGCAGACGATGGACTTCGTCCAGAGCGACACGCCGGGCGCCCAGGGAACGTAGAAACTGCTCCGGATCGTCCATGAGTCGCCGGACCCGTGGCAGTTCGCAATCGAAGTACTCGACGTCGGGAATGCACTGACAAAGAAAGGTCTTTCCGGCACGGCGTACCCCCGCCAGCCAAACCAACGGCTTGGCCTGCCAAGCTGTCTCGATGCATTGGACCCACTGATGCCGCTTAACCATACGCATTTATAATGGCATATAGTGCCACCATGTGCAACCATATTTATGCACCAATGCACCAATGCAGGGTCGATCCAGCGGCCTGTCGGACTTACGTTTCGGCGGTCCCCGACAACCTCCACCGGCCGGGGACGGCCGACTCCAAAGCTCAGAATCCGCCTGGAGCCGGCGGTCCTCCGCCGGTCGGCCCCTGGCGCAGGTCAAGCCCGACAGGCTGCCAGGCTGCAGGGAACAAACCTGCATCCGTGGGATGCTACCGAATCGCCTCAAGCGTTTTCAGGAAGAGACCCGCCGACCGATCCCACGAGAATTCCGCCGCATGGACTCGGCCGTTAGCCGCCAAACGTTGGCGCAGAAGCTCATCATCCATTACCCGCCGAATGATCCCTGCCAAGGCTTCCTCGTCCCCATAGGGGAACAACAGCCCCGTCTCTCCATTCACGATCGAGTCGCGAATGCCCTCGACATCCGAGCCGATGACCGGCGTTCCGCAGGCATTCGCCTCAATGTTGGTAATGCTCCACCCTTCGACGAAACTCGGATTCACCGCCACCCAGGCGCGCTGGGTAAGCCGGATCTTCTCCGGCTCGGGCAAGAACCCGTGAAAGCAAGTCCGGGTCAATCCGACCTCAGCCGCCACCTGCTTGAGACGGGCCTCATCGTCGCCACGACCGATCACGTTGATTTCCATGGCGGGATCCAAACGCGCCACCGCACGCAGTAGTACGTCCACGCTCTTGTACCGTTTGAGCCGGCCGAGAAAGACAATACTCGGGTGTTTGGATTTTGGACCTGGCACGTACTGCTCTCCGATGCCGCTATGCACCACCGTAAGCGGGTTGGCAGGCATCAGGGCACGAACCTCGCGCTCTGAACTGGCAGAAATCGTCACCACGCGCCGCCACCGATAGACGACGGGCATGACCACGATCTCCAGGAACCAGCCAACCCATGCGGCGGGAAGAGGCAGTTCCTTGAACCAGACGTTGCGGTGCACGTGGTAGATCAACAGTACACCCGGCTTACGCGAGAACAGCGGCGTGAAGAAGGGAATCCCGTTCTCGGCGTCGATGATGACATCCGCATCACGGCCGAAACGGAAGTAACTGACCACCGCTTGCAGGTAGATGCCGAAACGCCCGCCCTTACGGATCACATCGATCCCATCGAGCGACTCGCGGGCCGGCGCGCCCGGGAATGAGGAGGTGATCCATCGCACCCCGTGCCCTGCACGCACCCACCGCTTCGCCTGTTCGTGCAGGTAGGCCTCAGCCCCACCCCCTTGAGGATGTCGGATATCGCGCCAGTTGAAGATGAGGATTTTCATATCCCGAGTGTTCCACGTGATCGATCCTGCCGCGCGCCACGGGGTGGCGCGCCCACCTTAAGACAAATCTCCTGTACCCCTACAGTCCCCCTTCCCCCCATGTGGGGCGGATGACCTCATCCGCCTCGGTCTGGGCCCGCACCAGGCAAGGTCGATGAGAACATCGACCCCACATCTCGTCCTCCGTCCTCTGTCTTCTGACCTCTGACTTCTGACCTCTGACTTCTGACCTCTGACCCCTGACTTCACTCCACTCTTCGACACTCCACACTCTCAACCAGCAACGGAACCTGACGGGTCGCCCAGTACGGGTCCTTTACCTCGATCCGGGTGTGGCCCGGTGGCAACGTTAGAGGCGCAATGGCGGTGTCGCCGAGTTTCATGTTCTCGAACCGCTGCTTGCCTCCGACCGACAGCACCACATGCTTGTCGCCATTGACGGCGACTCCGCGTACAACGAGTGCGACCGACAATGCATTCGTTGTCAGGTTGTAGGCCTCGACCGTCGCCGATTCCCCCAGCACACGCCAGTCCCGATAGTCCTGCGTCTTGGTGTATTTCCAGCCCGGACCGAAAAACGCCACAGCCGGCTTTCCCGTGCGCCTGGCCTTGTCGACCACATCCTCCGGCAGGTTGTAGAGAAAGGTCCGCAGGTAAGCGAGTTCGTGGTCTGGCTTACCCGGGATAGACTGATCGTTCAGGCCCAGGCGATGCAGCGTCAGTCCCGCCGCATTGGTAATCACCACCCGCCGGGCGAAGAACTCGTTCGGCCACGTCCATGCCCCCACCTGGGGGTGGTCCCACAGTAAACGGGACTGGGACAACGCAGATACAGGACTGTTCTGGAGAAACGTTTCGGACCGCTCACGGAATCGATTGCCAAGGTATTCGGAAGCCGTTTGGTTTCTGACCGTGGACATGAAGATCACGTTCGTGGCCGGATGGACACGGAACTCATTGAAGGCGTCGAAGAAGCGTTCCGTCAGGACCGGCGTATCGGCCGGCAAATTCGCGTCCAACCATGCAACCACCGCCTTGTAGGGCGACGGACGCCCGGTCTGCCGGGTGCACAGCCAGGCCGGCCAGAGCGCAAGCACCACCGCGCAGACGATCAGAATGCCACTTACCGCCTTACCCAAGGGCACCCCGCACAAACGGGTCTTGATGAAATCCGCCGGGCTGGCGATCCCCACGGCCAGCACCACGATAAAAGCAGGGGTGGCGGCCGCCAGTCGGGCATGGCTGAACCCGACAATCGTCTGCATCAGAGCGGCCAAAGCCAGGGAAAGCCCTGCGACGGCCAAGCCTATCAGCACCCCATACCGAATATCCCGGTGGATACGGAAACAACCGTACGCGACCCCCATCGTCAACGCCAGAATCGAAAACGCGCTGCGCCAGGGGGTTGTTCCCCATGCATACGACTTGATGACCGGCCAGACCCACGGCAATGGGGACCCGACACCCCAGAATACCTGTTTCCAATACGCTCCCATTTCGGGACTGAGGTCGATCGTGTTCCGCCACACATTGAACAAACCCCAGGAGGACACGAGCACGGGCAGTCCGACACAGACGTACACAGCCAGCAGGGTCAAAAGCTCACGGCCATAGCGTTTGCGCCTCAGATACTCGTATCCCAAGAAACCGAATGACACGGACGCCACGAGTGCCGCCTGAGGCCAGGCACTGCTGTCGGAATAAGCCAGGAAGAACAACGAAAAGGCGGCGACCACATAGAAATACCTGGGGAGTGTCCCGGCGTCCTGTTGTGTAGTAGCCGGTGCCTGCCGCGCCGTAGCGTACACGCGTAGGCGGGTCCCCTGCGGCATAGTACCGGGGCGCAGCCGGAAAAGCAGCAAGAGTGCCCATAGGGACAGAAACGATCCCAGCAGCGCCGGAATGTAGTAATAGGCCAGGCGCGAAATCTGAATGTAGATCGGGCTCAAAGCCACCATCGCCGCCAGCAGCAGTCCAAACCAGCCACCTCTCAACTCGCGGCCAACGGCGAAAGCGACGGGGATCATGAGTATTCCCCAGATCGCCGAGGGAAGAATGAGGTTCCCGAGTGT
Organism: uncultured Verrucomicrobiota bacterium; assembly: GCA_964611575.1. Taxonomy (GTDB): domain Bacteria; phylum Verrucomicrobiota; class Kiritimatiellia; order CAIKKV01; family CAITUY01; genus CAITUY01. Next base: position 17,797 of record CAZTAJ010000033.1, read on the forward strand.
CACCGGGAGATGGAAGACATGCAGCACCCCCGCGGTGAAGGCCACCGGGAAGGGCAGATGATTCTTGCCCGTCGGCAGTTCCTGCCAGTGCGAAAACACCCCAACAAAAGACAGCCCTTCCCGACAGGGAGTCAGGAAATCCTGATTATCCATCTGGAGGGAGCATTCGTTCAAACGTGCCAGCCGGAAGTAACTTCCCAAGAGCACAATCGCAAGCAACGCCACCCAGACGGTTCTCCTCACGATCAAACTGGCCGGAGCCGGGATTGCGGCGGCGGGAACAGACTGTTTTTGCATAGTGGGCGGCATTATGCTAATCAGCCGTCCAAAAGTCGATCTTCTGAATGGACCCCCTCATGAACGCAGACTCCTCTCGGCCAACCGTTTTGACCTACGCGGGGGAGAACGCTTCCCCTTACCTGAAGCATACCCGCTACGGGGCGAGTCCCATGCACCGGAATCGCCTCGCTTGGGTGATCGATGCAATCTCAGCCCAAGCGCCGCCGAACCCGAAGACGTCCATCCTCGACATAGGGTGCGGCCTGGGAAACATCGCCATCCCCCTCGCCAGTCTTGGGTATCGAGTGACGGGGATCGATCTCCATGCACCCACCATCGACACGGCGCGCCAGCGGAACCCGTTCCCCAATCTGGCCTTGGCCGTCACGCCGCTGGAGGCGCTCGACATCTCGTCCTTCGACGTGCTGGTCCTCTCGGAAGTCTTGGAGCACGTCTCGGAATGGCAAGGCATGCTCCAATATCTCGCCCGGGGAATGCGCAGCGACGCGACCCTGATCCTCACCGTCCCCAACGGCTGGGGCCCCATGGAGATGGTCTGCCGGCCCAGTTATCGGATGAAAACCACAGCCATCGGAGCACGCGTAGTGCGGACGATCAAACGCCTCCTGAACACGGCCGATCTTACGACCGGAGATGCGCATACGCCCCACGTTAATTTCTTCCGTTTATCGGTGTTGCACCGCGCGTTCGACGCCGCGCAACTGCGCGTCCAATCCTGTGGCGGGATGTTCTTCCTGTGGCCGCTCTGGGAGATCTTCTTCTCGAACCGATGTTCGGAAAAATGGGCGGCCAGAGATTTCCGGTTCGGGCAACGAATACCGCTCCCGCTCCGCGCCGTGTGGGTGTTTTCACTCGAACGGGCGCACCCTATGTAGCACAGCGTCTTCGCGCGATAGCCTTATTTTCCCTGGGCCACAAACCGGCGGAAAAACAACTTGTAGCCCTTCGATCGCAAATACTTAAAGGGCTTGAACACCACGCTCTCCACTTGAGGCGAGAGGGCGGCCAACCAGTAAGAGAATTGCGCCAGAAGGAAATCGCCCGCCAACGCGATGCGGTACACAGGCGCCCGACTGAGCCGGCGAGCGCCAATACGATGGTACTTGTCCTTGAAACGACGCAGTTTCGTCAATATTCGACGAGACAACCCGAACGGATTCAAGAAGAGGACGGGGCCGCTGGTAAGGTAGACCGCATCGTAGTAGGCCATCGGCCGTTCAGCGATTTCCGGCCGCAGATACCAGCGATGATGGCGACTGGCCGGCGAGGCGTCGTACACTTGGGTGCCCGGCATCGGCATCAGGTAGTTGATGGTGAAGAAGTCAACATACTCCAGGTACTTGTCGAGAAAGGCGGCTTCCCGGTCGAGCGAGTCTTCCGTCTCGAAAGGAAACCCGATCAACACGTTAATGACCACCTTGAACCGTGCGCTGTGCAGCCTTTGAATCAGGGCCACGGCATGTTCGCTGGATCCGGCTTTGTTCATCTTTCGTCTGAACTCATCATCGAAACGTTCCAAGCCCAGAGAAATGATGGTGATGCCGGCGCGTCTGAGACTTGTCAACTCCTCATCGTTAATGGGGGCGGTCACGGAAGACTGGACCATGATGTTGACTTTTTGAGCCAGGCCGGATGTCGTCATCCGCGCACAAAAATCATTCATCCGGCGCCGATCCAGGGTGAAGTTCGCATCCAGAATAAAAAGATTTGACAGCCCATACTGGCGTTGACGCGATTCGATTTCCCGAACCATGAACTCAGCGCTGTTGCTGCGAACCTTCGAAGGAATGATGCTGGACTTGCAGTAGATGCATCGGTGCGGGCATCCTCTCTGAAAGTTGAAATTATTGGTGACGGCATGGTGATCGAACGGCGAACGGATGTAGTCGTCAAGGTTGGCCAGTTGATAGTCTAGGAACGGCACTTCATCCAGATTATCGACAAAGACCGCCGGGCCTGTGTCTTCGAGTTTTGATCCGTCCCGGAAGACAAGACCAGGTATCGTCTTAAGCTTCGACCTGACGCCGGGATCCGCGAGCGTTTCGCGCGTGAAACCCGCGCCATGATCCCTGACCAGTTGCAGGAACGACTTGGCGGATAACTCCGCTTCGCCCCGGAAAACAAGGTCAAAGGGCTGTTCCGCCATTTCTTCGGCGGAATCGTAACTGTGAAGCCCCCCGCCAACGATCGCCTTGGTCGGAAAGTTCCGCCGGAGCGCGTTTGTAAGATTGTAGGCAGCCAGCACATTGAGTGTGTTCGTGCTGATTCCAATCACCGTGGGGTCGTGCTGCCTGATGTACTGCACGAAATCGAACTCGGAGTACTTCCGGTACTGGGAGTTGTCGTCCAATAGACGCACCAAAGCCCCATCCTGGGCAAGATAGGAGACGAGTGTCAGAGGACCCGTGGAAAGAATGGATTGATTGCCGAACCAGCAAAAGCGAGGGTTGATGACCAGAAAGTCCATATGAGCTGTGTATGTACCATGAGTCCCCTCTCGACCGTCAAGTAAACTTCGCTGCGCGACAGCAAACTTCACTGTGCTCCCGGTTTGGGACTCGACAGGAATACACGCCTCCGATATACACGCGACGTGATAGCTGACCGCACGAATGGAGAGGCCGGAACCCCCGTCGACCGCAAAGGACGGTGGGGCGGCCTGCTTGAAAACCCCTGGGTATCGATGGTCCAGCGCGCTTTGCTCGATTTCGGCCGCGTCGCCGGACTGGGCCGCGCCCTGAAACCCTACTGCCACTTGAGTATGCTGGACGTCGGCTGCGGACTGGCCGAGTGTTCGCGTATCGCCCGGGGCGCCTATACCGGCGTCGACAACTCACCGCCACGAGTCGCCTTTGCCGCACGCCGTTACCCCCGGCACCATTTTCTGGTAGCGGACGCCTGGCAACTGCCGTTCCCGAACCGTTCGTTCGACATGGCGCTCATGATCGACACCTCGCACCACCTGACCGACGCCCAGTGGCGGACAACGATGCAGGAGATGCGCCGCGTCAGCCTCAAGCATCTGGTGGTGAGCGACCCGGTACCCTATGCGGGGCAGGGTTGGCTGAGCCGCCTGTTCTACCGTCTTGATCGCGGCGCGAATTTCAGGTCGGTCAGTCAAATGCAGGCGTTCTTTGCCGGCCTGGAAGGCGTCCGCTTGCGCGAAACCCGCACGTTCCGCACCTTCCCAGGCCTGTATGTGCACGCCACGTTCCTGCTGGACGTGTAAATACTCAGGTCGTCAGGAGTCAGAATTCGGGAGTCAGAATGAGAGATCCTGCGAAAACATTCTGATTCTCTCCCGTGACCTCGACTGCGGCGATGTTTCTGATCTGAAGGCAGTGAGGGTTGAGGTCAGTGAATTACTGGAGGCGCAGTCATGTGCCATTCAGAATTCTGACTCCTGAATTCTGAATACCTGAGCAGCAACATGGACGGCTCGTATCCCTCACGGGCTTGCGGCCACCACCTGTTCGTACAGACGAACAAGGTCTCCCGCCACCGCACGATAGGAGAACCGGCTTTCCACGTATTGCTTCCCGGCCTGCGCCAGCCGCTGCGCCAGCGCGGCATCGGCTAGCACCGCCCGGATGGCCTTCGCTAAGTCCTGAGGATCCTCACGCCGTGCCAGCAATCCACCCCCGGATTCCCGGATCAGCCGCGCCGGCGCCGGGTTGTCCGCACTGATCACGGGTTTGCCGGCCGCCCAGGCCTCGATGAGTACCGCCCCGAACGTCTCGGCCGAGACATCGCTGGTCGGCAAGACCAGCACATCGCACGCATTGTAATACCGGTTGAGGTCGTCCTGCCCGACCCGTCCGGCAAATTGGACCCGGTCACCGAGGTGCAGTTCGGCAACGAGACTCTCCAAAACCGCCGTCGTGCTCTTTTCCCCGGCCCCGACAATGATGCAGCGCGCATCCACCTCGCTCATGGCCCGGATCAGCACATCCACGCCTTTGCGATGATCCAGCCGCCCCGCGTACAACACAATCCTGCCTGCGTCCATCCCACGCTCAGCCTTGAACGCGGCCACTTCGTGCGCCGGCAGGGGACGAAAGGCCGGAGCCACACACATGGGCAGAATGTCCACCTTATCAAGATAGCGGGGCAAGTACCGTGACCGATCCAAGTACTCGCGGCTGATCGCGATCACGCGGTCACTCAGTTTAAGCTTGAGACTGTACAAGAACCCGTACAGCCAGACGGCCATCCTGAACACGACCCCCTGCTTGTACCAGTCGAATGGATCGCCGTAGCAGTGCGTGACCAGTTTCTTCCTGAGGATCTTCTTGGTGAACACTGCGGCCGGCGTGGTCAAAAAAAGGTTCGGCTCGTGGATGTGCACGACATCCGGCTTCCACTTCCACAGTTCCCACAGGAGCAAGGGAGGGAAGACAATGGGTGTTGAGTAGGCGTCAATATCGTAGATAACCGGCACCTTGCAGATGTGGACGCCCTCTTCCACGTACCGGTCAAACCGCATGCGTCGGCGATGGTAATCCGACACATTTGCCGCGAAAACCGCCACCTCGATCCCGCGTGCCGCTAGTTCGCGAGCCATCCACATCACCCAGAACTCACGCCCGCCCAACCGTGGCGGCAGGTACGGCGTCACCATCGCGATTCTCATAGCCACCGGTCTTCCAACGGGATCACCCGCCACCGCCCGAGGGACGCCGCGCCGCCGTCTCGTCCCGCACGCAATAGAGGGGCCGCCGCTTGATCTCCTCGAACACACGACCCAGGTACTGACCGATGACGCCCAGACAAACGAGTTGCACGCCGCCGATGAACAGAACCACCGCGGTCAGCGATGCCCAACCGGGAACCATCTGTTCCGGATGCAGGATGCGCCCGACAAAGATATTGATGATGGCGGCAATGCCCGCCAGGGACACCAGCAATCCGGCCCCGGTAATCCAGCGCAACGGAGCCGCCGAGAACGAGGTGATGGCATCGAAGGCCAGTCGGGCCGATTTCCAGACGGGATACTTGGTCTCGCCCGCCGCTCGCGCTGCGCGATCGTAGTACACCGCGCCCTGCCGGTACCCGACCCAACACGTTAACCCGCGCATGAACCGGTGCAATTCCCGTATTTGCCGGAGCGCCTCCACCACCCTCCGGTCAACCAGCCGGAAATCGCCGGCATCCATGGGAACGTTGATCTTGGCCAAGACACGGAAGACCCGGTAGAACGAGGCGGCGAGAAACTTCTTCATCCATGTCTCGCCTTTTCGGCTGCGCCGGACGGCATAGACGACCTCAAAACCCTCCCGCCACTTCGCCAGCAATTCAGGAATCAGCTCGGGCGGATCTTGAAGATCGGCGTCGATGATCACCACCGCGTCGCCGTCGGCATGGTCCAGTCCCGCCGTGATGGCGATTTGATGCCCGAAATTGCGGGATAGGCTCAATAGCCGGACCCGGGGGTCTTCCTTGGCTTTGGCCGTCACCCATTCGGCTGAGCCGTCGGTGCTCCCATCATCCACCAGCAGAAGTTCAAACCCCTCCGGCTGGGTGGCCATTACAGCGCTCAATCGCTGGTGGAGAATCGGCAGGTTCTCCAACTCATTGAGAAACGGGACGATAACGGTGAGCTTACGCTGTCCGGATGCCTCTGGCATAGTCGTGATGATAGCGGGAGGACGCGCAGCATGGAAAGAGAAAACGCGGCGGACTACCTTCCGCCTCCGACCAGCCCGCTTCCCTCCGGCATCCGCATCTCGCGCCAGGGCAGGCAAGCCAGAGTGAGCGCCAGGGCCAACGAGGAAGCACAGCCCAAGGCCAATGGGATATCGATGCCGCGCAAGTGCCAACGGTCCACGGCCAGCACATAGCCGGCTGCACAAAACGCCAGCGGCAGCGTCACCCGGAAACGGCGTTGCGCCAGTTCGTAATTCAGCAGCACGACGATCACCCCCAGCGGAGCCAGCGCCCACACCATTCCGACGGTCACGGGTACCAGAGCCGGATCGGTCACACCGGCAATGATCCGCAGCACCCAGGCCGGGAAGAGCGTGCAGAACAAAGCCGCCGCCACAGTGATCAATGCCACCATGCCGACGGCCTTCAGCAGCATCCTGCCGCTTGCATGCGAGGCATCACCCGTCGAAACGACCTTGGGGAACAGGACCAACGCCACGGGTTGAGGCAGGAAGAACACCACACGGGCGACCATGGCAGCCTTGGCGAATGCGCCGGCTGCATCCGCGTCAAAGTAACGCTTCGCGAGAATCACGTCGGCGTTCGACAGGACCCCATAGGCGGCTAACGCGACCAGGCTTCTCAGAAAGTACGTGTACGTGCCCGGCTCGCGCCCCGCCGACTCCACGCCCGGCCCGAGCAACCGCCAACAGACCGCCAGCGTCGCCGCCGTTCCCACCGCAAGGCCGACCACATGACTCGTCAGGGCGCCCGCCGCGCCAAAACCCAGCATCACCAGGGCAACGCCCATGGCCAGCCTCACGACCGCCCACAAATTGCCCACGGTCGACACGCAGCCAAACGCCTGCAGTCCCATCAGCACGTTCACCGCCACCGCCCCGTAGAAACCCAACACCAACGCCAACCCGGTCAGCATCAACGGCGTTGACGACGTCACATTGAAGAACGATTGCAGACGGTCGCCCCACAGCCACATGCCCGCCAGCAGGGCGGCAGAAGGCGCCAACAGGTCGATCGCCAGACGGCGGACCAACGCCTTGACCTTGCCCCGGCACCCCTCGCCCACATAGCGGGCCGTGTAGTGCATGACCGTGGTCCCCAGGGCGCCAATCGGAATCCCCAGCGTCATGACAATCCCCATCATGGCGGCCATTACCCCGTATTCCGTGCCGCTCAACAGGCGCACCATGACCAACTGGAAGGCCAGCGTGAACACGGCGCCAATCTGGGCGCCCCCGAGCATGATCAGGCTGTGCATGACCAGCGGATCCCCCCCCATTAGCGCGGGATTCAACCACCGGCCCAGGGTCCGATCATACACGGACACCAGCCACCTGAAAGGCGAGTAGAGGAGCCTCAACCGCACCAAGGCCAGCAGCATCTCGAACGAGGCCCGGCCGACAGCCAGTTTCGACCCTGCCACATCGTGCCAGACGGTCGGCACCTCTCTGACCCGGTACCCCGCCCGCCTCAACTGGAACAGCAGATCGACATCGAATGCCCAGCGCGTAATGCCGAGACGCGGCATCACCTGCCGCAACGCGTCCGCCCGCATTAGTTTGGCGCCGCACTGGGTGTCGGTGAGCGGCAAGCCGAAGAACACGCGGGTCAGCAGGTTGAAAACACGCGAAGCAACTCGTCGTGCCAGCGGCTGACGGGGACTGACCTGCGCCCCGCGGCACCATCGCGACGCGATCATGGCCCCGGCATCGCCGATATGTTCCACCAGGTCGTCGAACGCCTCGGGGGGCGTCGCGCCGTCCGCATCGACAAATCCCACACAGTCGCCGCGGGCCGCCTTGAACCCGAGCATCAGCGCCCCGCCCTTGCCCACCCGGTGCGGCTCGACGCAGGCACGGAGCATGGGAAAACGGGCGACGTAGCCGGCGACAATCTCCTCCGTGCGATCCGTGGTCCCATTGATCACCACGATGATCTCGACGTCATGGCCGTAGCGACTGGAGAAATACGGAAGATAGGCATCCAGCATGCGCCCGATGCGGACTTCTTCATTGTGGGCCGGAACAATGATCGTCAAACGCATGGGCCGCATCATGCCAGAGGGCATGGGGGATGGAAAGCCCGGAACTGACCGCTGAAGCCTGACGGCAGACTTTAGGCTGAAGGCTGAAGGCTGAAGACGGAAGGTTGACAGGAGGATCACGAATTGCCGGGGCTCCGACTCTGTTGAGGTCGGAGGACACCTGCAGCCTTCTGTCTTCAGTCTTCAGCCTTCAGCCTAATCCGCTCACCCGCCCAGCCGCTGCTTGAGCCCGGCGAGTTCGGCCTTCAAGGCCTCGGGCAGGCGCGCGCCCAACTTGGCATAGTAGGCCCCAATGTCCTCCGCCTCGGCTTTCCAGCCGGCCGGATCGACCGCCAACAGGGCCTTCATGTCGCCGGCCTCCATCTTCAGCCCGCTGACGTCGATCGCATCCTCCGTCGGCAGGCTGCCGATCGGCGTCTTCACGGCCTTGCCCGTGCCGTCCACACGCTCGCAGATCCACTTCAGCACGCGGCTGTTGTCGCCATAGCCAGGCCACAGCCACTTGCCATCCGCATTCTTCCGGAACCAGTTGACGAAAAACACCTTGGGCAGCTTGCTGCGATCGGTGCGCTTGGCCATCGAAAGCCAGTGCCCCAGGTAGTCGCCCATGTGGTAGCCGCAGAACGGCAGCATCGCGAACGGGTCGCGGCGCAGCACGCCGGCCTTGCCCAGCGCCGCCGCCGTCGTTTCCGAACCCGCCGCCGAACCCATGAACACGCCGTGCTCCCAACTGGTCGCCTCGTTGACCAGAGGAATCGTGGACGGCCGTCGGCCGCCGAACAGAAACGCCGAGATCGGCACGCCCGCGGGATTCTCCCAGTCCGGATCGATCACCGGGCACTGCGCGGCCGGCACCGTGAACCGGGCATTCGGATGCGCGCCCTTGCGGCCGCAGTCCGGGGTCCAGTCCTTGCCTTCCCAGTCGATGCCTTTGGCCGGCGACGGGACGCCCATGTCTTCCCACCAGATGTCCTGATCGGGTGTGAGCAGCACGTTGGTGAAGATCGTATCCTTGACCACCGTCCGCATGGCATTGGGATTGGACGCCATGGACGTGCCCGGGGCCACACCAAAAAATCCGGATTCGGGGTTCATGGCGTAGAGGCGGCCGTCCTCCCCCACGCGGATCCAGGCGATATCGTCACCCAGGCACCGGACCGTCCATCCGGGAAGCGAGGGCTGCATCATGGCCAGGTTGGTCTTGCCGCAGGCGCTCGGGAAGGCCGCACAGATATAGTACTTCTTCCCGGCCGGCGAGGTCAGGGCCAGAATGACCATGTGCTCGGCCATCCAGCCCTCCTTGCGCGCGACCATGGAGGCAATACGCAGGGCCAGGCACTTCTTGCCGAGCAGCGCGTTGCCGCCGTAGCCCGAGCCGAACGACCAGATGGAGTAGTCGTCCGGAAAATGGCAGATGTATTTCTTGTTCGGGTCCGGCTCGCACGGCCAGGGCACATCGGCCTGGCCGGGCTTGAGAGGCGCCCCGACCGAATGGTGACACTTGATGAAATCGCCGTTGCCGAGCGAGTCGAGCGCCATCTTGCCCATGCGGGTCATGATGCGCATGTTCGTAACCACGTAGGCCGAGTCGGTGATCTCGATGCCGATTTTGCGAATGGGCGACTCCAGCGGCCCCATGGAAAACGGAATCACGTACAGCGTGCGGCCCTGCATGCAGCCATCGAACAGCACGAGCAGTTTCTTGCGCATTTCGGCCGGGTCGGCCCAGTTGTTCGTGGGTCCCGCCTCCTCCTGGGTGGCCGCACAGATGTAGGTGCGGTCCTCGACGCGCGCCACGTCGCTGACGTGCGAACGGACCAGATAGCAGCCGGGCCGGGTCTTCGGATTAAGCGGCGTGGCCGTGCCGTGTTTGACCATTTCCTGGCACAGCGCATCGTATTCGGCCTGCGAGCCGTCGCACCAGTGCACGCGCGCCGGCTTGCACAGCCGGGTCATCTCGTCCACCCACTCGATCAGCTTGCGGTTTGTCGTCGGTATCATGGTCATAGTGTGTTCCTCCCTCAGAAGTGGCGGCGGAGATTACTGCCTGGGGAGGCCAAAAGCAAGCGATATATTGGGAAATATCCGGAAACGGATCAACCCCGGCCCGCGCGGCTGTCCGCGCGGCGCCGGGGTCACCCGTTCTGGTATCCCGTGCGTTTCGGCGTGCTAGAAGGTGTAATTCGCCTTCAGGCTGCCGACCAAGGCGCTGTCATCCTTGTAGAGCGCCCCTGCCGCATCGCTGATGTCGCCATCCGGCAGCCACGCATACTGAATGCCGGGGGTGATCGCCAGGTTTGGCCGCGCCTGGTAAGTCAGCGTCGCACCTACATTCGCGTCATTCACCTTGGCTTCATCCACACCGAAATAGAAGGCGTTGTAGTCGCGGTCGCCAAACCCAATCGACGCGCTCAGCCCAAGCGTCATCTTCTCCGTGATTCCGCGGCTGTGGCCCAGACTGAACGATCCGTAGAAGCAGTCGCCTTCATCGACATCCCTGTACACGGTCAGCACGGGCACAACCGGCAGATCCGGCAGGCTGGCACTCACATAGACCTCGCGCGTGCTGGGATATCCAACGCTGTTCGATTCCACGATCAGCGTCTGATTGGGAAAGAGGTACTCGATGATCCCAAACCCGTACTGTACCGGTCCAATCTTGCCGCCGTAGGACGCGGTCAGGTCGATTTCCGAAAACTTACCTGCATCGGCAACCGCGTCCGTCAGATTCTCATTTCCCCATACGTTGAGCCCGAACCCGCCCTTGGACAGATTCAGCGCCGGCTGGAACACAGCCTCATCGTTCAATACCTGGCCGCGCCACACATACGCCGACGCGATCGGCAGGTCGGCGTTGACCGCCACGGCCGGCGCATCGCCCGCCATGCAACGACCGGCCACGCACCCGCCACACACCATCAGCATCCAACCCACTTTCAGCGTCCACTTCATGTTCTGTTCTCCTTTGTTTTGTCGGTTCTGGTCACATCGTGACGCTCCTCGCTATTCGCAGGGGCCGTGCCAACCCGAACATTCAAGACCGGCATAATTCACAACATGCTCTATTCCAATATGTAATGATGCTTGTCTTCCGAAATGTCAGGCGTCGCCGCATCGGGATCGAGTACAATTGTGTCCGATCCGCACGCCGCCAACACAGAAATGAATCAGGCCCCCGCCCCGCATCCGCAGGAAACACCTTCTTCCCGCCTCATCCGGGTTGCGGTATCCCTGCCTTTTTGCTTGTGCCTTCGGACCCTCGCCGCTATGAAGTACAACACGTATTAACGCCCGATGGAACGGGCGGAACTCACTTGGGATTCGCAATGAAACGCTTCCGTAAAGTCGCCGTGCTTAAAGGCGGTCCGTCCTCCGAACGCGAGGTGTCGCTGAAGTCCGGCGCCGCCGTGGCGCGGGGACTGACGGAGGCCGGCTATGTAGTGACTGAAATCGACGTGCAGACGCGCCGCCTCGAGCTGCCGGCTGGCATCGAGGCTGTTTTTGTGGCCCTGCATGGCGAGTTCGGCGAGGACGGCCAGGTCCAGACGCTTCTCGAGGAACGCCGTATTCCGTACACCGGGTCGAGTCCGGCCGCCAGCCGCGTTTCATTTGACAAACGCCTGAGCAAAGCACTCTTCACAACGTGCGGGATCCCCACCGCCGCCTATGAAACACTCGGGCCGCTGGGCCGGCGAACACGGCCGCTGCCCGTCGTCATCAAGCCGCCGTGCCAGGGCTCCACGATCGGCATCCACCGTGTGACCCACGAAACGGAGTGGCCGGCGGCCTTTGCGGACGCCCTGCGGTATGATGACGAGGTCATTGTCGAGGACTTCATTCCCGGCCGCGAACTCACGTGCGGCATCGTCGGCACCCAGGCCCTGCCCGTGATTGAAATCGTGGCCCCGAACGGCTGGTACGATTTCGACGCCAAGTATCAGAAAGGTCAGTCGCAACACCGGTGCCCCGCCCCCCTTGACCCGGCGACCGCCCGCCGCTGCCAGGAAATGGCCTGGCGCACCTTCGAATCCTTGGGCTGCCGCGGACTGGGGCGCGTCGATTTCCGGTTGACGGAGGCCGGCGAAGTGGTGGTGCTGGAACTCAACAACATCCCGGGCTTCACGGAAACGAGCCTGCTCCCTGAGGCGGCTCAAGCCGCCGGCATTGGCTTCGCCGCACTGTGCGCCCGAATCATGGAACTGGCCACGCTCGCTTGAGCCGGCCGACAGGAATGCAGCATGTGGTTCGGCAGAAAACAGGGCGCGCGCAACGGTAAGACCGGCAAGGAGAGCCTGTTCGAGTCCGCCCCGCGTGTCGGCGGCGTGCGCCGGAAACCGTTCCCGATCCCTCCCGCGGCGACAGTGCCCGCCGCCATCCTGGCCGGGCTGGCGTTGCTGGCGCTCGCCGGCTGGTGGCTGGCCGGCTGGCTGTTCTGGAATAATCCGGACTACACGCTGAAAACCCTGACCATCCGAATCAACGGCCAGTCGATCACTCCACAAGTCGTGCGCGAATTGACCGGCTTGTCCGAAGGCACCAACCTCTTCGCGATGAGCCTGTCGCGCGCTCAGGCGCAATTCCTGAAGAAGAAGCCCGAGGTGAAGTCCATCGTCCTGCAACGCCAGTTGCCGGATGCCGTGATCATCGAAGTCTCCGAGCGCGTCACCGTGGCCCGCCTGGGGCGCTGGGGTTCGTGCGGCGTGGACCGCGACGGTTGGGTGTTTCCCGTCAAGGCCGGCGGCCGCGAGTTACCCGTGATCAGCGGCTGCTCAGACGCCAGCCTGCGGCCCGGGGCCCGCGCCGATCGGGCTGTGCTCAACGGCATCGATGCGCTGGACGCGTGCAATCGTTCCCGCGCCGGCGAACGCATCCGCATTGCGTCGATCGACGTGGCCAACACGAGCTATATCGAACTGTATCTCGCGGCCGGCGAACGGATCAAGTTGGCCTGGGCGGGCATGGGCACACCCGCGCCGGAGGCGCGGGCCGCCCTGGACCACAAGCTCGAACAATTGTCCAATGCCTTGCGCATTTCCGAAGAACGCGGACGGCGCCTGGTTAATCTGGATCTGACGTTTCACGATCAATACGTTCCGGCACAGGAATACTGAGCGTCCGGACGGGTAGAAAGCGGGTAACTATGGCTGTTCCGCCCATTGTGGCAGTGGAAATCGGCACCTCGAAAGTGGCGGCCCTGATCGGCGAAGTCCGTGAGGATGGTCATATCGTGGTCATCGGGATGGGCGAACAGCAGTCCACCGGTGTCCGCAAGGGCGAGATCATCGACGTCAATCACGCGATCGCCTGCGTCCGGCCGGCACTGGCTGCGGCGGAAGAAATGAGCCAGGTCACCGTCCACCAGGTGCATCTCGCGCTGTCGGGCGGGCATATAGAGACCACCGCCAATCGCGGTGCTATTCCCATCCACAGCCACGATCACGTCGTCACCGCCGAGGATGTCGAGGAAGTCACCGAACTGGCGCGGGCCGTCAACCTGCCTGCAGAGCGCCGGGTGCTGCATTCCATCGGCCAGATCTTCTACGTGGACGGCGAACGCGTGGGTAACCCGGAGGGGTTCGAGGGCGCGCAATTGGCGCTGGACATGCTCATCCTCCACGCCAAGGCCAATCATGTACGCAACTCGGTCCGCCTGCTGCGCGACATGCAGCAGGATGTCGTGGATGTAGCCTTCAGCGGTTTGTGTTCGGCGCTCGCGGTCGTCACCCCCGAGCAGAAGGAAGGCGGAGTACTGGTCATCGACCTTGGCGGCGGCACGACGACCTACGTCGCCTATGCCGCCGGCACCTTTGCCGCCGCCGGCGCCTTGGGATTGGGCGGCGACCACATCACGAACGACGTCGCGCTGGCGTTCAATATTCCACGAACGCAGGCGGAACGCCTGAAGAAGGAAGCCGGCGGGGCCGTGGCCGAGGCGCCCCCCCCCCTTGGACGCGTCACCCTGCCGCCGGAAGTCGGCTACGCGGGCCGCACCGTCAGCCTGGCGGCGCTTCACACCGTCATCCACCTGCGCCTGAATGAGATTTTCAGCCTCATCCGGAAGGACATTGAACGCCGGGGCATTGAGCACCAGATTGGCGCCGGCGTGATCCTAACCGGCGGCGGCGCCCGCCTGAAGGGCATCGGAGCATTGGCCGCAAAGATATTCCGCGGACCCTGCGCCGCCGGCGTCCCGTTCGGGTTCAGCGGGCTGACTCAGGCCACCGAAAACCCGGAATTCGCGACGGTCGCAGGCTTGCTGCGCTATGCCGCGAGGCAAGTGGTATCCCAGCGCCGCGCCTCGCCGCTGCAGGGGCTCACGGACATCTTCAAGAACGCAGTCGGGAGAAAATCATGAACGCGCGGGAACCGGTCCTGACCTCCGAGCACATCCTCGTGGTCGGCGTGGGCGGCGGCGGCTGCAATGCGGTCGACAGCATGTGCGGACAATGGGAGAACGGACCAGCACTTGCCGTCATCAACACGGATACGCAGGCACTGGACGGCGCGCGAACACCCCGCCGGCTGGCCATCGGGCGCAAGATCACAAGCGGCATGGGGACCGGCGGCGATGCGGAGGTGGGCAGACTGGCGTCGGAAGACGATGTTGAATCGCTCCGCGAATTGTTTGAGGGAATCCACCTGGCATTCATCGTCGCCTCGCTTGGCGGCGGCACGGGAACCGGTGCCGCCCCCGTGGTGGCGCGCGCCGCCCAGGAGGCCGGCGCGCTGGTCATCGCCTTCGCCACCCTGCCGTTCGAGTTCGAAGGTGAACGCCGGCTCTCTCAGGCGAAACAAGGACTCGCGCGCCTCAAGGATGAGGCCGACATCGTGATCGTCGTGCCCAACCAGGATCTCTTCGCCGCGTCCGGCAGCTCCCTGTCCGCAGAGGAGGCCTTCCATCTCTCCGATTACCAGTTGGGCATGGGCGTATTCGCGATCTGGAAGCTGCTGGTGACCCGCGGCGTCATCAACCTCGACTTTGCCGCGTTACGCATGGTCGCCCGCGGCAGCGACGATACCAGCGTCTTCAGCTATGGCGAAGGCAAAGGGCCGGATCGCGCCGATGACGCCGTGCGCGCCGCCCTGAGCAGCCCGCTGGTCGCCGGCGGCCAGGCGGTGTCGGAGGCGGAATGCGTCATCGTCAGCATCCTGGGAGGACCCGATCTGGCCCTCCGCGAAATCGAGACCATCATGACCGCCGTGCATGCGGCCACCCGCAAGGAGGCGCACCTCCTCATGGGCGCCGCCATCGATCTGGCCTGGGCCGGGACCGTGGCGGTGACGCTGGTGGTCTCGCGAAACTGGAATACCGACGCAAACGCCATCCCGACCGCCAAGGCCGGAAGCGGGCAGATCGAAGCCCCCCTGCCCAAGTCGACGGGCCGGAAAGGCAAGAAGGGTGGCGGGGCCACCCAGCAGGGGCTCGGGCTGGACGGCGACATCAGCAAGGGCATGTTCAAGGATGTCGAACCCACAGTGATCGACGGCGTCGATATGGACATCCCGACCTTCATACGACGTCGCGTGACAATTGAGAAGTGACCTGATGAAAACCCTGCTCCGACAATTCAAGGGCCGCGAACACACCCCGGTCATCCAGTTCGTGAAGTACGGCATCGGCGGCGCCGTCGCCACCCTCGTGCACATGGCCCTGTTCTACCTGCTGGCGCTCAAGGCGCTGCCGGCCTTGAGTCCCGACGATGTCATCGCCAACCTGCTGCGACTCTCGCCCGCGCCCGTTTCCGATGCGCTGCGCGCCCGCAACTACATGTTCGATTATACGGTCGCCTTCCTGTTTTCGAACATGGTGGCCTACGTGATCAACATCTACTGGGTATTCCATCGAGGGCGGCACCACTGGTTCCTGGAGATCGCCTATTTCTATGGCGTATCGGGCATCAGCGCCCTGATCGGGACTCTGGCAACCGGCTACCTGATCCATTCCTTCGGCGTGTCGACCACCTTCGCCTTCGGCGTGAACGTGGTGGTCTCATTGCTCATCAATTTCGTGGTGCGGAAGTTCTTCGTGTTCAAGGGATGATTCCGCGACAGTCTTGTCATCCCCCGCCCGTTATGCTTTGATCGGAGCGTAACGACCACTCACACGGGAGACCCCATGCTGTCGATCAACCTGCTGCTGGCCGAAGCGAAGGGACTCGATGCCTCCGATGTGCATCTGAAGGTGAACCAGAGGCCCTTCTTCCGTATCCACAACGCCCTTACCGAAGCGAATCATCCCCCGCTGACGGCAGACGAATTGCAGAGGGTAATCGAGGAGATTCTGCCGCCGCACCTGGCCACCACTTGGAGCGAACAGCACGAAGCCGACTTTTCCTATAGCGTTGAAGGTGCCGGCCGCTTTCGCGTGAATGCCTTCCTGACGCAGGGGATCCCGGCATTCGCCTTCCGCTATGTCAAGACACAGGTGCCCTCGCTGGCGGATCTCCATCTGCCGCCCAGCCTGTCCGCCGTGGCCCGATCGCCCCGCGGCGTCGTCATCGTCAGCGGGGCCACCGGATCGGGAAAATCCACCACCCTGGCCGCCATGCTGGACCTGATTAACACGACGGAGAAACTCCACATCATCACAATCGAAGACCCGATCGAGTATATGTTCACCGATAAGCAGTCGCGCATCTCCCAGCGAGAGGTCGGGCTCGACACCCTGAGTTTCAAGCAGGCGCTCCGGCGCGTGCTTCGCCAGGATCCGGACGTGATCGTCATCGGCGAGATGCGCGATGAGACCGGCCTGCGCACCGCGCTCTCCGCCGCTGAAACCGGACACATGGTACTGACGACCCTCCACTCAAGCACCGCCTCACAGGCCATCCATCGCGTTCTGGAGTTCTGCCCGTCATCCGATTGGGAGCAAATCCGCCTGAGCCTGGCGGCCAACCTGCACGCGGTGCTGTGTCAGCGCCTGGTCATGGCCACACAAGGCGGGGTGGTGCCGGCCGTTGAGATCATGATCAACACTCCCACGGTCCGGAAGCTTCTGGAAACCAACCGGCTGGAAGTGCTTCCCGCCGCCATCGAGACCGGGGTGGAGGACGGCATGCAGACTTTCAACCAGTCCCTCTATCAACTGATCAAGAGCGGTATGATCTCGCAGGACGAGGGCATGCAGTATGCCACGAACCCCGGCGCCTTGCGCATGAACCTGCAAGGCATTTTCCTCGACGAAGCCCGCCGCATTCTCTCCACCTGATCCGGACTGCCATGACCGCCGATGCCCGCCAAGCCGCGCCGCCCGTCACCGAACTGGTGCTCATCGCCGGCAAGGGGGACTACCCGCTGCTTCTCGCCCGCTCCGCTCGCCGGCAGGGTGTCACCCGGATTGTCGCCATCGCGTTTCGTCATGAGACAAGCCGGGAGATCGAACGTTGCGCCGACGACGTCCGCTGGATCTACCTCGGCCAACTCCAGGCGGTGTACGACAGTTTCACGGCCACCGGCATCCGGCACGCCGTCATGGCCGGGCAGATCACCCCCACCCACCTGTTCAGCCTGCGTTTCGACCGCGCCGCGCTCAACCTGCTGGGCCGGCTGAAGGAACGCAACGCCCACAGTATTTTCGGAGCCTTCTGCGATGAGCTCAATCGGCAGGGGGTGGAACTCCTCCCCGCGCATCTATTCATGGAGTCGGCCATGCCCGTTGCCGGGATGATCGCCGGCCGTAATCTCACGGAGAGTGAATGGACCGACATCGCCCTGGGATTGCGGGTGGCCAAAACCACGAGCGGGATCGAGATCGGGCAGACGGTGGTCCTGAAGCAGGGCACGATCCTGGCTGTCGAGGCGTTCGAGGGCACCGACGAGGCGATCCTGCGCGGCGGTCGCCTGGGTGGCCCCGGGGCGGTCGTGGTCAAGGTCGCCAAACGCGGGCATGACATGCGGTTCGATATCCCGGTGATCGGTCTGCGCACCCTGAAAGCCCTGCGCAAGGCCCGGGCGGCCGTGCTCGCCGTCGAGGCGCGGCGCACCATCCTGCTCGAACAGGAGGCCCTGGCCCGTGAAGCCGTGCGCCACAACCTGGCGATCGTGGCCGTCGAGACCGAGGACTCGGAAGCGGAAAGTAAACAGTGAACGGTGAACGGTGAACCCCCGAACACTGAACACCGAAACCCGAAAACTGACTATGGAAACGACAAACCGCAGATTACGCGTCGGGGTGGTGGGTGTCGGCAGCCTCGGGCAGTGGCACGCCCGTGTCTACTCCGAACTGCCCGAAGCCGATCTGGTCGGCGTCTACGATCTCAACACCAAACGGGCCGACGAGATCGCCCGCAAATACCGCACCCGCATGTTCCCGACCATGGAAGCGCTGGCGGCGGAGACTGAAGCGCTGAGCGTCGTCGTGCCCTCCGACCACCACCACGAGGTGGCCACACTCCTCATGCGATGCGGATCGCACCTGCTGGTGGAGAAGCCCATCGCCTCGACCACCGCGGATGCCGAAGCCATGGTCGCCATGGCTCAGGAACGGGGCCTGATCCTGCAGGTCGGGCACGTCGAACGCTTCAACCCAGTGCTGGCTTTCCTCGAAACGGTCCTCACCGAACCACGTTTTATCGAGGCCGTGCGCCTCGCCCCGTACCCGCCGACGCGCGACGGGCAGCACCCGCGCGGCACCGAAGTAAGCGTCGTGCTCGACCTGATGATCCATGACCTGGAAATCATCCTCCACCTGGTCCGTTCCCCCGTGAAGGAAATCCACGCCATCGGAGTGCCCGTCCTCAGTCCGAGCGAGGATATCGCCAATGTCCGCCTGACATTCCAGAACGGCTGCGTGGCCAACGTAACCGCCAGCCGGATCAGCATGGAAAAGAACCGCAAGATCCGCGTATTCCAGTCGGATGCCTATGTCTCGCTGGATTACGAGAAGCAGTCCGGCCACATCTACCGCAAGCAGGGCGGTGCCATCAGCCGATCATCCGTGCCCATCGAGAAAGGTGAGGCGCTCTTCAACGAATTGCGATCGTTCGTGCGCTGCGTGCTGGCGCACTCTCAGCCGGTCGTCAGCGGACGGCACGCGGCCGAGGCGCTGAAACTGGCCGCCGCTATCTGCCTGCACATCCGGCAGGGCGGGTCATGACCCGGCCACGCACGCTCCTCATCGTGGCCGGAGAGGTCTCCGGCGACATGCACGCCGCCCTCCTGCTCGAGGCCATTCGACGGCGCGACCCCTCCGTGCAGGCCTTCGGCATCGGTGGCGATCGGCTACGTGCCGCCGGCATGGAGATTCTCTTCGACGTTAAGGACACGGCGGTGATGGGGTTCTGCGACGTGGTGCGACGGCTGGGCTTCTTTCGGCGGGTGTTCAAGGAACTCCTGAATCTGGCTCGCGAACGCCGTCCGGACGCCGTGCTGCTGGTCGATTACCCGGGGTTCAACCTGCGTTTCGCCGCCGCCAGCCATGCGGCCGGACTGAAGGTCATCTACTACATCTGCCCCCAGGTCTGGGCCTGGAACCGGCGGCGCATCCCGCGCATGGCCGCCGTCCTGGATCGCTTGATCGCCATCCTCCCCTTCGAACCGGAGGTGTTTGCAGGCACACGGTTACGGGTGGACTATGCGGGCCATCCCCTGGTGGACGAGATCCACGAGGCCCTCGCCGGAGCCCCCTCGCCGCTGCCGTGGTCCGGCGAACCGCGCATCGCCCTCCTGCCCGGGAGCCGCACCCAGGAAATCGAACGGCTGCTGCCGGCACTCTGCGAAGCCGCCGTCCTGATCGAGCGACAGCGGCCAACCGCCTCCTTCCTGATCGCCGCCCCCTCCGCCGAACAGGGCAACCTTATCCGCCGCCTGCTGGAGCGACTGCCGCAGCGCCCGGCCCGACTCGCCGTCGTAGACGGCGGCATGCGCCAGGTGTTGCGTCAGGCGCGCGCCGTGTTGGTCAAATCCGGAACCGGTAGTCTCGAAGCCGCCCTGATCGGCTGCCCGGCGGTGATCGTGTACAAGACGTCGCCCCTAACCTACTGGCTTGGCCGGAGAGTCGTGAAACTCGATCACATCGGCATAGCCAATCTCATCGCCGACCGCCGGATCTGCCCCGAATTGGTCCAGTACGAGGCGACACCCACCGCCATGGCACAGGCGTTGCTCCCCCTGATCGACGAGTCACCGGAACGCGCCGCCATGCTCAAAGGCTATGAGGAGGTGCGGAAGTTGCTGGGCGCAGGCGGCGCCACCGAACACGCCGCCGACATTGTGCTCGCGGAGATCGGTGCCTGAGGAAAGACGACCGTCGCCCGCAACCCATGGGAGGGCGCGCATGCTGCGCGCCGCGGACAGTGTCACGGCGCTTGCGGCGCCGCAAATGCCGTCCCTCCCCTCGGGAACGCGACTGGCCGTGGCCGGTCGCCGACTGTATGTCGAATGTCGAGCCCTACCTAAATGGGGTCTATCGGTATACCTCTTTCCGATCTCCGATGGTGACGACCAAAACGAGAAGCCGGTCATCATGGATCTCGTAAAGCACCCGAAAGGCCCCGAGCCGGATACGCCATCCCGAGCGTCCGGACAGTTTCTTGCAGCCCGCAGGCGGGGATCGGCACCCAATTGACGGATGGATCGATGATTCTGGACTGGGCCTGACGGTCAAACTGGGAGAGAGCCTTCTGCGCTGTGCGCAGAATCTGGAGTTTGGTTTTGATCTAGCGCGATCGGCGAGATTTCTCAAACAAGCAGCA
>CAZTAJ010000034.1:0-38375 GCA_964611575.1 uncultured Verrucomicrobiota bacterium
TTTGCATGACTATCCGGACTATCGATGGCTGCGCGGGTTCAACATCATCCCTTCGTGGGGAGCCCGGATCGAACAGGCATGGTGGGAGTACGACGGCGGGCGTTTCCGCGAGGAGGCGGCCCTGGCAACCCAGGTGCATGCCAACTGCATCCGCCTGTGGATCGAGTTCACAGCCTGGATGGCCGATCCGGACGGCGTGCAGGACTCGTTCATGGACGCCGTTGCGGCCATCGACGAACTGGGCATGAAAACCATGCCTTGCCTGTTCAACCGCTGGCATGACCGCGACTACGACTACGGCGGGACCTACGTCGAGGATCTCCACCGCAACCTGGAGCCGAAACTGGCGTATGTGCGCGCGTTGGTGCAGCCGCTCACCGGCGATGCCCGCATCCTGGCCTGGGATCTCTGCAACGAACCGCAGACGTGCACACTTGTGGATCCGGTAGCTGCGCCGGAGACGCACTGGTTGGCCCGGGTGGCCGACGCGGTGCGCGGTTGCCGCGCGCAGCAGCCCATCACGATCGGGACCCATCAGTGCGGACAGAACATGGACATCTACGCGCCGTTCTGTGACGTGCTCTGTTGTCATCCCTATGGTCAGACGCCCGAACAGCTTGCCGAAATGCTTGCGGTGTGCGCGGCGGTCCAAGAGCGGCATGGCAAACCCATGCTCTCCAACGAGACGGTCCCGGGTTGCCTCGACGACTCCAAGCGCGCGGCGTGCTCGGCGTTCACCACCTGCATGATGGAGGATGCCGGTTACGGATGGATGGGCTGGGGCTTGCGCGAGGGCAAGGCCATCTCCACCCGCCGCGACCGCTACGACGGCAATGGCATCGGCGGCCAGGGCTTCCACGCCTGGTTCAACGCCGACGGCACGCTCCGGGCCGGACTCGACTACCTGCGGGAACCGCCGCGATTCACGCCGCCATGGCGACAGGAGAACGCCAGATGAGAACTGTCCTGATGAGCGCAGGACTGACCGACCCCATTCAGAGGACAACCCCATGATTGAAGCGAAATTTCTGAAAACCGAACGCCTTCAGGCCGCGCGCGGCATCGTCGCGCCCCGGCCGGAGTTGACCTGGACGCTGGCCGCCGACCGCGACGGCGAGCGCCAGACCGCCTGCGAGATCGAGGTTGACCGCCTGGCTCCCGACGGCGGCGCGACGCCCGTCTGGCGCTCCGGCAAACTGCCCCGGCTCATCGGCGACGAGGTGCGCTATGGTGGCGAACCGCTGGTCTCGCGCACCGACTATCGCTGGCGGGTCCGAGTGTGGCCTGCCCTGAGCGGAGTCGAAGGGAACCGCGATGACCAGGTGAGCGCCTGGTGCGCCTGGACTCCCTTCGAAACCGGCGTGATGGCACCGGACAGGATCACGGGGCAATGGATCGCCGGTGGTGGCGCCTTACGGCGGGAGCTGACGGTCGGACAGGGCCTGGTCCGGGCCCGCGCCTATGTTACCGGCCTCGGCTACTACGAGTTCTTCTGCAACGGGCGGAAGGTCTCCGCCGCCACGCTGGCGCCTTCCTTCACCGAGTTCAACCGGCGGGTCGAATACGAAGTCATTGATCTGACCCCGGCGCTCGCCGCGGGCGCCAACGGCGTCGGTTTCCTGCTGGCCGACGGCTGGTGGCGGCACGGCAAGGAAGCCCAGACCCAACGCGTCAACCAGGCGCTGGCGGAAATCGTGTTCGAGTATGCCGACGGCCAACGGGAGACGATCGTCACCGACGCGACCTGGCAGGCCGCCGACGGACCGCTCATTCCGGGCGAGAACGACAGCCCGCACCAGGTTTTCGACGGCGTCGCGCTCGACCTCGGCTGGCTGGTGTCGGGCTGGTGCGCCGCCGGTGCCGACTCGGCCGGCTGGCGGCCGGCCACCCCGGCAGGTGACGGCGTCGGCCGCCTGGTGCCCGCACTGCTCCCGCCGGTGCGCGAAGTGGAGACGCTCAAGCCGCTGTCCGTCAAACGGCTGTCGGACACCTTGTTCGCTGTCGATCTGGGCCAGAACTACACCGGCTGGGTGCGGTTCCGCGCCACGGGCAAGGCCGGCACGCGCCTGGTGGTACGCCATGCCGAACTGCTGCGACCCGACGGCCGGCTCAACTCCGCCACGCTCCGCATGGCGAAACAGGCCGACAGCTTCCTGCTGGCCGGGACGCCCGGCGAAATCGTCGAGCCACGCTTCCTGTACCATGGCCTGCGCTATGCCGAGATCGAAGGGCCCGTCGCCGCGATTGACCAGGACTCGATCGAAGGCGTCGTCGTCCACACCGATTTCGAACGGGTCGGCACGGTGACCACCAGTGATGCGCGGCTCAACTGGCTGCTCGATGCCGTGCGCTGGACGGTGCGGGGCAACGCCATGAGCGTGATGACCGACGTCTGCCAGCGCGACGAGCGCCGCGGCTGGCTGATGGAGGGCGTGACCGCCCTCAAGGCCGGCTTGCTCTTCTACGACATGGCGGCGCTGGCCCGCAAGTGGGTCGAAGACATGATCGACAACCAGGAGGCAGACGGCAGCCTCCGCAGCGACTCCGCCCCGTCCTGGCATCCCTTCAAGAGCGTCGGCTGGCAGCGGGCGATCGTTTTGGTACCCATGGCGATCTACGACTGTTGCGGAGACCGCGGCTTGCTCGAACTGGCCTTCCCGCACATGCGCCGCTACGCCGACTACCTGCTGGCCAACCTGAAAGACGACCTGCTGCCGTCCGGGTTCTCGCAGTTTCCGGTCGAGTGGCTCTGCATTGGCAGATCGAAAGACCAGCTCGGGGACAATGCCGTGGCCGTCGATGTGTTGCGCCAGGTCGCGCGGGCCGCTGCGATCCTGGGCGAATCAGGCATCCGTTACGCCGAGGCGGCTGAGCGCCTGGCCGCCGCCGCTCACCAACGCTGGCATCAGAAGGGCACCGGGAACTTCGGCGGCAACGGCGGACAGAGCTACGCCCAGTCCAGCCAAGTCTACGCGCTGCGGTTCGGGCTGGCCGCGCCGGAAGTCCGGTCGGCGGTTTTCGAGAGCCTGGTGTTCGACCTGATGGAGGGCCGCGGCGCCGGCCCGTTCGTCACCACCGGCATCGGCAGCACCGAGCATCTCCCCATCGTGCTGAGCGAGCATGGGCGCGACGACATCGTCTGGCAGTGGCTGCAGCGCGACGCCTATCCCGGCTACGGCTTCATGCAACGGTGTGGCGCCACGGCCATCTGGGAGTGCTGGGAACAACGCGTCGACGACGGCATGAACGCCCACAACCACTCCGGCCTCAGCGGCATCGGCACCTGGCTGAGGCAGTACCTTGTGGGAATCCGCGTCGAGCCCGGCCCGGAGCCGTTGTTCCACCTGCGTCCCGCCGTGCATCTGTCGCTGGCCGCGCTGGAGGCCCGGTGGCAAAGCCGCTGGGGCGAGGTCGAAGTGAGCTGGGTGACCGGTGACGAGGGCAAACAACTGACCGTGAGCATCCCGCCCGGCTGCCGGGGAAGGCTTGAACTGGCCGGCGGCGGGGAGATGGAAGAACTTGGCTCCGGTACGCACAAGAGGACCATAGCAAAGAACAAAGAAACTCAGATATGACAATCCAAACGCAAATTCAACATCGCATCACATCGTTGGAACGCTGGGGCATGCGCGTGCATGCCGACTTTCAGGCTGAGGGTGTCGCCTGTGTTCGAGAGGCTGGATTCACCGGTTTGCTCGTCAACGGTGGCTCGGGGATCGGCCCGGACATGCTCACGCCGGAGTCGTTGGTCGAAAGCCCGGTGATCCCGGATCTGATGCCGCTGACCGTCAAAGGGAATCGCCACGAGATGGCGCGCCGCTGCGCGTTGCTGAAGGAAGCCCGGCTCGCGCCCTGGCTGTGCCTGTGGGGCGTGCCTGGCCCTGATGAATCGGCAGGAGCAGAGACTGCGGAGTCAAACCGCTTCTTCGACCGTCGCAGCAAACTGGAGATGAGCGCCAAGCTGGCGCGTACTCCAGATTTCTTCGGGCATCGCGACCCGAAGGATCTGAGTTGGCGCGGGAGCCGCCCCCTCTGCGTGAGTCATCCGACCGTACAGGAATTCTACCGCGACCTGATGAAACGACTGCTAACGGACTATCTAGAAATTGAAGGGATTCTCTATTTCCCTGGGGACAACAGTGCGGAGATCTGTGACCACACGTGTCCACGCTGTAAGGAATCCGGTCTTGATTCATGGGGGTTGACGATTCGCCATGTGAACGAGCTTTATGTCGCCCTGACAGAGATAAAGCCCGACTTCAAGTTCTACTTCACGGTTTGGAACAAGGACCAGCCTAAGCACGTTCCAATCATCCAACGTTTCCTGGACGAATTGAATCCGGGAATCGGCATCTGCATGTCTCTTACCGACAACAATGTCGATGAGCGCAAGTCCGGCCCCATGACCTTCAATCAACCTTGGGTGAACTGGGCCCGGCCTGGCGACAGCTTTCTCCACACAGCGGCGCGGGCAAACGAACAGAGCCGCGCCATCATGGTCATGGGCGAGGTCAGCCAGGCCGAGGTCTGGGACCCCGTTTGCCACAACATGCCAAACCCGCGCAAGGTGCTCGAGTTTTTGCGCAATGCTAACGCCGTCCCTGGTGCGGATGCGATCATGGACTTCTGGGGCCATCGCAGACCGTTCATCCCCCACGCCAACCTCGCAGCCATGCGGGCCTATTATGCAGATCCGTCGGCAGAGTCGGATGATCTGCTGCGGCAGGCCGCGGCGGCACACTACGGGATGGGTTCAAGGTGTCGGGTATCAGAGGCCAGGGAAGAGGCGTTGATCAACGAATCCCTCGCATGCTGGAAACAGTTCGATGAGGTGGTGGATGACTGGGCGCTGGTGATGTGGGGGCAACGCTTCAGCTTCGCCATCGGGCGCGATGGCGCGCGCGGCTATCTCTATCGTCCCTTGATCCCCCAAGTGTTGCGGGAGTTTAAGAAATCATGGGTATATGCGGCCACACGCTCAATGACTATTGGGGCCGAGCAGTTGTCGGCATTCCATCAAGAAGATCGCCGGGCGTTCATCCGAGCAGCCACTGCCTTTGATGTTCTGGCTACCGCATTTTCCGACGCCGGGGCCACCGAAGCGGCGTCGATAGCCCGACGGGAGGCGCGCAACATCGAGTTGGCCGGGGAGTTGATCGCCAGCGAGGGCCGCTTCATCGCAGCTTGCCATGCATTCGATGTCGGTGATTCGGAACGCCTACGCACAATCGTCGAATCCGAGATCGAAGGCCGCATCCGCCAACAGGAGATCAGCGGCTGTATCGGCTGGGGCGCCGGCGTCAACCCGATCCTGGTGGACGAAGACATCCAGAACATGCGCCTCTACCTGAGTCGGGACGACTTCCCGAACACGCCGGATGCCTGTTTCCATTTCACCGCCACCCCATACTCAGTCTGAGGAACCAGCCATGATCATCGCAAAAAACAGCCAAGCGACATTCGACATTTCGGTTTATGACCACCCCGGCCCCATGGCGACCAACGCACTGAAGATGTTGCACCAGGAATTGTCCGAGAAATACGGGGTCGACTGGTCGCGCCAGGGCGAACCCGCAGGCTGCCTGGTCATCGAATCCCCGAATCTGGCTGCCGGAGACGACCAGAGTTTCCGCCTCCGCACCGAGCGAGACGGCGATCGCTGGCGTCTGGTCGTGACAGGTTCCGGCGAGCGGGGAATCCTCTACGGCCTCTGCGAGTTGCTGGATCGGATCGAGAGCCGCGACGGCGAACTGTGGCTCCCGGAGCTGAACCTGACCTCGACGCCAAGCATGAAGAAGCGCGGCACCGAGCGGCATTGGCTGCCCAGGTTTTCCGATGACGAAGGGGTGGAGGCCAACATCCTCCTGATCCGCGCCCTGGCTCGCAAGCGCATCAACGCGCTGCTGTGGAATGACGAGTGGATCTCTCCCGGCTGGTATCGGTTCCTCGAGTTTCGGCACTACCCGCCTCTGCATCGCCCGGAGCGACTCGAGCGGGTGGCCAAGGCCAAGGATTGCCTGCGCCGGATCGTGGCCGAAGCCAAGGCCTGGGGCATGGAGTTTTACCTGGGTACGAACGAGTTCACGGTGCCGGAGAGCCTGACGCGAATCGCCCCGCACCTGTTCCACACCAACGAGCGTGGCTTCCCCGTGCTGCGCTTCGAGCACCCCGAGACCTGGCAGTACTACCGCGCCAAAATCCGCGAGATGATGGAGGACATCCCGGGGCTGGCCGGCATTGAACTCTGGCTCGGTGAGGCCATGGATCCCTTCATCTGCCACTTCGACCACCCTGACCAATGGCCGGTCCACCGCCAGTTCCTGCATGTCTGGGAGCAGACCCTCGCCGCCATGGATGACGCTGGGCGGAGCGACGCGACACTCGTCTGCCCGACCTTCACCCATCACCAGAACGGCGACGCCATCTTCGAACCGCTCTGCGGCAATCTGCCCGCGCGCTGCGACGGGCGCATGAAGATGCAGGTCGAGGACTTCTACCGCTTCAACGACCCGACCAAGCTGGCCGGGCGGATCAGTCCGGGACGCGAATGGATCGAGATGGATCCGGGCGGCGAGCACCGCGGTGACTGGATCGGCTGGATCAATGTCCACCTCGAATACCTGCGCGAGCGCATGCGCCACTACCACGAGCGCGGGGTCGACCGGTTCATCTGCCGGGTGCGTGGTATTTCGTCCGGACCCTATTGCAAACTCGTTGGCGACCTGGACGTCCTGAGCGGCATCCAGTCGATCAAGTACGACGCCTTTTTCCGCTGGTGTTGGGACATCAATCTGAGCATCGAAGAGGTCTGGCGGCAGTGCAAGCCCAAGGGTTACCCGGACGAGATGCTGGACTTCTACCTGCTCTCGGAGAAGGTCTCCGACCAGACCCAGAACGTCGGCCGTTGTCTGGTCAACAACAACCACGCCACGTTCCTGGCCTCGGTCGAGCACTACGAGTACAAGATGGGCATTCTCAACGTGTACGGCAACGACGAATGCCGCCAGCGCGGCGCGATCCTGGAGCCGACCTTCGAGAACCTGGAGGCGATCATCCGGGAGAAGGCCGAGGCGGTCGAGTATGCCGAACGGATGCAGGCGATCCTCGCCGCCTGCCGCGACCGGCTGCCGGCCGAAGATTACGCCGTTCTCAAGCGCACCATGGAGTACCAGGAGAGTTGTGTCCGGGTCTGGCGCTATCACACCGAGGCGTACTTCCGCTACCGCCTTTATGCCCGGAACGTTCCCGGCGCGACCTTCGGCGATCTTGTTGCGGCCTGCAAGCTCTGCAAAACCGAGATCCGCAAACTCCGCCTCCTGGACGAGGACCAGGCCGACATCGCCCAGGCCCTGCCGGGCAACCTGATCTCCCTGGCCTGGGTCCAGGCCTGCACCACG
Organism: uncultured Verrucomicrobiota bacterium; assembly: GCA_964611575.1. Lineage (GTDB taxonomy): Bacteria > Verrucomicrobiota > Kiritimatiellia > CAIKKV01 > CAITUY01 > CAITUY01. The sequence continues at coordinate 7,398 of CAZTAJ010000034.1, forward strand.
CAAAGCCACCCGAAAGGCATTCTGCCCGACCGCCAGATCGAAGCGTATCAGGGCGATTTTTCGGATTACAAATGAGCAGGCCAAAGGAAAAGTGTCCGCGGCACGCCGGCAAGAGACGCCGAAAGGAGAGACCATTGTGACGAGAGTTCCCACGCCGCTTTCGATGAAACCGGACTTGGGCGAAGCGGCCCGACGCTGGGAGGCAAGCTATGCGATGGAGCTGATTGACCGCCCGCCCGTCTGGATGACCTGCCGGAAACCGGGCGTGAAAGCGGCGCCCGGTCCAAACTACCTTCAGAAACGGACCGCCGATATTGACGCCTTGCTTGACGCTGTGGAACGGTGCGCGGAATCGGTCTGGTGGGGCGGAGACTCGATTCCGCAATGGATGCCGAGTCTCGGGCCGGACGAAATGGCCGCCTATTGCGGCTGCGGCGATCTGGTTTTCTCCGAAGACTCGCCGGACACGAATTGGGCCAGGCCGTTCGTGGAGGACTGGGAGAACACCCGCCTTCGGATTGACGATCGCAGCCCGTCGCTGAACAGGACGCTGGAGATCTACCGCAGAGGAGCGGAGCGGTTCAAAGGCAAACTCCTGCTGACCCCGCCCGACCTGCATTCCAACCTGGACCTGCTGGCCGCCGTCCGGGGAGCCGAGCGGCTCTGCATGGATCTCCTCGACACGCCGGAACTGATTGATCGGGCGATGGAACAGGCCCGCGCGGTCTTCCGCGATCTGTGGTCTGCCGTCAGAACGGCGGGACGTATGGACGAACTCGGGTTCTGCCAGAATTTCTACTCCATGGAAGGCGCCGCCATGCTGCAATGCGATTTCAGTTGCATGATCCATCCCGAGTTGTACCGGCGCTGGGCGCTGCCGGCCTTGGAGGAGGAAGCGGCGATTGTCCGCCATGCCGTCTATCATTGGGATGGACCCGGAGCTCTCGTCCACTGGGATGCCGTTATGGCATGCCGGGGATTCTATGCGGTCTCCTACGTGCCGGGAGACGGGCATGGACGCCTGAGCGATCATCTCCCGATGCTGAGGAGGATCCAGGAGGCGGGGAAAGTGGCGCATGTTGGAGGAACCCCGGACGAAATCAGACGGATGCACAAGGAACTGCGTCACGACCGCGTCGTGTATTACCTCGCTCCGGACACTCCGCGCGAGGGAGAAGAACTCCTGAAATGGCTGACGAAGAACACATGAAAACGTTGATGATTCCCTGTCTATTGACGATCCTGTCCCTGATCGCCCTGCCGTCGCGGGCGGACGGCGATGCGGATTCGAATCGGTGGGCCGCGCGGCGGGCGAAGCTCGACGAGCGTCCGAAGAAGATCTACGCCCACTACATGGTCTGCTATCCGCTCGGGCGGGACGGCATCCGGCCGGGCTATATGCTCGGCGAGGCGCCGAAGGTCCGCCACGACTCCACGGATCCCTGGAACGTAAACAATTCCTATTCGCTCGGCGGGAGGTGGCGGGGTTATCCGCTGCTGCCGGACGGCATCAGCGACTTGGGTCTGGAGCAGTCCGCCGACCTGGAGATCCGCCGGGCCTTGCGCGCCGGCATCGACGGCTTCTCCTTCGACGTGCTTCCGGCCTCCAAGGAAACAGCCTTTGCCTACATGGACGCCATGTTCAAGGTGGCCGAGGAGAAGGACTATCCGTTCGAAATAACCTGGTGCCTGGACAACGCCGGCGATAACCCCGCCGTCGTCGAGTACATCCTGCAGAAGCACGGGAACAGCCCGAAACTCGCCCGCCGCGACGGCAAGTTCCTCCTCATGGGTTACCACTCGGTCTTCCAGGGGCTCCACCATGGAACCGGTTACAAGGAGTGGTCCCAGCGGCCGGAATGGAAGGACAAGGAGATCGGCACCTATGCGGCCTTCCGCATGACGCCGGACGGCTGGAGGACCTATCGCAGCGGCTTCACCTTCCTCGAAGAGAAGTTCAAGACGCCGATGTATTTCCATTTCGACATGGGCGCCTTCGGCCACGGCACACAGCATCCGATCACGCCGCCCCCGGCAAAACCGTTCACCCTGGTCGACGCCGTCGGCGTGCTGGCCGAGTCCTTCGACGCGGTCGGCTGCAATTTGACCGTTGCCGCCGGCGGCGTCAGTCTGTCCGACATGGCGCAGGCCGTCCGCGCGAAAGGCGCGGAGTGGAGCGAGCCGATCATGTACCAGTTCGAAAGCATCCACTGGACCAGCCTCACGATCCGGCCCGGTACCGACATGCTGCGGGACTGCTGGCAACAAGCCCGGGAAAACAAGTCCACGCTCCTCCAGTTCTGGACCTGGAACGACTACACCGAGCTGACCATGCTCGCCCCCACTACCGACACGCGCTACGGGATGCTGGATCTCACCTCGTATTACACAACGTGGTGGAAGACGGGCACGCCGCCCGAGACGGATCACGACCGCATCTATTTTGTCTACCAGAAATACGCCCACGACTTGCCGACTTATCCGTTCGGCTCGCGCAAGCGTTTATTGAAACAGCCGAATGTGCTGGAGGTCGCCACTTGGCTCACCAAGCCGGCGACGGTGCGGTTGCCGGGACGCTCGGAGAGCTGGGAGGCGCCCGCGGGGCTTTTCTGGAAGCAGGTGCCGCTCCAACCGGGCCCGGTCGCGGCCGAGATCGTCCGCCGCAACTTGGTCGGCATCCCGCGGGTGGAGCTGCGCTTCGAGAGCTCCGAGCCTGTCACCGACAAACCCTACCAAGACCAGCACAGCATGGTGTGCGCCTCCACGGAAGACCTCCGGCACTGGCGGGCCGACTTTGGTGAAACATCGCCCGCCCCGGTCCAGCGCGGTGAATACGGCGACCTGGACGGCGACGGCCTGCCCAACTGGTTCGAGATGTACTGGTTCGGAAAATCACTCATCGACTGGGACTCCGCGACGGCTGCGGACCCCAACGCCGATCCCGACGGCGACGGGCTGACCAACCGGCAGGAGTTCCAGAAGCAGACGAACCCGAAAGTCGCCGCGAAGTATACTCCCGGATACGCCTGGGACCTGCTCAAGCGCAGAGGTCCGCCGGCCGTCAACCCCGACCTGGACGAGTTCGACATGCCGGTCTGGCACTATCTCCAAAAATATTCCATGGATCTGCCCATCGCCTATGACGGCAATTACTGGCCCTGTGAACGCTACAACTGGGAACCCGGGGACGCCGTGCAGCGCTGCCGCTTCGGTGTTGGGTGGGATAGGGCCTTGCACGCTGTCTTTCTCTCGCCGGATGCACGCACCGGCGAGTTCATCCATGAATGGCGGACCGAGGGGAAAGGCGACATGAAACGGCAAACCTATCGGTTCACCCTGCAAACCGGGGTGAATTGCCTCCGGGTCTTGGCCTGGGAAAGCCCGGTAGCCGGAACCGTGAAGTTCGAGTGGAAGACGGACGCTTCCGAAGTCGTTGACCACGGCTTCTACAACGGCGACACGCGAAGGATCGTCACGCTTGAGCACAGCCGCCCCCAGCGCGAACTCGCGCGCTGGGAATTCGGGCCGAAGGAGAGCGGCCAAGGTGTTGTCGAGGGCATCGCCGTGCAGCCCGGAGACCGCCTTTACCTGGTGGCCACCACCCCGCCGCCAGCGCAGCACGTGGCGCTGACCTTCAGCACGTTGAACGTCGAATTACAGAAAAAGGAGGAATGACATGAAAACGCTGAAGTGGATGTCCGCCATGGCGCTCGTGCTGGTCGTGACGGTGCCCGAGGCGGGGGCTATGACGATGAACATGGAATCGCGGTGGGACGATGGGTGTTCGTCGCCGCAATGGCCGGGTTGCGGACCTCTTTCTCCCCGGGCTCCGGGGGGCGGGTGTCATCACCGAAAACGTCGCCCGGATTCCAGAACTGGATGCCGTCTTTTTTCAAAGATGACTCATGCCCTGTCCAAAACGTCTGATACACGTCCTGACCGCGCCTCCTGGATCTACAGGCCCTTCGTACTCGCCCCGCGCGTGTTTCCTGAAACCAACTGCTCGGAGGCAGGCCCCTCACTCCCTTGTTCGGCACTCACCGTGAGCATGCTTTTCCATTCCAACACCCCGTCATGATCCAGGCTGAGCTTCGCCTCACGCGGCAGCAGCGGCATGACGATCGTGCGGAAGAACCCGAGCGGGTTGGAGTGTAATTCATCCTCCAAGGCCCGCATCAACGCCGCCTGACTCTTCCGTTTGGCCAGCATCTTATCCAGACACTGCAACGCCATGATCCGCCCACCATACGACCCCTTGGGCCGCCCGTTGGGCAGTCCGCTTGGATTTCCTGACTCTCCCGGCCGGTGGCGGCTATGGCTGCGCCATAACGGCCGGCACTTCGCGCCAGGTCCGGCGGGGCACGAGCACCGGGCGCAGGGTCACGACGATCTTGTCGCCGGACTCCTCGTCGCCCATGACCCGTCGTTTCGCCAGGGATAGAAGGGCGGCCACCACGCGCTCATAGGGCAGGGTAAAGGTGTTCACGCCATCCGGAATGCGCTCATCCCGGGCATCGTCATAGCCCGAGATCGAGAGGTTCTCGGGCACCCGGAAACCGCGGTCCCGCAAGCCGACCATGACCGTGGCCGCGACATTGTCATTGGCACAGACCACCGCCGTGTACCCGCCCAGCCGGTCAGGAAACGAACTGGGATGAAATGTGTCGTCCAGAACAAATGCGTCCCGCCCGGTTTCCGTGAGGCCCTTGGCGAGCAGTACCTGCCGCCACGCGTTTTCACGAACGTCGCACCACTCGCACCCGGGCTTGGCGGCATCCAGCCCGACAAAGGCGATCCTGCGGTGTCCCAGCAACCACAGCCGCTCGGTAACGAGCCGGAAGGCCCAGGCATCATCGATGCGCACTGTATCGCAATCCAGTTCGTTCGCCACGGTCCCCGAATACAGAATGCAGGCCTTGCCGGCGTTCTGCGTGGCGGCAATGATCTCCCGTTGCCGCGCATCGGCGTCCCGCGGGATGACCAATGCATCGATCGGCGCGTCGGCGAGGCGTAGGAGCAGATCAGGATCTTTCGCCCAGAAATGCGTGAATGTGGAACCCTCCGCACAGACGCGGGAGGTCAGCAGACGTTCCAGGAAAACAAGCTGGGGTGGGGCGGCCGTCGCGTAGGTGTCCGCCGGGTAGCTGACGACCATGCCGATGCGCAGCGGGCGTTGCGACGGCTTGTGCCACGACGTCTGGTGGGGAGTTGCCTCCGTCCTGGACCAGCCCTCCGCAACGCTGCAGCCGTGTACGCCGTTCGCGACAATGTACCCCATGCGCTGCAGTTCAGCCGCAGCCCGGTGCGCGGTGTTGTAATTCACCCGGTAGTCCGTCGCCCACTTACGAATGCTGGACAATCGGGTCCCAACTCCCAACTCGCCGGACTCAATCCGCTGTCGGATGTGCTCCACAATGTCGCTGTACCCATTAGCTTTCACGGTTGGATGATATAGATCATTTCGCGACGCCGGTCAACGGCAAAGACTGAAGGCGTCAAAGGCGGAAGACTGAAGACTGAAGACTGAAAGCGAATCCTTTCGTAAGGGCCTAAACTGCTTCAGCCTTGGCGCCCCTGCGGGACGCCAGTGAAAGGATCCAATTGACGCGTATGATACCCATTGATATGGTTCAAGTTTTGCGTGCTTAGCGCAGATAGGGCGGTCTTATATCATGACATTATCCGATTGCGTCAGGGCATCACGTTGGGGTGTCATCGCGTTGACCGCGCTCAGCCTCGGCGCACCGCTTGAGGCGCAAGAAGCCGCGAAGCCATTGGTGGTTCCACTGCCGGCACTGGCGCGGGCGGAGAGTTGGACCGTGGAGACGAATGCCGCGGCCTACCTCAAACTCGGCGCGGCGGCCCCGGCGATTTGTGTCCGATTCGATGGCGAGCCGGACAGGGTCGGTGACGTGCGGCTCCGGGAGCCGGTGCCGATCCCGGCCGATGCCGACAACCTGACCTTCCTGGGCAACAACAACTCGATCCCGAGCAGCATCCGCCTGCAGGCGATCATCCGCGATGCCACCGGCCAGGAGTTCCTGTACTACACGCTGGCCGCCCGGCACGACCCCAAGTCCGCGGTGGACGGGCAATACCTGGCGGGCCATTACCGCGCGAGGGAGTTGCGCTTCAGCGTGCCGGGCCTGAAGCGCCCGGTCCTTGAGGGCCGCTCCTCGCCGACGATCCTGCCGCCCCGTCCCGCCCTCGAACCGCGGCCGCCTCTCATGCTTGCAGGGCTGCGGCTGATCGGCAATTCAGACCGTTCCCGGGGACTGGCGTTCTATTTCAAGGACTTTGCCTTCACCCGCCTGACGCCCGACACGTCGGCTTGCTACTATCATTTTGACGACCAGGAACTGTTCGGCGAACTCGATCCCCTTCCGTATGTCACCCCCGGCCACCTGCGCTGGTACGGCAAGCGTTTCGAAATCAGTTGGGACGCGCGGTCCGATTTCGCGGGTCAGCCATTCCTCGCGGGCGGCCGGACGTACCGGTTTCCGAACGTGGATGATTTTGCCCGGACCAACGGCATGCCCTTCGCCCTGCAACTCGCCGACCCCGTGAACATACCCATCACCGAAAAGGGGACCTACTGGGTGCGGGTCCGGTATCGCTGGTCGAAGGATGACCGGGATTCCATGCCCGACACCCTCGAGGAGAGGGAGTACCGGCTGTTCGTCTATCGCGGGGCCGAACCGCACCGGCGCGTCCCGCTGACGGCAGCGGCTGCCATTTCCAACAGCACGATCCGGATTGCGCCGGACCGGAAGTCGCTGATCTTCGCCCCGCGCGAGCGTTTCGCGGTCCGGGTTGCCTTCTGGAAGCCGCCGGTCGATGTCACGAACACGTCATTCCAGATCGTGGCGCGGACGGCCTCGGACGGCGTGGTGATGAAGACCCTCGACGTGACGCCCGTGTGGAGCGGCGCCGAACCGTACTACGCCGAGCTGGACCTTTCCGGGTTGCCCGCCGGGGCCTACCGCATCCGGGCCACGGTACGTTCCGGCGAGCGCATCTTCGACGAACTCGATCGACTGGTGGGGCGGCAAGGCGCGCCGCCGCCTTTTGTGTTTGCAGACCGCGGGCCCATCCCGTCCCACCAGGAACTCCTGGCCAGGCCGCGCCCGCTCTTCCACCTGTCTCCCCGCGTGCAGGCGGAGCCCGGCACTGATAACCTGCGCATCTGGGAGGAACAGTGGCGCCCGTTCCTGGATGGCGCCGGGGCGCTGTCCACGGATATCGAACTGCAGATCCCCTGGCAGGAGGTCGAACCGTTGCCGGGCGTTTACGACTGGCGCCAGGTGGATCGATTCGTGAACCATGCCCACGGGAAGGGACTCAGCGTGCTGCTCTGGCCGGAGATCCGCGCCGGGAGTGTGCCGGAATGGCTTCCTTCGCTCTACGAGCGCAGTTACCGCGGGGACTTCTTCGGCAGCGACGCCTACCTGTTCCACGGGTGTCGCCCCAACTACGCTCAGGCCGCACCCATCCGTGACGGTTTGCAGCAATTCATCCGCGCACTGGCCGAACGTTACCGGGAGCATCCGGGCGTGCAGGGCTATTTCTTCTGTTTCGAGGGACCCGGCGATTCGCCGTATCGCGACTGGTATGAAGGCTATGGTGACGAAACCCTCGCGGCCTTCCGGGCGCACTGCCGGGCGACGTGGCGCCGCCTGGGAACGTTGAACAAGCGGTGGGGCACGACCTACCGGTCGTGGGCCGACGTCGGCCCGCCGCGGGACAACCCCGCCCGGGCGTGTCCAACCGGGCTGGCGCAGCGGCATTGGCTGGATTGGATGCTGTTCAAGTCCGACGGCATCGACGGCTTTCTCAAGGGCATGGTCCGGGCCGTGCGCGACGTGGACACGCGCCGCCTGGTGGTGGTCTACGGCGACGGCATGCACGATTTCGCGTGGTTCCGTGACCAGGGTTGCATGGCCGCCAATGGCGGCAGCCATGACGCGAATCACATGCCGGGCTACGCTCAGACGGCGCTCTCGGGGCTGCCGGAGCGGACCGAGGATCACTCGCCGGGCAACTGGACGGCGTATTTTCCCTCGCAACCGGACGCCAGCATCTTCGCCATGATGGCCGGCGGCGGACCCAATGCGCACGCCAAGGCCTACGTCGATGCCCACAGGCACTTCGCGGACATGGCCGACCCGAATGCGTCGCTCGGCCGTTACCGGCGCCTGTTGCCGATCTGGGCGGAATTGCACGCCACCGCCATCCCCGACATCGGGACGTATCTGCTGGAGGAGCGGTCGTCCTACCTAGCCGCCGCGCGCACGACGTATTGCGGGTGGTGGGGCGATGGGTGGGCCAACACAAGCCTCCGGTACGGGCAGGTCCCCTGCAGCCGGGCGCCCGCCGAGTCCTGGGACAAATGCAAGTTGCTCGTGATTGCGCGCGCCGCGGGCATGCTCGACGAGGCCACGTTGGCGCGCGTGGCGCGGTACGTGGAAGCCGGCGGGACGGTTTTCATGATGGCCGACGCCGGCCGGACGTGCGTGGATCGGCCGGACGAGGACTGGGTGCTCCTGCGCCGCTTCGGGTTCACGCCGCCGCCGGGACCGATCATCCCGGATCGCTACACGACGATCCTGCCGTTGACCGGCACGGTTTTCCAGGCTACGGCGCGACCGTTCACGATCCGGGACACCTGGGCCGTTCCCCTGCCGGCCGGCGCCGACACGATCGCGGTAGTCCAGGGAGAGCCGGGGCGGGCGGCGATCAGTTGGAAGCCGGTGGGCAAGGGCCGTGTCGCCGTCCTCTGGGCTCAGACCATCGTGCCGCCCATCGTCGCGGCCGAGGGCGGCGTGAACTACCCGTTCCTGCGCGACATCGCCCGCTGGGCCGGCGTCCGGCTCGATGCGGAGAGCACGGATTACCGGTTCTGGACGAACTTCCTCTGCGTTCCCGACGGCTCGGCCTACTATGGCCTCGTGTTTGTGCACCAGGCCGCCGCCGCGGAGGGGACGGTCCGGTGGCTGACCGTGCCGGACGGCCGCTACCGGGTGACGGAACTTCTGTCCGGGACGGAACTGGGCGAGCGCACCGGTGCGCAACTGCGCACGGAAGGCCTGCGGACCAAGCTCCGCATGCTCGAGGCGGCGGTTTACCGCATGAAGCGGGTGGAGTAACACGAACATGACCCTAAGCAAATGGACGGTGGTTTGGGCGGCTGTGTGGCTGGTGGGGACAACGCCGTGGGGCGCGCACGCGGCGCCGATCGGTCGTATCATTCCCTCCTTGCCGGCCGCGCGCTGGCATGTGGAGGCGAAGCCCGGGGATGTTGCGGATCTCACGGTCAAGGACGGCTGCCTCGAACTGCGCTACGACGTGGATATCAAGGACCTCCATCAGCAGGGACATGTGGCCCACAAGCAGGCCCGCATCCGGCTCCGGCTGGACAGCCCGGTGGACTTGAAACCGGATGAGGTGCGGATGGTGCTGGAAGTCCTCGGCAATCGCGAGGCCCACAACGACAGCCGACTTCTCAAGGTTGTGCCGCTGATTCGCGACGCGAGCGGCGAGACCCTCAGCTACTTCCTCCGGCCGGCGCCGCACCTGAAGGGCGGAACGACGAACTGGTCGGAATGGATGACCACCACCTTCTCCACGGCGGAAGCGGGCGGCGCCACGCAGGACATCTTTGCGTCCGGCGGGGATGGCGACGCGAATGCCTGGCCCGACGGCAAACTAAGCTTTGTCGGCGTGGATATCCTGATTCGTCGCGACGTGTTCGGCCGGCAGGCGGGCCGGATCGCCCTCGGGACGATCCGCACCGCCGGGACGCGGATGCCTTACCAACAGCCGTTTGCGTTTGCCGACGGCTTCCTGTCCCGCAAGGGCGACTACACGTTCGCCGTGAGCGTCAGCGGCGAATTCCAGGGCGCGCCGCTGCGCGAGTTCACGAAAACCGTCGCCTACGACCCGGACAGCCTCGCCAGCCGCAAGCAGCGGCTGGAGATTCCCCTCGGCCCGAACGGCGACTACTGGATGACCTACCAGATCACGGACGCGGCGGGCGCGGTCGTGGAAAACCGGTTCATGCGGACGCGCGTGGAGGACAACCCGGATGCCACCGCGCTGAGTCCCGTGCCGGTCACGCAGGCGCCGGCCATCGGCTATGTTCGCGTCAACCCTGACCGGCCCGCCAAGGGGGTGTACCCGTCCACGGGCCCCATGGCCGTGGCCGTGCGGGTCTTCGCCAAGGGCGCGGCCGAACTCAGTGTCGAGTGGCGGCTGTGTCCGTATGCGTTCGACGCCACCGTGCAGCGGGGCTCCAGCGCCGTGTCCTTCGCGAGCGCCCCATACCGCGATCTCACGCTCGCGCTGACGCCGCCCGCCGGGCGCGATGCCTACCGGCTGAAGTTGACGGTCCTCCGTGACGGCAAGGTGGTGGATGCGCAGGAGTACCTGCTGGGGCGGCAGACCGATTTCAGCAAACCCATGGCGAGCCGTGCCGGCAAGATCCTGGACCGCGACTACGTGAAGCAATCATCATACTTCCGGGTGACTTACACCGTCCCCGAAGCGCTCAGGAAAGGTTACACCGAGGAGCAAGCCGTGGCGGACTTCCGCCTCAGCCTGGACAACGCCTCGCAGATGACCCGTTACCTCACATACATGCTGGCGCTCGAGGATTTCGAGATCCTGCCGGGCGTGTTCGATTTCGCCCTGCTCGACCGGGTGATGGACGAGGCCGCCGACCGCGGCTGCGCGCTGACCATTCGCGTGGGCGTGCATTTCGTGCCGGCCGAGCGTGACTTCACCTTCCTGCCCTACAGCCGCCAGCGCAGTTTCGACGGCATGCCGATCACGCTGCATATCTACGGCGGCGGGTTTTCGCTGACTGATGATGGTTACGTGCAGGGCTGGATGCGGGCCTTCCGCGCCCTGCACGATCGCTATGCGAACCATCCCGGCTTCCAGGGGTACTACCTCCTGCAGCCCTGCGGCGAGGGCACGGTCTTCGAGAAACCCTGGGAAGGGCAGATCGCGGGCTACGAGAGTTCCAGCCAGCCCGCGTTCCGCCGTTATCTGCGCGAGGAGCGCGGGCTGTCCCTCGAACAGCTCAACGCCCGCTGGGGCACCCGCTACGCCTCGTGGGACGAGGTGGCCGCGCCCCTGCCGGACTTCGCCCTCGGCAAGGCCCCGGACCTGCGCCTGAGCTGGCTGGACTTCTGCCTGTTCAAGGTCGGGCTCGAAAAGTCGTGGTTCCGCAACACCTCCAAGGCCATCCGCGCCTATGACACCAACCATGTGCTGATCACCTACTGCGGCGCCGATGCGGTCGAGACCACCCCGCCGGGATTGATCGACTACCTGCATAATGGCGGCAACCACTTCCTGCAGGGCGAAGGCAGTTACGTGAAGTTGTGGGAGGCCGGGACCGGCTGGATTTCCGAACCCCACCATCCGCACGGCTGGGCGGCTTACGGCGATCCCGCCGAAAAAGGCTGGGTGCTCGACTGGACCACGTACGTGATGATGGCGCAAGCCGGCGGCGGCGGGGCCAACCTGCACGTGTACTATGTGGCGGCCAAGGGGGGGCCGCACTATTCGCTGCGGGCCCACTACGGCGGCTGGTTGGGCTACGACCGGTTCGAGACGTTCAAGCCGATCCTCAATGAACTGTATGGGCTTAAACTGGTCTCGCGGCCCAGGCAGGTCGGAGTGCTTCATGATCCTTATTCCCTGTACAGCAAGCACCGCACCACCTTCGGGCCGCGGCTCCAGGATCTGCGCCGCTGGTTCGAATTGCTGAAACTCGACGCCGTGGATTACGAGGATTTGGTCCCGGCGAACCTGGACGCCTACAAGCTGCTGCTCCCGAATGCGCTGGACGAAGTCATGAGCGAGGAAAACATCCGTACGCTCGACCGGCTCGTCCGCGTCAACGGCGCCAAGATGATCATCACCGCCATCACCGGACGCGCATGCCCCGAGCGTCCCGGCGAGACGTTCCCGCTGCTGCGCCAGCTTGGCATCGCGCTGCCGGAGGGTGCGTACATCCAGAATGAGACCAACGTGCTGGCCGAGGTCGCGGAGGACAACCCGCTCTTCGCCAGGGGTGCCCGCCTGAAGATGTTCACCGGTGCCGATCAGCAGTTGGCTTTGCAGAGCGACACCGTGAAGGTCCGCGAGAATTTCTGGTCCTGGCCATTCCGCTGGATCCCGCAGACGGACTACTTCGGGTATTACCGCGACAACAAGACCACGAACGGCAAGGTGCTGGCGCGCTTCCCCTCGGGTGGCGTGGCGCTGTCGCAGCACACCGTGGGCAAGGGCGAGGTCATCGTCTTCTGGGGCATGCCGGACTATATCCCGGCCAACTACAAGGGGCTGATGACCCGGGCCGCGAAGTGGGCCGGGGTGGTGGATCCGCGCCAGGGCAGCCCGATCCCGTACATGCTGGAGGGCGACAACCCGACGCTGGGGCGTCACTACGCGGTGATGTATCACGAGACGCCGGGAACCTACCGGCAGAAGTTCACGGCCGTGCCGGACGGCACGTGGTTCGTCGATGACATGGTCGCGCAGCAGCGCTTTGGCACGTACACGGGCAAGGAACTGCGTGAGAAGGGCATGGACGTGGTCTACAGCGAAGGCAGCTCGCCGCTCAAGGTGCTGCGCATGATCACGCCCGCCCGCGTGGACGCCCGCTGGCTCGACAAGTACCGCAAACCGTAAGACGATCGCCGGAAACTGCAGGTGTTGGAGGCCGGTATGAAGATGCACATCCCTGTCCGTTATTGGGTCGGCACCGTCTGCGCGGTTTTGCTGCAGGCCGTCCCGATGAGCGTCTCGGGGGCGGCCGCCGTGGCCGCCGGCGATGTGATTTCCCTGATGCCGGCTGAACAGTGGCGCGTGGAGCAGCAGCCGGGAGACCAGGTGGCGCTCTCGGCCGAGGATGGCTGCCTGACGATCGCCTACACTGTCGTCATCCCCGAACCCAAATCCGTCCAGGGGGCCATGGTTGCCGATGCCCGGTTCCGGATCCTGCTCAAGGATCCGGTCCCGCTCGCCACCAACGCCGCGCGGATCACCTACGAGGCGCGGGGCATGCGCTGCGATGACCTCGTCGCCCGTGAAGGTATACCGGCCGCGATGTTCTATGCGCTGATCCAGGACGCGAGCGGTGAGATCTTCAGCTATCAGCCGGTGGATTATCCGCATTTCAAGGCCGGGTCCTTTGCCTGGGGCAAGCGGATGACGCGCTACTTCTACACGACCGAAGCGGGCGGCGCCGCCACCCAGACCTATGAGGCGCAGGGCGGCAACGCGAATTCCTGGCCGGACGGCAACCTGGCTTTTCTGGGGTTTGAGGTCAGGGTCCGCAAGAAGCCCGGCAAGAGTGAAGGCACACTGAATCTTGGCGAGATCGCGGCGGACGGAGTCACCCTTCCGTATGAAACCCCGTGGGCATATGCGGATGCATTCGTGCAGAAATCCGGTGAGTACGTGATGGGTGTCGCGGTGCGCAATCAGTTCCAGGGATTGCCGGTGGCGGAATACGCCCGTAAAATCGCGTACGACAGCGGTCGGCTGAACTCGACGAAGCAGAAGATCGAATTCCCGCTCGGCCCCAACGACACCTACTGGATTGACTGGCAGGTCCGCGATGCCGGCGGCGGACAGATGGCCGCCGAGTCCCAGGTTCGCTACGAACTGGTGGCCAATCCGGACCGGAAGGCGCTGAGCCCTGTCGCGCCGGACCGGCAGCCGGCGGCGGGAATGATGCGCGTCAATCCCGGCGCGCATACCGACGGGGTGTATCAGCGAAATGAACCGTTGGTGGTCACCGCGCGGATCTTTCCTCAAGGCGCGAAGGAACTCACGCTGGCCTGGCGCCTGCGGGAATATGCTTTTGACGTGACTCTGGCGGAGGGCCGGGAAAAGGTCGGTCTCACCCGGTCTCCCTTCACGGACATGACGGTGAAAGCTGCATGGAAGGAGGGCGTGGACGCCTACCTGTTGCTCCTGACGGTCTGGGACGGCGACACCAAACGGGAGGAGCAGGAATACATTGTCGGGCGAGTCTCCGAAACGGCCGCGCCCTATGGCAATCGTGTCGGCGTCCTTCCCGACCGCAGTTTCATCAAGCGGTCGCCCTACATTCATGTCACCTACTCGCCCTCGAAAAAGGCGAACTTCCATCCGGCCTTTGAATCGCAGGAAGACGCCCTGGCTGATTTCATCAAGTTCGCCGATGAGGCCTCCGGCATCAGCCGCAACCTGACCTACTGCATGGCGTTGGAGAAGTTCATCATCCTGCCGGGCGTGTACGACTTCTCGCTGCTGGACCGCCTGCTGGACGCCGCCGCCGACCGGGGTTGCGTTCTCAAGTTCCGCATCTCGCCGGAGTCCGTGCCGGCGCGGGAGCGCGGCCTGACCTATGTGAAGTTCGAACGGCAGCGGAACTACGACGGCACGCCGAACGTCCAGTACTACTATGGCGGCGGCGTCGCGCTCGCGGACCCCGGGATTTTCCAGGCATGGAAGGAGGCATTCCGGGCGATCGCCGGACGCTACCGGACGCATCCCGGTTTCCAGGGGTATTACCTGATGCATGCCTGCGGGGACTGGGGCGGGTGGCTGGATCGGCCCTGGCGCGGGGAAATTGTGGGGTATGAACCGTCCACGCTCGTCGCCTTCCGCGTCTACCTGCAGAAGGACCTGGGCCTCTCGCTGGAACAACTCAACCAGCGCTGGGGAACGTCGTACCGCACCTGGGACGAGGTGGCGGCGCCACTCCCCGATTTCCGCAAGGGCAAGGCCCCGGACCTGCGGCCGCAGTGGCTGGATTTCGCCCGTTTCAAGGACGAGTTGGGCGGTCGCTGGTTCGCCGATCTCAGCGCGGCCGTTCGTGAGTTCGACCCGACTCACTTGATCGTCGCGTATACCGGCAATCCCAAGGGACTCGTCGGCGTCGCCGACTACCTGCACAACGGCGGCAATCATTTCCTGCAGCGGGAAGGCGCGTTGATGAAAGCGTGGGAAGGCGGGTTGGGCTGGATCACGGAGCCGCATAACCCGTCCTTCTGGGCGTCCTATGGCGATCCGCGGGCGGACGGCGGCGGCGCGAACAAGGGTGCCGGGTGGGTGCTCGACTGGTCCACCTACATCATGATGGCGCAGGCCGGCGGCGGCGGCGCCAATTTGCATGTCTACTACACATCCAACACCAGCGGCGGCCTGTCGCTCGCGGCGCACGCGGGCGGCATGCTCGCCCTGGACCGCCTGGAGAAGTTCAAACCGATCCTGCGTGAACTGCAGACCGTGAAGATGCCTCAGCCGGTCAAGCAGGTGCTGGTGCTGCAGGATCCGAACACGCTCTACACCAAGCATCGCACCACGTTCCCGCCCCGGCTCGAGGACTTGAAACGCTGGTTTGAGCTGCTGAAGACCGATGCGGTGGACTACGAGGAACTGCGGGACGACAACCAGGCGAACGGGAAACTCCTGCTGCCCAACGTCTTTGACGAGGTGATGAGCCGCCGCAACATCGAAACCCTGGGCAAACTTGTCAGGAACGGCGCCAAGATGATCGTCACCGCCAATACCGGCCGGTATGCGCCGGAAATGGGGACGGAGGAATTCCCTTTCCTGCGTTTGCTGGGCATCACGCCGCCCGTCGGTGAGTTCGTCCTCACTGACGCGAATGTGCGCGCCACGGTCATCGCCGAGAACCCGCTGTTCACGAAACCGGCTGAGGTGAAGTTCTTCACGCTGGCGGACATGCGCCGGGACCTGGCCGATCCCGTCACCCAGAAGGCATTCTACAGTTCGCCTTACCGGTGGCTCCCGGAAACCGACTACTTCGGATATTACCGGGATAACACCAATGTCAACGGAGAGGTGCTGGCGCGCTTTGCGTCCGGCGGCGTTGCGTTGTCGCGGCATCAGGTCGGCAAGGGTGAGGTGATCGTGTTCTGGGGCACCCCCGATTTCCGGCCGGAATGCCTCCCGGGCATGATGTCCCGCGCCGCCGACTGGGCGGGCGTGGTCAACCCAAGGAAGGGCAGCCCGATCCCGTACACGCTGGAAGCGCAGAGCGAAACGCTCAATCGTCATTACGCGCTGATGTATCAGATCACGCCGGGGACTTACACCCAGAGACTCCCGATGGCTCCGGACGGCGACATGTTCATCGATGACATGGTTTCCGACCAGAGACTCGGCACGTATACCGGAAAGGAACTGCGGGAGAAGGGGCTGGAGGTGAGCTTCATCAAAGGCTGCTCGCCGCTGAAGGTCATTCGCATGATTCCGTTGAAGATGATGAAACACCGGCCGCCATGGCTTGAGCTCTACGGGCCGCAGGCGCCGCAAGGGAAGTAGGAAGTCAGAAGTCAGAGGTCAGAGGACAGAGGTCAGAGCCGCGGTCAGCGCCCGCGGCTACAGCGCAAGAACGCTCTATTTGGGAACTGTAGCCGCCCGCGTTGAGGGCGGAATCGGTTTGGGCAACACGGTGGACATTTATTGGCAGGCCGTTCTGAATTCTGACTCCTGAATTCTGAATACCCGAGTCGCTGGATACGACGAGGTAGAGTTATCGGAAGGAACAAAGTTCATGACGTCATATTGTCACATCTATGGTCAACTGGGTCAGACGGGCCCCCGGTTTGTGGAGGAACTCGACCATTTGCTCGGATTGGGGCTCGTGTGCGACACCGACGTCGGTTTCGACCAGGCCGCACGAGACCACTCGGCCCTGGAGAGACTCCGGCAGCGGGGCGGGCTGATTGCGCCCAACATCTACCCGGCCACGCTCGATCCTGCCTGCGAGGACGCCAATTGGTGGAAGTATTCAGAGGCGGATTGTGTGCGGCTGTTGCGCATCGCGCAGGAGCGGTTTGCGAAACTCAATCTTGGACCGCTCGTCGCGGTGAACACCTACACGCCCGGCAACGGTTTCGTCGCCGCCTGCCGACAACTCGGTATCCGCTATATCCTGGGATTCTGCGCCCCCACCGTGATCGAGGATGGCGGCTGGAGCATCTCGCAATACGGGTCGCCCCTGTCGCCGTATTTTGTCTCGGCGGAGGACTACCGGAAGCCCGAAAATCCCGGAGCGCGCCCCGACTCCGTGGTGATGGCCAGCATGGAACTGCGTAACCCGCTCGTCTGCCTGAATCACTGGAGCGAGGGCCCCTGGTGTCCGCTCAACGCGCAGGCCGTGGATCGCTGGCTGGAACCCGGCGACGAACCCCTGCCGTTCATGCAGATCGCCGAGGATTGGCTGCGTGAGGCGGAACTGACGGGTGTGCCGCGTTTCTTTCACATCAACCTGCAGTACTTCTTCGCGGGGCGCTGCTTCCCGCATAATCGCCGCGCGCTCGAGTGGCTTGCCGAACAGCGCGACAAGGGCCGGCTGGAAATCGGCAGCCTGACGACGTGGGCCGGGCGGATGCAGGCGGCGAACGGGTTCATCCGGCAGGCGACCTACTGGCGCGGCGAGATGATGGGCTTTCACGTGGGGCACCGGCCGGGCAGTTTCCCGGACGTGATCGTGGACGAAAGCCTTGCGCAGCAGGTCATCTGGCAGCATCCGCATGCAGTTCCGCGGCGCTGCTATGACTACCGGAAGACCTGGAGCTATCCCGAGTTCGAACCGACCGGGACGGCCCCGGCATCGGAGCCGTATGACGGCATCGAGGTTACGACCCGGCTTCTCGCGGCCACCGGGCTGACCCGGCGCGTGGCGGTTTCGATCTCCAATACGGGTGCGCCGCGCACCGCGCCGCTGGCGTTGTGGGACCTGCTGGAGGATTGCGCCGGCCCCTTCACGGCGGAGGCCCCGGCCGGCTGGCAGGCCAGCGTCCTGCCGCATCCGGCCGGGACGACGGGCGCGGTGTTGCTGGAGGGCGTGATCCCGGCCGGCAAGACGCAGGTGGAGGTGACGGTGCGCGTCGGGGCGGTGCAGCCCAGCACGCATCGGCGGAGCTGGGGCCGCCTGCTGGAAGCGCAGACGTTCGAGCACCGGCATCAGCCCGTGACGTATCTGGTCACCCAGACGCCGGAGCGGTTTGCCGTGACCGTGCGTTCGAAGGTGGCCCATGTGCGGGTCGAGAGCCTGCAGGGGATGGATTACGAACAGCGCGAGTTGCCGGCCGCCGGACTGCCGTTGTCATTTGACGGGACGCGGCTGGCGGGCTGGCACCGGTTCCATGGCGTACGGGCCGGCGAGTTGGAGATTGAAGGCGTCGAGGAGGTCGAGGCGCGGCTGGCCCGGCAGACGGCCGGGTTGGTGAAGACCGTTGCGCCCGGATTGGAGATTCCCGCGCCGGGCTACCAGCTCTTCGGAAACATCCGGGACAAGACGCGCTGGGATCGCACGCTGGCGCGCGTGGCGGGCGACGCGGAAATGAAACGCATCAACGAATGGTTCCGCCGGCAGCGGCCCGACGCGGGCGAGGTGGTGATCGAGGTGCATCCCGGCGTCTACCTGCCGCGCGGTTCGATCACCAAGGTGCTGGGCCACGAGTTCGATGTGGAGCACTGCGCCGACGGGTTCGGATTCAAGGAGTTGTGCGCCGATTACCCGCAAGGCTGGGATTGGGGCGTGGCGGCGTGGGTCCAGTGGCGGCATCTGCGTGTGCGGCTTGACGGACTGCGCGGGCAGCCGGGGGAGTTCACGCTGCACCTGCATGCCTTCGATCCCGAGAGCCGCGATCTTTCGCAACGCGTGCACATCTATGACACCGCCGCCAAGGGGGCGGACCTGTGCGTTCAGACTTACTGGGATCTGCCGCGGGGGCTGGAAGGGCGCTGGGAGCCGGGCGCCCTGTGCTCGATGCCGCTCCCGGCCGCGTGTCGCTCGTGGGGGGCGGTGGGGATCTGGATCTGTCCGTTGGAGAGGATGAAATTGTACGACTGGGTCGCCGAGAAGGGCGCGCCCGGATTGATGAGCCATCTGTGGGTAACACGAAAAGGCGCCTGACCGGCGCGGGAGAACAGCAATGACCGAACCGTTGAAGAACATCAGACTCAAGGCAAAAACGTCCATCCTGACGCTCGATGACCAGGGCAGACTGGCCTTCCGATTGGACGGTCAACGACTCTGGCAGGCCGGCGCCCTGTGCGTCCTGCACTACTACGACCGGCAACACCCCCGCGCGCAGCAGGTGCTGGTGCCCTGGAACGACGCGCAGGCGTACGGGACGATGGGGACGCTGTCGTTGAGCAGTCGCAGTGAATTGGAACTGGCCCGGGTGGACGAGCGCACCGCGCGGGTGACGATGACGTTCGACACCATCCACATGCGGATTGTCCTGAACGTGGCGCTGACCGCATCCGGCGACGGGTTTGACGTGTCGATCGCCCCTGATGGCGTCGAGGAGAAGATGCCCCGGCTCTACCGGATGCTGGGGCTGGAGCTGCTGCCGGAGTTTGGCGCCGCCCGCACGGGGGAGCAGGGTTACCTGACGCTGCCGAACTGGTACGGGTGCCAGATGTACTTCGACAAGACCTATCCGCGCGAGGTGCGGCAGACCGTCTACAGTTCCAACGACCAGTGGGAGTTCATGTGCAATGCGCCGGTGTTCGGCATCACGCGGGCGCAGGGCACGCTGTGCGGGTTGATCACGCAGGGCGACTACGACGTGCAGCTCGTGTGCCGGAGCCATTGGGAAGCCGCCCAGGCCAACAGCGTGCATCCGCACCTGATGTGGCGCTGGCAGCAGGAGGACGACCTCCTGGTCGGCCCGCGGCAGGTGCAGTACCGGTTCGCCCAACCGGACAACCCCCGGGGCGAGGGCTACGCGTTCGTCGGCGCGGAGTATCGCCGGTTCCTGAAGCAGTCCCGGGGCCTCAAGACCTGGGACGAGAAGGGGAAGACCCGTCCCGAGGCTGTGGACTATGCGGGACGCTTTGTGCTGAAGATCTTCATGGCCTACAAGGATCCGCACCCGGAGGGCAAGGGACCGTACCACTGCACCTGCACCTGCGACGAAGCGCGGGAGATCCTGCAACAATGCCTGTCCCGCGGGATGAAGAAGATGACGGTTCTTCTGGTGGGCTGGGGGCAGGACGGCCATGACGGCAAGTGTCCCACCTATCTGCCCGTCGACGAACGGGTGGGCGGGGAGGCTGCCATGAAGGCGCTGATCGCGTGGTGCAAGGCGAACGGCATCCTCCTGGGGGTGCACAGCTCGCACAGTGGGGCCTACACGTGCAGCCCGGAGTTCAGCATCGACGACATCATCCGGCACCGCACCGGGGAATACTGGGAGAGCATTGTCTGGAGCGGCGGGCAGGCGCACCGGGTGTGCCCGCAGGTGTCGCTGGAGAAGTTCGTCAAACGCGATGTGCCGGCGCTGGCGGCGCTCGGTTTCCACGGGCACCATCACTTCGACGCCGTGGGCGGGTTCGTTTGCTGCTATTCGCCCCTGCACCCGGTGCCACTGCGCGCGCAGTACATCGATCTGGCCCGGCAGGAATTCCAGGTGGCCCTCGACGTCATGGGCGGCGTCTCGACCGAGATGCCATTTGGCCAGTATTTCGACGTGGTCGATGGCTTCTGGCATTCGCACAGCAGCCTTGGCCCCTACCTGCGCGGCTGCGCGATCGGCCGCCATTTCATGGACCGCATCGTCCCCATGCTGGGCGTGGCGCTGCACGGCAGCGTCAAGTGCGGCGAGTCCATGGGGAAGGGCGATCAACACCAGCGCATGCTGGAGATGCTCGACCTGGGTCTGTCGCCGCAATACGAGGTGTGCCGGCGACCCAGCCCGGCCTTTGGAATTCCGGCCTACGACGTGTCCGCGCAGAACCTGGAGGAGTCCTACCGGTTCGCCTTCGGGCCCGAGGGCTACGTCAGCCGCCTGGAAAAGCTCAGCGTCGAGGGTCGGTGGGAGCCGGCGCCGAATGTCAGCCGCACGCTCTACAGCGATGGCACGGTTGTGTGGGTCAATCGGGGCGACGTCGACTTCGACGACCTGCCGGCCCGGAGTTTCCGGATCGTCGACAAGGCCCGGTGAGCACTCTACATCCCGGGCTGGCGGCCAGCAGCCCGTTGAAGAACACGGCTCGCGAGGACGCTCGCCCAAGGATTCGACGGCGGCCCAATACGCTGGAGGGGCGAGCTTGCGAGCCCGTCTTCCTCCGGCGTCGCAAGCTCCGCCCTCCAAGTCCTTCGGTCCTTCTCTTCTCCTTGGAGGAGCGAGCGTCCCCACGAGTTGAGAAACAGGTGAGTATCACTTTTTCGACAGGCGGCTGGTGTCTTGAGTTGTATAACCGTTGAGTACAGAACTTGGAGTGCGGCGGCTTGACGCCGCTTTCTACGTCCGCCGCGTCAAGCCGCGGCTGACAAAACGCTGTCAAGCCAGCGTACTCCACACAACACATGATCAACGTACTTGCAACTCAGGACACTGGCATGGATAGTGACCCGGCAGATATCCAAGGAGTATAGTGACATGATCTCAATGACGGACGACCAACCATTCATGGACGTGGTGCTGAAGGAGAATCCCTGCCCGGCTCTCATCTATCGGACTGGGCTGACCGTGTATGAAGAAGCCCTGATGCAGGGGCGGTTCGTCGGACGGGGCTGGAATGGCGCCGGTGAGCAGCACTTCGAGAACATGCTGCTCGACCCCGACAGCCATCCGACCCCGCAGTCCTTCTGGCTGGAGGTGGATGGCCACCTGCTCGCTTCGCACTGGGCGTGGGAAGGCCTGACGCGGGAGCAGACGGCCCGGGGATTGCGGGTGACCGTGTCGCTCCGTCACACCGTGCGGCCCGTCAGCGTGCGTGTGCACACCCTGCTGGACGGGACGCCGGTGCTGGCGCGCTGGCTGGAGATCACCAATACCGGTGACCAGCCGGCGGCGCTTTCCGCCGCCTTCCCCTGGAGCGGTGTGCTGCACTCGGGGGCGGGTTTCGGGCGGCCCTTCGAGACCCCGGCGGACGGTCAGATGTATTCCGTCGGGTACATGATCAACTTCCGCTGGGGCGGCGAAGGCAACTTCGAGTGGCGTTCGCTGCCCAACGCGGGCTACCGCATTGACGGTCGCTACCGGCGCGACCGCTGGCGGCATCCGCTCTTCGTGGTCCGCAACGAATTCACCGGCGAACATTTCATCGGGCAACTGGCCTGGTCGGGCGGCTTCGCGTTCGAGTTCGATCTGAACGGCGGCCCGTTTGACAATATTGAAGTGGCGCGCCTGTTTTTCCGCGCGGGACCGGACGCCCCGGCGCCCCAACGCATGATCGCGCCCGGCGAGACGGTTGCCACGCCGGAGATGCACCTGGGGTATGTGCCGGGCGATTTCGACGCGACCGTGCAGGCCATGCACGACCACGTGCGGCGCAGCGTGATGCTGCCCCAGCCGCGCGGCCGCGGCTGCTGGGTGGAGGCCGCCATCGGGCCTGAGGTCGGCATCACGCCCGAGCTCGTCCACCACTGCATCGACACCGCCGCCGCCTTTAATGCCGAGCTGTTCTTCATGGATGCCATCTGGTTCACGAAGACGGGCAACGACTGGATGGGCACCGTCGGCGATTGGCGGCCCGGCCCCTGTTTTCCCGACGGCCTGGCGCCCTTCCGTGACCACGCCCACCGGTGCGGGATGCTTTGGGGCCTCTGGATGGAGCCCGAGCGGATTGCCGCCGGGACCCGCGCCCAGCAGGAGCACCCGGATTTCTACAAGCGGGGCTACAACGAGGTGTCGGCCAACGGCAAGGGCTTCGATGGCTGGATCGACCTCGCCCGCGCGCCGGTGGCGCGGTGGGTCGAGGACGAGATGTGCCGCGTGATCGAGGAGTACGAGCTGGAGTTCTTCCGGCTCGACTGGAACACGGGCGGCCATCTCGGGGGGCAGAACACCCGCGACGGCGGCGTGGAGAATGCCAATTGGCGCTACTACGAGGCTCTCTATGGCATCATGGAACGGATTCGCCGGCGCTTCCCGAAGGTGATCCTGGAAAACTGCGCGGGCGGCGGCGGGCGCACCGATCTGGGCATGGTGCGCTGGTTCAGCCACACCTGGGTCACCGACTGGCAGGTGGCGCCGCGCTCGTTCAGCATTGCCAATGGCATGTCGATCGCGCTGCCGCCGGAGTATGTGGACCGGCTGTTGCACGGGCAATGCAACTACCTGACCGGCGACATCGATTTCCAGGCGCGCCTGTGCCTGTTCGGCCGGCCCACCATCGGCGGCCTGCTCTGGCCGGTGGGGGGCACCCCAAATCTGCGCCTCCTCGACCGCATCAAGCACATGGTCGACCTCTACAAGAACTTCGTCCGCCCCTTCCTGCCCGAGAGCCGCATCTATCACCATACGCCCACGGCGACGGGGCGTGACGTTGCCGGCTTCGGTGTGCTGGAACTGGCCGCGCCCGACCGCTCGCGCGCAGTGGCGGGCGTGTTCCGGCTGGCCGACGTCAAGACGGACCCGGTCTACGTTCTGCGATTCAAGGGCCTCGACAGCGGCCGGCGCTACCGGGTCACCAGCGACAACCAGCGCAGCACGACGATCCTGAACGGACGCGAGCTGATGGGCACCGGGCTGCCGGTTCGGCTGGACGGGCCGCTGACCTCCGAGTTGCTGCTCTGCGAAGCGTGTGGCGATGGCTCCGCGGGCGTGACCCTATGAACATGACACAAACCGTTTTGCGAATTCCGCAGGGCATGGAACGTCGGGTGGGGTGGGCGGCCCTCTGCATCGGCGGAATGCTGGTGGCAGGGGCGGTCGCGAAGCCGGCCGATTCCGGCGAGCTGTTTGAGGTGGCGCCGGTGCCGGCGGATCCGGCGGCATGGACCGTCAATGTGTCCAGCGGCAAGGTGCCGAATCTGGTCAACGGCGAATTGGGCGCCGGGGTGCGGGTGGTGATCGACCGGCCGGAACAGCCGTTCCTCCTCACGCTGAAGCTCAAGAAGCCGGTGCCGGTCTTGAAAACGGCACGTCGCGTCGGCGTCTGGATCTATGCCGACAGCCGGTTCTGGGAAGGGAGCCGCGGCGCGCCGTTGCGGTTCCTGCTGCGCGATGCAACGGGCATCCACTACAGCAACGCCCAATACGGATCGCAGATGGTGCCCGGCGCCTGGAACTATGTGGAGTGCCCCCGGTTGCGCGGCGGCGAGTTCCAGCGGTTGGACGAAACGATGATCCGGGTCGAGGGCGGGCTGCAGCATCACCTGCCGGTGGCCCCGGTGAGTTTTGTCGGCCTGGAATTCCAGGTGCGCAACTCGATCTACCTGCCGAAGCAGATCCACATCGAACTGGGCGACGTCTGCGGGGACGGCATCCACCGCGAAGACAGCGCGTTCTACTGGCAGTGCGACCTGGGCGAACGGTACCTGTTCGGCGAAATGCCGTTCGCGCGGCAGCCGTTTGTGACGGCGGGCGACCTGCTTCCGCTCAAGGGCGACTACGCGGTGGCGTGGCAGGCACGCAAGGCGTTGTATGGCAGGCCGGTCGCGCAGGGCGAATGGAAACTTCCCGGGTATGACGCCGGCACCAGGGCCCGCTTCCAGCGGCTGGACATGCCGCTGGCCGCACAGGGGCAGTACTGGGTGACCTTCAAGGTGGTGGACACGCGCACCAACGCGCCTGCGCCGCCCCGTTTTGTGGAAACGCGCGTCAAGGTCATCCGCGGGAGCAGCGCCGAGCCCGCCCCGCTCAAGCCGGAGATGCGGCCCGTGGGGACACTGCTGGTGGTGAATCCCCAGCGGGCCGGGCATGTTTATGCGCCCGGCGAGTTGCCGCGCTGTGTCGTCCGGGTCTGGCGGCCGGACGTCGATCCGGCGCCGGCCGGCTCAAATGCGCTGACGCTGCTGTTGACGCGGACTCTCTACCCCCAGGGCGTGCTGGGCCAGGATGAAGCCTATCCCGCGGTCTTCGCCGGCAGCGCCCAGGGCTACGTGGATATTTCCGTGCCGCTGGCTTTGACGGAGACGCAATCGATGATCCGGTTGGACTTGCGGCTCATGGACGGAAAGCGGGAAGTGGACCGCGCGGCCCAGTGGGTCGGACAGCAGAGCCTGCCGGACGTGAGCCCTTGGACGAACCGCGACAAGGTCTTGCGCTGGGCCGATATCTTCGAGGACGGTAATCACCTGCTTTCCTGTGCGGAGTGGGATCCACGCTATCCGCAGAATACCGATCTGGCCCAGTTCGAAGCGTGGGTGCTGGACGTGAAACGGCAGAACGTGAACACGATCGAACTCTTTCCCAAATGGGGTGACATCGAACCGATGCCGGGCGTGTTCTGGTGGGACCAGGTGGACCGGCGGCTGGCCGTCATCGCCAAACATGGACTCAAGGCCATGATCAACCTGGACTCCACCTACGTGCCCGCCTGGCTGGTGGAGGAGTCGCAGGCCGACGAGGAGGGGATGGTCAACGGCCTGTGGCACGGCGGCGGCAATGCCGTGCTGAAGAGCCCGAATTCCGAGCAACTGCGCCGCTACTACGGCGAATACCTGACGCACTTGGCGCTCCGCTATCGCAACGATCCGAATCTCGTCGCGTACAGCTCGCTGATCATCTTCTTTGACCATTTCTGGGCCGACCATCCCTGGGTGGGGCATTATGTGGACTATTCCGAATCGGCGCGCCGGGGCTTCCGCGGGTATCTGCGCGATGTGCGGGGCCTTTCGCTGGAGGACGTATCGAAGCGCTGGGGCAAGACGCTGGCGTCCTGGGACGAGGTGGAACTGCCGCGCACCGATCTGTTTCTGGGGCTGGCCACGATTGACCGGCCGGACCCGCGGCCGGAATGGCGGGACTTCGTCGCATTCCGGCAGTGGTGTGAGCAGGACTTCCTGGTCGGCGGGGTGGCCGGAGTCGTCCGACAGTACGACGACCTGCGGCCGATCGGTTTTCATCGATGGCTGGGCGAGTCGGCCTACACGTCCACGAGCGGATTGTACGTGTGCGCAGGCGGGTCCGAAGGCTCGCTGGAGGGTTACCGGAAGCCCTCCTTTGGATCGGTGCCCAAGCGGGCGGAGAGCATTGCCATGCTGTTTCATTCGCCGTACTACACGGCCATGTCCATGGCCAACCTGCTGGCCCAGGGCAACAGCTTGAATGTGCAGCACTTCTGGCAGCCGTCGTGGCGCTGGGATGAGGCCAAGGGACCCGGCGAGCAGGCGGTCGCGGGCACGCACGCGCTGGCCGGTTGGTTGGCGCTCTTCCAGGGCGAGTTGGGCCGGGCGGTTCCCGTCCATGCGGGCGACGGCGGGCCGAAGCCGGTGTTGGGCCTCCTGTTCTCCCGCGCCAGCATTCTGTACGGCGTACGGTCGTTCCATTTTCCGCGGCTCGACGACTACAAGATGATCCTGCAGCGCGCGTGCGATGCGCCAAAGGTGGTATTGGAGGAGGACGTTTCCGCGGAGGAACTGGCGCGGTTGCCGTGCGTGATCGTGGACCAGACCACCCGCATTCTGCCGAAGGATACCGTGGAACGCCTCGCCGCCTATGTGCGCGCGGGCGGCAAGCTGGTGCTCACGCCGACCGGGGGACGCTACACGCTTGACCCGGCGGATGGCGACCACGTCCTTCGACGCGCGCTGGGCGTGCCGCTGCCGAAATCGAAATGGCGCATGGCGGAGGAGTGCCGCCAGCCCGGCGACTACACGCCCTATTATCCCTGGGATATCGCCGGCCGGGGCACGCCCGGCGAGCAGTCGCTGTCGGAACCGGGCCAGACGGCCGTTGCGACCGCCGCCGGCGGGGGCGTCTTTCCCGCCGATCGGAAACTGGTCTTCCGGCTCGGCCCGTACAGCATGTATAACCGCGATACGTGGGGCGACTGGTCACACATGCTGCCGTACTTCATCTTCGGGCGCTACCAGGAGAGGACGTCGTCGTCGGGTACGGCGCTGGCGACTTGGACCGATGGCGGGGCGGCGGCCACGCTCCATGCCGTCGGCAAGGGACAGGTGTTGTGCCTCTGGGGCACGCCGGACTGGTACAACTGGCGCACGGCGCTCGGTGACATCGCCCAATGGGCGGGCCCGGCCAAGGACACCGCGACCGGGACGCCCCAGGCGCCGGCTTACACCGTCGGTCCGGAAGGATTCAAAGGTTACATCCTCGCATTGAATGGCATCCGCTGGGCGGTGATCCGGAATGAAACCACCGGGTGGACGGGTTACTACAACACCACCGTCCAGAAACAGAAGGAGGCGCCGCGCATGCGGGGCGCGATCAAGCTGGCCAGCCTGCCGGCGGCCCAATACCGGGTTCAGGATCTCACGCCGCTGCTGGCGCAGGGCTATGACCAGACCCTGACTCGCGAGCAACTGGCACAGGATGGCATCGCCGTGAATTTGATCCCGAGCGAGACCCGGATCTTCCGGCTCGATCCGGTTCCGCCGCAGACGCAGGGGCCCAAATGATCAACCGGTAAGGGATGGGCCTCGTGCTGGCCCTGGTGTGAATTGCCTGCGTATTTAACACGCTTATTGACGTAGTTAATTCATTATTATACACACGCGTCATTCATGAGCGCGTGCGAAGTCTCATCAAGCCTTGCGGTCCCTCCTCTGGCGCACGACCCCACCGCCCCGTACCGGGTGTGCGATATGCCGGTCCGGCTGCGTCCGCGCGAAGCGGTGGAACGGCTGGGCGTGGAGAACGTGCCCGACCCGGTGCTGCTGGCGATCCTGCTGCGTTCCGGCGCGCGCGGCATGAATGTGGTGGATCTCGCGGAACGGCTGGTGCGGACCTATGGTTCGCTGACCGCGCTGTCGCGCGCGTCGGTGGAGGAACTGACCTCGAACCGGAACCTGCGCGGGCTTGGCAAGGTCAAGGCGCAAATGCTCAAGGCGGCGCTGGAGCTGTCGCGCCGCATGGCGGACGAAAGGCGCGACGAGCGCGGGAGCGTGGTCCGCTCGCCTGAGGATGCGGCGGCGGTCCTGAGAGAGACCGCCAAGCCGCTGGACCACGAGCGATTCTGGACCCTGCCGCTGGACTCCAAGAACCGGCTCAAGTGGGGGGTGGAGGAGATCAGCCGCGGGATTCTCGACACCAGCCTGGTCCATCCCCGCGAAGTGTTCAAGAGGGCCATCCAATGGGGTTGCGCCGCGGTCGTTCTCGTGCATAATCATCCCTCAGGTGATCCGACCCCCTCCGCGGAGGATGTGCGGATCACGCGGCAGCTCATTCAGGCCGGCCAGGTGATCGGCATCAAGGTGCTGGATCACATCGTTCTGGGGCGGTCTTCAACCGAGCGGGCACGGGATTTTCTCAGCCTGCGCGAGTCGGGGACCGTTGAATTTGCGGACTGAATGGGCGCCCGGACAGGAGCGCCCGATGAGTATTCATGCCACGGCCGTTATCGATCCCAAAGCCCGACTCGGGCGCAACGTGACGATCGGCCCGTTTGCCGTCATTGAGTCGGATGTCGAGATCGGCGACGACACCGTGATCGGTCCGCATGTGACGATCCTCCCGTACACTACGCTGGGGAAAACGTGCCGTGTGCATGCCGGCGCGGTGCTGGGGGACCTGCCCCAGGACCTGGCTTTCAAGAATGAACCTTCCTATGTGCGGATCGGCAATGGCGTCACGATACGCGAAGGTGTGACCATCCATCGCGGCACCAAGGCCGGTACGGTGACGGAGGTGGGCGACGGCTGTTTCCTGATGGCCCAGGTGCATTTGGCGCACAACGTCCGGTTGGCCTCGAACGTGATTATCGTGGGCGGGGCGCTGCTGGCGGGCTACGTCGAGGTCGGCGAACGGGCGCTCCTGAGCGGACATGTGGTGGTGCACCAGTTTGTGAGAATCGGGCGGTTGGCGATGCTGGGTGGGGCGGCGGCGGTGAGCAAAGACGTGCCGCCCTTCTGCATGATCGAGCCCATTGCAGGCAACCGCGTGATGGGCCTTAACGTGATCGGGATGCGCCGGGCGGGATTGACCCCTGACCAGCGCAAGGCAGTCAAGGCGGCGTTCGGCGTTCTGTATCTGTCGGGGTTGAACGTTTCGCAGGCGCTCCAGAAGATCAAGGCTACGGCGGAGGCGGGGTCGCCGGCTCTGGAAATCGCAACTTTCATTGAACAGTCCAAGCGCGGCATCTGCCGTTACGGGGCCGGCGAGACCGATGAAGGCGCGGCTGAGGACTGATTTGTCGCCGGTCTCCAGAAGCGTTGCGCATGATTGAATGAATATGCGCCGCCGGTCAGCCTGAGCAGGTCCGCCAGTGTGGCCGCCGCAGGCAGGTTCGTGCTTCCCGTCACGACTAGCGCCATCAAGCGGTCGGAATCCCAGCCTGCTGCATGGAAACGGTTGGTGCGATCGCCCGCCGCCGGCGGTGCGGCATGGGTCATCGGCGGCAACAGGCGGATACTCAGCGATTTTAGGGCAAAACTCCGTTCGGCGGGAAACCAGGCCTTGAACAACGGGAGACTGTCGATCACGGGCGTGGACGGCGCGGTGAGGCGGTTGCGTTTCAATTCGGCGGCGACGAAGCGGCGGTCGAACTTCGCATTGTGCGCCACCAGCACGCAGCCGTCCGTGAAACGCGCAAATTGCGGGAAGACATCGACAAACGGCGGGCTGTTGCTGACCATCGCATCCGAGATGCCGTGAATGCGCTGGACGCCCACGGGGATGGGGATGCCGGGGTTGATCAGCCAGGATTGACGTTCCAGCACGCGACCGGCCCTGAATTTCAGGGCTGCGATTTCCACGACCCGCTCCCGTTCCGCTGCAAGGCCGGTGGTTTCCGTGTCGAACGCCACGAACGTGACCTCGTTCAGGGGCGTGGCCGGCGAGACAGGCGGCTCGGCCCAGACGGCCTCCACGACTGACATCGAGAAGGTCGCGGTCACCATGGCGCAAATAAAGGGACGTGTCCGGGAGCAGCGGTTCATCCTGGTGTCGGCGGTTCAAAGTTCACGGTTCAACGGTTCGATGGTGTGGATGCCTCAGATTCTGCCAAGATTCTCAGTCGCATTATCTGTTGCCAACCGTGAACCCGGAACCTGGAACCGTGAACCACTCATCCGGGTTCATGACTTCCGGGCGGCCCAGGCGTCGTCAATTTCCTTCAGGATCGTGAGAGACGCCTGCATGGGGTTGTCTGCCTCGACGATGGGGCGGCCGATGACCAGGTAGGTTGCCCCCGCGTTCACGGCGACGGTGGGCGTGGCCACGCGCTTCTGGTCGCCGACATCAGCGCCCGCGGGGCGGATGCCGGGCGTCACCAGCACGGGCGTCGCGCCGAACCGCATCCGCAAGGCGGCGGCCTCATGCACCGATGTCACGACGCCGTCAATCCCGCAGGTGAGGGCAAGTTCGGTCAGGGCCAGGGCTTGTTCGGCCACAGTTCGCCCGATGCCGAGATCCTTGAAATCATCGGCATTCAGGCTGGTCAGGGTGGTCACGGCGACCAGTTTCGGGCGACGGGGTCCCAACGTGGCGGCGGCCTCGGCGGCGGCCTTCAGCATGGCGCGGCCACCGGTCGCATGCACGGTCATCAGCGCCACGCCCAACCCGCCGGCGGCCGTTACGGCATTGGCGACGGTGCGGGGAATATCATGGAGTTTCAGGTCGAGGAAGACTTGCCGGCCTGCGGCGGTCAGGGTACGAACGATACCGGGTCCCTCCGCCGTGTACAGTTCGAGGCCAACCTTCACCCAGCGGACCTCGGGCGGGAGTTTCAGCAGCAGGGGCGGGACGGCGTCGGCCCCCGGGACGTCGAGGGCCACAATGACTTCGGGTTTGGACATAGATGATCTCCTTGCTGGGGGGTTAGACTAAGGCAGGTGGGGCTGCCACCGCAAGCGGCAAGGGCGGGAAGGTGTTAGGTGGGAGGTGGCAGGTGGGAGGAGACAGGGTCGATGTACGGTGTTCAGGGAGTGCGAAGTGCAGGCAGGGCGTCGGTGTCTCGCCACACCTCTTCCCATGTCGTCTTCCTCCCACCTAACCCCCTCCCACCTGTCACCTCGGCCGCTGGCGACGATTCCGAATTACATATTCTTCGGATTGAGGGCGGGTAGCGGATGGCGGG
>CAZTAJ010000035.1:0-38247 GCA_964611575.1 uncultured Verrucomicrobiota bacterium
ACTGATAGATCACCGGCTTCGACGGCGTCCCCAGCACCGTCACCTGTCTTGGAACGCCATTGGTCGTCAGCGCCTCCGACACGTGGGTGATCATGTAGCCCATCTCGTACCCCATGGACTGCGGGGTGTACAGGCCGTCGGTAATAGTCTCCGACTGGATGTCGATCAAACCATCAGGCAGTACGCTGCCCGACCGCCCTTTGCCTGTACCCACCTTGAAACGCAGTGACGAAGTGGTCGCACACGCCTGCGCCTTTGATCCGCACGGCGGACAACGACAACAACTGCGAAGTTCCTTCCAGCAGCCACTGGGAGGAGAACACCGGCATTCCGATTCCTGATCGTGTCCCTTGCAGCTTTGCGGATTCTGGTAAACATGGGCGTCCCCAGCCACACACACGCCATTGCCGGCACCCCACATGAGGAAAACAAAGCCAATCCCCACAAACCGCTTTCCGCATCCCATCGCCATAAACCGCATGCTCGTTCCTTCCTGCTCTTAAAGACACCGCCAAATGGCGTGTTACCGGCCGCTCCTTGCCCTTTCGTCCATCCGTTTGAGAGCGGCGCGGGCGGACTTGCGAAGCCGCACGTCGCTGCTGTCGACGTATGTGTCGAGCAGAGCACGGTCCGATTCGTCCCCCAAGGTCCCGATGGCCGCAATGGCCGACATCTTCACCATCGCGCTCCTGGCCGACTCCGCCATTCCCCGCGCCACCGGCAAGGCGCGTTTCTCGTCAAGTTTGGCACAGATTTGCAGGGCGGTAATTCGGGTCGCCTCGCCCGCTCGTGGATCCTGGCACAAGGCCAACGCCTTCTCTGCCACCGCCGCCGCATCAATGCCGGTTTCCCCCGTATTGTTCGCCAAGGCGATCAGTGCCGTTCCCGCGATGCTGCTGTCGGTCTCTGTCGTGGCCGTCCAGATTAGTCCCTGGGCCCAGGCCTTCTCCTGCCGGTCCTCCATCTGATCATAGATCGAGCCCAAGTGCTGGACACAATAGTCCCGCCACACGACATCCTGGCTGCGATCGTTGTGCAACGCCATCAGCAGGCGAGTCAAGGCCGGCGGTTTCCTGTGTTGAAGTTTCAGGATGTTGACGACGTCGTTCTTCAGGGCGTTCAGTTGATCCATCGGGAGAGTGTCTTCTCCCTGTTTTCGGTAGAGCAGGTCGTACAGGCTCGCAACCTCCTGTTCAGAGAGGTCCCGACCCAACGCATGCACCGCTTTGATCCGCGCCACGTAGCGCTTGTCCTCCCCGTGCCCCATGATCACCGTCATGCTGGCCGGCATGTCGCCGGCGGAAGGCCGGGGGAACGACGGAGGCTCGGCGACAACACGTGAGACGGTTGCCGCACCGTTAACCGCCATTCCGGCAGCACAGGTGCCGGTCCATGCGGTCAGTCCGCAGAATACCGCCACGCAGACCGCGCGTTTGGCCATCCGCAAAACTGACCCGCTGAATCGGGGAGATGCGGTTCTTGGTGTCTGTAGACCCATACGACCGATCGATGTCAGGTGATAGCCCATTGATGTCGCATCTTATGGTTGGGATGGCAGGTAATCAGCCGCATCCGCGCTATTTGCTATCTTCAGGGCTGACACGTCGGCCCCCGTGATTCGTCATGAGCTTCATTTGTCGCTTGTCGAGCCGTGACCCCGCTGGCCGGCCCCGCTGGCCGGCGGGTCATCCCCCCACTTACCGGCAGTCAACCCCAACCTGACAAGCTCAATAATCGTTAAGGCACCGTTTATGCCAGCGATGACTTTAAACAGGACAGTTGGTCTCTGCAACGTGACAACAAGAATGCTCATCACGGAAACGCCTACGATTAAGAACACGAACCCTAGACGCATACGCTTGGGATTCATCGGTGAGTTCATGCCGGTCATGGCATTGCGCAGGCAGTACATCCAAGGAAACAAGCTGCGTTGGCCGCCGACACAACCGAGTTGCATGGCTTGAAGCAAATCCACCATCCTTCTTCAGCAAGTAGACAAATCGTCGCACACGCCGCACGCATTGTAGTCGCCCCAATAGTGCACCATTGCCTGCATTTCGCCTTGGAGCAACAGTTGCCAGCATCTGGGTTGGCCTCCGGATAGCACACTGTGACAGTGTCGCCGAACATGGGATCGGTCCATGTGTAGCAGTACTGTAGACCGAGGGGGTCACAAAGCGCTAACGGGGAATTCTTAACGAATAGATACGATGGATAACGTGATGCAGCCCGTAGTCGCATAATCTCTCGCGGACCCTTCCCCCCGGAGTATAGACGCACAAATCCTTCTTCTCCGATCGGATCCCGGCTCGCCCACCGTCCCAGTTCCGGGAGGAAGAATCTAAAACCGTAGTAATACATAGCCGTCTCATCATCCAGGTACTTCGCTGAGAACCGGAACGGGTTGGCGGAAGCCAGTGCGCCTGACATGGCCGTCGTGTTCCCGTAAGGATCATATTCGTAGTGTCCGACGGCGGTGCCATTGTCGTCCATCAAGTCGACGACATTGCCGTTGGCGTCGTAGGCGTAACAACAGTGCGTGAGTCCTTTTTCTTGGTCCCTGGTTGCGGTCAGGAGACCGCCGATTGTCCCGGCGCCCTGCAAGGTGCCAGACAAGTCCAGGCCGTATACGTAGTTGTTGGTCTCACCCGTCGTCGCTTCCCGGATCATGGCCCAGCCGTCATAGAGGAACGTGCGGCTGGATCCGTTGGCGGCCTTGACGATCCGCCGGGACATGTAGTCATAAGCGTTTGAGACCACCGTCGTCCCATTGGAGGCCAGAACCAGCCGATTTTCCGCATCCCAGGTGAATGTCCAGCCGTTGTAGCTGGTCATGTTCCCATCGTCGTCGTAGGTGGGGACGATCGTTATTGGGGATTGGGTATTCGTTATTTGGGAATATTGATTTAGGGCATTCGCTGTGTATTTGGTGATCGTGGTATTGTTCGTGGCCGCCTGCCGGTTGCCGATCGGGTCGTAGAGATAACTGTAGCGATTCGTGCCCATGGCGGCATCCACCAGTTCGTTGCGGGCATTGTAACCGAAGGCGTTTGTGGACTGAATGGACATAGTGGACGTGTCGACTCGTCGTTCACGGCGGCCTACGGCGTCGTTGTCGTAATTGAATTGCGAAATGAGATTCGTGCCGGCCATGTTGAGCACCTGTGTAATGAGGTCGCGGTTGGCTTCGAAAGTGCGGGCCACCCCAAAGCCAGTGTCATTACTCCATCCCGCCACCAAGTCCGAGCCGGCTAACCGGGAGTACTGGACGACGGATGACGCGGATTGCACGGAGGATGATACCGAAGAGAAGCGGCCCACGGTGTCATAGCCGTACCGCACGTTGTAGCCCGCGCCCCAATCGAAGCCAGTGCGCCTGCCGTATGGGTCGTAGGCGTAGGCCAGCACGCCCTGCGAGTTCGTTTCCGTCGCCAACTGGAGCGCGTCGTTGTAGGCGAAAGCCCGCATGCCCTGCCCATCGGTGATGGCCACTTGGCGGCCGAGACGGTCGAACGTGAAGGACACATCGGGGGTGTTGTCACTGTAATTTATGTTGGTCATCTGCCTTGCCCCGTCGTAGGTGTAGGCAGTAACGACGCCGCGCGCCCAGATGCGGGAGGCCAGTTTGCCGTCGGCCGTGTAGGTATAGGAAGGGCCTTTGCCGTCGGCATAGAGTTTGTTAGTGAGAAGGCTGGTGGCCGGATCGTACGACCAGGTGGTACGGTCCATTTGAGATTGGAGATTGGCTAATTGGGCATACGAAGTGATCTCGGTCGTGCCGCGGTAGGTGTACATGGCGGTCATGCGGCCGTAGGAGTCGTAGTCGTAGGCCACGGGGTACGTTGCGCCCCAGGTGGCGAGGACGCGGCCTTCGGCGTCGTAGGCGGTATGGGTGGCGTTTGCGAGGGCGTCGGTAACGGTGATGCGGCGGCCCGTGGCGGAGTCATAAGCGTAGGTGGTCCGATTCGAGGCCGCGTCTTCGGTCCAATCTACGCGGCCAAGGGCATTGTAATGCGTGACGGTCGCAACGGAACGCGACCCTCCACCTGTGGCTGCGCGCACCTGCCGGCCAAGGGTGTCGTACGTGTAGTCGGTACGGACGCCAGTCTTGCTGGTGGAGGTGACCAGCCGGCCGTTCACGGTTCTTTGTTCAGCGTTCGTAGTCGAATCGGGGTAGTTAATGACCTGCGTAACGGTCTTGGCATCGCGATCAACAAAGGCCCGGTTAATGGTTGGATGGTTGAGGATGTCCAGGGAACAGGATTCAGAAGTCAGGACGCCGAAGCCGGAAGAGGAGCCGAGACCCGTCAGACGGGTCTTCTGGACACCATTGGTCGTGGGAGTGGCGGAGTTCTCGCCAGCGTAGAGAATGGAAGCACTGACCTGCCAGACATCGCCGGAAGCATCAGACTGATAGGAGGTGTCGGACGCGTTCACCCGATCCGGTCCGGCCAGGTCGAGGACGCCGTTGTTGTTGAGGTCGATGCCTGAGCGGGTCTGTTCCCCCAACTCATTGTACTCATAGAGGGTCGCGGAGGGTTGCGGGTTGAACCCTGAAACCTGAGTAGCAACCAATTGACCCTTGCCGTTGTAGACATAGATGTTGGCGATCACCGTACCGCCATAGCCCGGCTTCTCCTCTTGGATGGTGCGCCCAAGTATGTCGGTGGTGGTCTTGGTCCAGACGGGCGAATTGCTTCCCGCGGGGCCAGAGTAGACCTTGCTCCATTTCGAGCCATCCGCGTTGACCCCGTAGTCGTAGAAGGTCTTGATGACGCCGTTGTCGGCGATGCTCTTGGCACGCCCGTCGAGGTAGTTTTCGATGACGTTGGTCACGCCGGCGCGGATGGCCCGCCTGATCAGTCCACCGTTCCCATATTCGTAGCGCGTTGCAATGCCGGCCTCGTCCACGCTGTTGGTCAGGCGGCCCGCGAGGTCGTAGGCGCTACGGTTGGCGAGACTCAGGCCACCCCCGCTACGCACCTCGGTGAGGCGGCGGCCGGCGGCGTCATACGTATATTCCGTGAGCACATCATCGGCGCTGTTGGTTCCGATCCGGGTCTCGGCGAGGAGTTGGTTCAGGTTGTCGTAGTCATACGCCTTCTGTGTGCCGTCGGGCAGCGTCTCGGATTCCTTGCCGCAGCACGTGGTCCACGTGGAGTCAAGTTCGGTTCCGTCAGACCGGGACTCCTTCACCGGGCGCCCCAGGGAATCGTACTCGTACGTCGTCCAGGCGATGCGCGTGTAGTTCGGGCCCCCAGTGCAGACATAGGTTTCTTCCAGCGCCTTATTGTTGAAGGCGTCGTTGATGGTGGTCTGCCGGGTCGTCTGGTAGGCCACCCCGTTAGGCTGGTTCGTCGTCGCATGCACAACCGTCACCCGGAGGCTGTCGCCATCGGCAGCCGGCTCGAACCAGTATCCCGCGGGAGTGGCGTTGGTGGCATGGTAGTAACCATATTCGTAGGTGTAACTATCCATCAGCCCATTGGGTTGGGTCTCGCTCTTGAGTTGCCCTTTGGCGGCATCGGTCGCATTCGTGGCATAGAACACGCGGACCGACCGGAGATTATTGGCAGCCCCGTAGTCCGCATCCGGAGTGACGCACTTCTCCTCAACCTCGATCTTTTCCCCATTCGCATCCGCATAGAAGGCATAGAGGGTCTTGGCCACGGTATGGGTCGTGGTTCCCGTCCGCACGGCTTCCGTCACGGTCCGGGCCTTGCTAAAACACGTGACGCCCCCCACATCGTTGGCCACATGGGGCGCATAGCCGTAAGTGACGATCCGGGTTGAATTCGTGTCGCCAAGGGATGCGCCTTTCCACGGCGTCACGTCCATGGTCTTGCGGCCCGAAACGTCGTAATCGTACATCATCCAGGCGCCATCGGGGTTGACCTGGCTCTTGACGTGGGAATACCGCCCCGTCTCCGCGCTGTCCTCGTAGTAGGCGATGGTGGTCGTCAAGAGACAGTCGCCCAGACCCGTCGTCTGCTCCACAGCCGAATCGCCCCAGGGGAACACATGGAAGGTCTCGGTCGAGCGTGCGGCCTCCTGGCCTGCCCCCGTCTTGACGATCCGCGTCTCCAACCGGTTGACATGGCTCTCGTCCCATACGGCATCCTTGGTCTCCTCCTTCAGTCCATCACCCGTCTTCAACTCCCACAGTCCCGAGGCGGCCGTGTAGAGATAGTTGTACGTCCGAATGCGGGTCCCGGCGATCTCCGTGATCAACACGTTGGTGTGCGCCTGGCCCAGGCTGGGATCCTCCACCCGGAATGTCACAAGGGGCTCGCCAGTCGGCTGATACAGGCCCTCGGCGCCGTTCCACGTGCCCCGGTGCTCATGCGCATAGAAACGCATCTCGTACTTCACGTCCGTCAGCGTCACCACGTCCACCAGGCACTGCGGCACGCTGATTTGCCGAATCACGTTGTTCTCGTCACGAATGACTTTCACGCCGGATTCATCCACCAGGCTCTCCCGGCCGTAGGGGGTCCGATACGAGATCAGCCCGCAGTATTGCTCCAGGTTCGTGGCCGCGCCATACCGGTAACGGCCCCCATTCCCTTCGACCAGATCGTAATAGGCTGGGTTGTTCAGCACCGGCTGGCCGGCGGCGTTGACCATGACCAATCGGTCGAGACTGGCGCTGTACTGCCCCGTGGGCAGCCCCGTGCTGACATTGTCCGCAAACTGATAGATCACCGGCTTCGACGGCGTCCCCAGCACCGTCACCTGTCTTGGAACACCATTGGTCGTCAGTGCCTCAGACACGTGCGTGATCATGTAGCCCATCTCGTACCCCATGGACTGCGGGGTGTATAGGCCGTCGGTAATAGTCTCCGACTGGATGTCGATCAAGCCGTTGGGCAGCACACTGCCTGGCCGCCCTTTGCCTGTACCCACCTTGAATCGCAGTGACGAGGTGGTCGGACACGGTTGTGCCAACGATCCACACGGCGGACAACGACAACAAGGTGTGTTCATGGCTGTATAACAGCCACCCGGGGCTTCGTCGGGACAAAGGCAATCCGTCTTCTCGCCTTTACCGCAACTGGGGAGATTCTGGTAGATGTCGCCCATCCCATCCGCGCACACGCCGATGCCGGCACCCCACATGAGGAAAACAAAGCCAACCCCCAGAAACCACTTTCCGCATCCCCTTGCCATAAACCGCATGCTCGTTCCTTCCTGCTCTTAGAGACATCCGCCACATGACGTGTTACCGGCCGCTCCTTGCCCTTTCGTCCATCCGTTTGAGAGCGGAACGGGCGGACTTGCGAAGTCGCACGTCGCTGCTGGCGACATATGTGCCGAGCAGAGCGCGGTCCGACTCGTCTCCCAAGGTCCCGATGGCCGCAATAGCCGACATCTTGACCATCGCGCTCCTGGCTGACTCCGCCATTCCCCGCGCCAGCGGCAAGGCGCGCTTCTCGTCAAGTGTGGCACAGATTTGCAGGGCGGTAATTCGGGCCGCCTCGCCCGCTCGTGGATCCTGGCACAAGGCCAACGCTTTCTCTGCCACCGCCGCCGCATCAATGCCGGCCTCCCCCGTATTGTTCGCCAAGGCGATCAGTGCGGTTCCCGCGATGCTGCTGTCGGTCTCTGTCGTGGCCTTCCAGATGAGTCCCTGGGCCCAGGCCTTTTCCTGCGAGTCATCCATCTGATCATAGATCGAACCCAAGTGCTGGACACAATAGTCCCGCCACACGACATCCTGGCTGCGATCGTTGTGCAACGCCATCAGCAGGCGAGCCAAGGTCTGCGGCTTCCTGTGCTGAAGTTTCAGGATGTTGACGACATCGTTCTTCAGGGCGTTCAGTTGATCCATCGGGAGACTGTCTTCTCCCTGTTTTCGGTAGAGCAGGTCGGATAGGCTCGCAACCTCTTGTTCAGAGAGGTCGCGACCCAACGCATGCACCGCTTTGAGCCGCGCCACGTAGCGCTTGTCCTCCCCGTGCCCCATGATCACCGTCATGCTGACTGGTATGTCCCCGGCGGAAGGCGGGGGGAACGACGGAGGTTCGGCGACAACCGGTGAGACGGTTGCCGGACCGTTACCCGAAACTCCGGCAGCACAGGTGCCGCTCCATGCGGTCAATCCGCAGAACACCGCCACGCAGACCACGCGTGTGTCCATTCGCAGAACTGACCCGCTGAATCGGGAGTATGCGGTTCTTGGTGTCTGTAAGCCCATACGACCAAGCGATGTCAGGTGATAGCCCATTGATGTCGTACCCATGGTTGGGATTGCAGGTTAGCAGCCGCGTCCGCGTTATTTGCTGTCGTCAGGGTTGGCACATCGGCTTCCTCCTTGCGATCTCTGCCCCCTATTGAGAACTCTCCCGTCTTTGTCCATTATCACGATTTGAGAATCTTGCACCCGAAAATGGAGGCCAGCCATTTGCGTGAGTGCATTCAGTATTTCTTCATATGTAGAATTGGTGAACGCTACCGACACTCGCGGAAGTCGACTCAGCGCGGGATCAGTGAAGTCCAAGTACTTCCCTTCTGTTCTGTCGAAATAGCTATTGGTCAGCGCCACAACGACTGACAACTTACCGTTGTTGAGTTGGGCATTTCCATCAATCAGTGTTATGACGAGTTCAATGGCATGCGCCAATCGCATGTGTTCAAGTTCGAGGGCCTGCCTAACTTCGAGATTTTGTTTAATCCGGTGTTGCCCGCGTGGCTCATTTGACGTGGACTTCCTATCGCAACCCCCAGTTACAAGACACCCCACAATAGACAGCATCGCAACACACTCAAGTGTCTTCATTTCAACTGTCCTGCTTTGCCAGCACATTTGTAGGCGCACTCACCCTTCTGAGATGCAGCCCACTCGTACGCGTTAGTGCCCCCGCCTTTGTGCACCCACTGAACTTCCCATACCTCTGGGATCCGGTAGTAGTGAGCGTTGAAATCAATCCAGTAGTCCTTCCACATGGTGCCAGGTTCGCACGAGTCAACATTGCACTCCTTGAACTTAAAGATGGTGGCTGCCACACATCTTTGAGAGTAGATGTCGCCATACAGGTCACGAGCATCTCGTTCGCAGGAACATGTTGCTTCACCATGGGTGAGGCGGTCAACCACTGGACAACTGAACTTTCCAGTATAGTCCCCTCCCGTGGAAGTCACATTTTTCACCACTTGTCGAGTGCTGTAAAGAGTACAGGGCTCATTCACGGACTGGTCGCAGAGACCGGTTGCATCAACGCGATTGTCGGGATCGTTCTTTGCGAACACGAACAACAGTGATTCCATCACCTGTCCGAATCCAAGCCCCTGATTGACACGGAAACCAAGTTCTCTGGCGGAATCCCGACTGACCCACCTGCCGACCTCCGGGAGAAGGAAGCGGAAACCGTAATAGTACATGTCTGTCTCATCATCCAGGTACTTCGTGGAGAACCGGAACGGGTTGACGGAAGCCAGCGGACCTGAAATGGCCGTCGTGTTCCCGTAAGGATCATATTCGTAGTGTCCAATAGCGGCGCCACTGGTGTCCACTAAATCGACTACATTGCCGTTGGCATCGTAGGCGTAAAACTCTTCGACAGGCTCAGGGTCGCCACTGCGCACAGTGGCGAGCAGTCCGCCGATGGTCCCGGCGCCCTGCAAGGTGCCAGACAAGTCCAGGCCGTAAATGTAACTGTTGGTCTCACCCGCCGTCGCGTCCCGGATCATGGCCCAGCCGTCATAGAGGAACGTGCGGCTGGATCCGTTGGCGGCCTTGACGATCCGCCGGGACATGTAGTCATAAGCGTTTGAGACCACCGTCGTCCCATTGGAGGCCAGAACCAGCCGATTTTCCGCATCCCAGGTGAATGTCCAGCCGTTGTAGCTGGTCATGTTCCCATCGTCGTCGTAGGTGGGGACGATCGTTATTGGGGATTGGGTATTCGTTATTTGGGAATATTGATTTAGGGCATTCGCTGTGTATTTGGTGATCGTGGTATTGTTCGTGGCCGCCTGCCGGTTGCCGATCGGGTCGTAGAGATAACTGTACCGGTTCGTTCCCATGGTTGCATCCACCAGTTCACTGCGGACATTGTAACCGAAGGCGTTCGTGGACTGAATGGACATAATGGACGTGTCGACTCGTCGTTCACGGCGGCCTACGGCGTCGTTTTCGTAATCGAATTGCGAGATGACATTCGTGCCGGCCATGTTGAGCACCTGTGTAATGAGGTCGCGGTTGGCTTCGTAAGTACGGGCAACCGCGAAGCCGGTGTCATTGCTCCATCCCGCCACCTGGTCTGAGCCGGCCAAACGGGAGTACTGGACCATGGATGACGCGGACTGTACGGAGGAGGACACGGAAGAGAAGCGGCCCACGGTGTCATAGCCGTACCGTACGCTGTACCCCGTGCCTGCGTCGAAGCCGCCAGGGCGTCCATAGGGGTCGAAGACATAGGCCAGCACGCCCTGCGAGTTCGTCTCCGCCGCCAACTGGAGGGCGTCATTGTAGTTGAAACTCCGGGCACCTTGGCCGTCGGTGATGGTGGTCTGGCGGCCGAGCCGGTCGAACGTGAAAGACACATCGGGGGTAGTGTCACTGTAGTTGATGTTGGTCATCTGCCCTGCCCCGTCGTAGGTGTAGGCGGTGACGATTCCGCGCACCCAAGTGCGGGAGGCGAGTTTGCCGTCAGCCGTGTAGGCGTAGGACGGGCCTTTGTTGTCGGCGTAGAGTTTGTTGGTGAGAAGGCCGGTCGCCGGATCGTACGACCAGGTCGTTTTATCGAAGGATGAAATCTGAGACCTGAGACCTGAGTAATCCGTGATGACGAGCGAGGAGTCGCGAAGCGTGTACATGGCGGTCATGCGGCCGTAGGAGTCGTAGTCGTAGGCCACGGGATATGTTGCGCCCCAAGTGGCGAGGACGCGGCCTTCGGCGTCGTAGGCGGTGTGGGTGGCATTTGCAAGGGCGTCCGTGACCATGATACCGAGGCCCGTGGCGGAGTCATAAGTATAGGTGGTCCGGTTAGAGGTCGCGTCTTCGGTCCAGTCTACCTGGCCCTTGTTGTTGTAGTGGGTCACGCTCGCGACGAACCGGGGTGAGGGCACCCCGGCTCCAGAGGCGGATTGTGCGCGCACCTGTCGGCCCAGGGCGTCGTACATGTTTTCGGTACGCACCCCGGTCTTACTGATGGAGTATCGGAGCAGGCCGTTGACCGTCACGTTCATGGCATCATTGGTGGAGTCGGGATAGGTTACGACCTGAGTGACCGTCTTGTTTGCCCGATCCACGATCGTGCGGGAGACAGTCCGGTTGCCAAGAAGGTCGCGCGATTCAGCCATCTGGGTGGCACAACCACACGAGGCGCCGCCAACGCGTGTTCTCGTCACGGAGTTCGTGACCGGTACGGCGGAGTTGTCGCGAGCGTAAAGGACGGAAGTGCGGACCTGCCACATGTTGTTGGACGCGTCGGTTTCATAGAACGTCTGCGCCTCGCTGATGCGGTCGGGCCCGGCCAGGTCGAGCACTCCATTGTTGTTGAGGTCGATGCCGGAGCGGGTCTGCTCCCCCAACTCGTTGTACTCGTAGAAAGTCGCGGACGGCTGCGGGCTGAACCCGGACATCTGGGCAGCAACCAGTTGACCCTTGCCGTTGTAGACATAGGTGTTGGTGATCACCGTTCCGCCATAGCCCGGTTGCTCTGTTTGGATGGTTCGGCCAAGCATGTCGGTGGAGGTCTTGGTCCAGACGGGCGAATTGGTTCCCGCGGGACCCGTGTAGACTTTGCTCCATTTCGAGCCATCCGCGTTGACCCCGTGGTCGTAGAAGGTCTTGAGGACGCCATTGTCGGTGATGTTCTTGGCACGCCCGTCGAGGTAGTTCTCGGTGACGTTGGTCACGCCGGCGCGGATGGTCCGTTTGATCAGCCCGCCGTTCCCATATTCGTAGCGCGTTGCAATGCCGGCCTCGTCCACCGTGTTGGTCAGGCGGCCCGCGAGGTCGTAGGCACTGCGGGTGGCGAGACTCAGGCCACCCCCGCTACGCACCTCGGTGAGGCGGCGGCCGGCGGCGTCATACGTATATTCCGTGAGCACATCATCGGCACTGTTGGTTCCGATCCGGGTCTCGGCGAGGAGTCGGTTCAGCATATCGTACTCATACGCCTTCTGTGTGCCGTCCGCGAGGGTTTCCGACTCCTTACCGCAACAGGAGGTCCACGTGGAGTCAAGTTCGGTTCCGTCAGACCGGTACTCCTTCACAGGATGTCCAAGGAAATCGTACTCGTACGCCGTCCAGGCAATACGCGTGTAGTTCGGGCCCCCGGTGCAGACATAGGTTTCTTCCAGCGCCTTATTGTTGAAGGAATCCTTGATGGTGGTCTGCCGGGTCGTCTGGTAGGCCACCCCGTTCGGCTGGTTCGTCGTCCCATGCACAACCGTCACCCGGAGGCTGTCGCCATCGGCATCCGGCTCGAACCAATAACCCGCAGGAGCAGCATTGGTGGCATGGTAGTAACCATATTCGTAGGTGTAACTGTCCATCAGCCCATTGGGTTGAACGACACTCTTCAACTGGCCCGCAACAGCATCGAGAACGCCGGAGGCCGCATAGTGGATGGTGGTCTTTCGGAGATTGGCCGGGTCACCGTAGGATGCGGATGAAGACGGACAGTTCTCCTCGATTTCGATCTGTTCGCCGGACGCGTTGGTGTAGAAGGCGAAGTAGGTGAGAGCGTTGGTGACATTGCCCACGATTTCGGTCTTTGTACGGGGAAGATAGGCGTCGACACCCTGATCGACGGGGTCATGCGCCGCATAGTCGAGACAGACCCTGCGCCCGGCGTTGGTGTTTCCGAAGGCCGCGTCCTTCCACGGCATGATTTCCAGTGTTCTGCGGCCTTGGACGTCGTAATCGTAACGCATCCATGATCCGTCGGGTTTGACCTGGGAATTTACCCGCGAGTACTTGCCGGTCTCGGAACCAGACTCGTAGTACGTAATCACTTCTGCATGAATGTCGCCACCGGTCCCGGTCGATTTTTGGACAAGACGTTCCCCGAACGGAAAGACCTGGTACCGTTCTGAAGAATGAATCACGGCACTGCCGACGGCACCCGC
Source organism: uncultured Verrucomicrobiota bacterium (assembly GCA_964611575.1). Lineage (GTDB taxonomy): Bacteria > Verrucomicrobiota > Kiritimatiellia > CAIKKV01 > CAITUY01 > CAITUY01. The sequence continues at coordinate 13,081 of CAZTAJ010000035.1, forward strand.
GACAGTCCGCGTCTCGATGCGGCAGACATGGTTCTGGTCCCATTGGGCATCCAGGGTCTCGGTACTCAAACCGTCGCCGTCGGTGAGTTCCCACGCTTGGGAGGCGGATGTATATGTATAGGTGTACTGCTTCGTGATTGCACCCGGTCGTTCCTGAACAAACCGCACTCGTTTGTTGCCGTCAACGCCATTGTCGGGATCTTCAACCCTATTCACGACAAACGGCGTGCCTAAGGAATCGTATCGACCAAGTGACGGATTCCACGTGCCGCGAGCGGTCCCGGTGTAGAATCGCATCTCATAGCCGATGTTGGTGGAAACAACAACGTCCACCAGGCAGTCGGGCACGTTGATTTGGCGGATGATCTCATTCGCGTCTCGAATGACCTTGATGCCGCCATCCCGCAAGGTCCCGATCCGACCATACGCAGTTGTAAAGGAAATCAGGCCAAGATAATCTTCATTCTGACGATCGGCTCCAAAACGGTACTTAGCACCTGTGGTCAGTCTTAGCTCGTAGTGCCGGGGGTTTTGAAGGACCGGTGCGCCATTACTATCACACATGATCAGGCGGTCGAGGCTGGCACTGTACCGGCCGGTTGGTAGACCTGTAGCTACGTTGTCAGCAAATTCGTACACAATGGGCTGGCAGGAGGCTCCGAGGATAGTCACCTGCCTGGGCGTTCCGTTCGTTGTGGGATTGTTGGTCGAGACCGAGGAGATCGTCAGGCCCATCGAAAATCCAATCGTCTGGGGGGAATAGAGAGCGTCGCTCGGCTCGGATGCCTTGATCCTGACCAACCCTCCGGGCAGCGGTACTCCCGGTTTATTGCGCCCGGTACTGATGCCGATATCCAAGGAGCAGACACTCGGAGAAGCTGTTCCGGCCGGCGCACCGTTTGCAGTCCCACCGCAGGTTGGGCAACAAGGTACGCATTTATAGCCGTTCCCGGCCTCGCAGGGGTCATCGCAATCGCCATACACCATATCATTCGGAGCGTCTGCTGGGACATTCTTCAACATCATCTGACCATGAGTCAGCGAGGCAACCGTACATACCAGAAGTAACAAGACCGCTCTCTTCATTGAGCTTCCTTTTCCTACCACTGGCTCTGCCCAATCACAGACGATCCCTGATAGAATGTTGTGGAGTGACATGTCGATGGGAAGATATTCGGTGCCTTGATGAGATAATAGGTGTATTCGCCCAAGGCATTGAAGTCACTCGCCGTTGCCGTCCGCGTCAGTGTACCGTCATCGAAAGTAACCCCACCCACCACAATGTGCATTTGCGCGACAAGATCCGATGGCACTGTTCCAAGCGACAACGTGACTCTGACCATCGTGCTACCGTCCGCGAACACCTGGACTTCCTGCCACACGTCCCCGGAGGCAGCGATGATGCTATCCACTTTGGCGTTCGCCAATACCGGACCGTTGGTTCCATTTCTGGCCACCATGTAAAGAGGCTCGTCCGCCGCAGCCTTGAGGATGAACGCCAGACCGCCTTGCATCCGATTCGAGGACGAGACCTGCAGTCGTTCATCATGCTCGATTACGGCCTCCGGCGGAATGTCAGGACAGTCCCATTGCCGCGCCTGCCCCACAAGGCAGGCGGGATTTGCGGCAAAGGCGCAGGCAACCGCCTTGACATGGATGATCGCGTTGGTACACAGGTCCGCGTTACTCCAGGTTCCGATGACCGTATAATACCCGCCCGTATCGAACGAATTCGGCACAGGCGCCCCCACCGTCGTGACATAGTTGGTGACACCCATAATCTCAATGGTTACGACGCCATTGGTGGCGCCCTCAGGGACGGCGGTGAGGAGCAGCGCATCGCCCGCGCGGATCGCAAGATCGTTCATGTGGAGTCCATCCAAGACGTTCAGCGCTTCCCAGACCGTGTTGGTGGCAAAGGACACCTCGCCGTTCTGGTCAGTGACCTCGATTTGCGTCGCGTTGGTGGGCGACAGCATCACGTCGGCATACCAGTCCTCGCCTACGCCGTGGCGGACCATTATCTCCTGCGAAGTCTGCCCCGCCGGCACATGGGATGCCCACACTGAGAGTAGATCCTGGAATCGACTCTGGCCCTCCAGGCAAACGGGTGAAACGAGGCTTGTCGCCGGCACGTCCCCGAGTTCAGAGATGCGCGCCAGCCGAGAGTCGAGCCAGTCGGCCCGGCCGTTGTTGTCCACGTCCGGGCCGCCCATGGCCAGCACACGGAGCGCAACAATCTGAAGGAACGTGCCGTCTTCAAGGTTCGTCCACTTGACACGCAGGGTATGCGCGCCTTCCGGGAGTTGCGGCAGGAAGAAGAGTGTCGTGCTGTTGTGCCCGTATCGCGCCGCGACCTTCTGCCGACCGGCAAAGACGCCGTCCACGTAGAGCGATAGATCGAACGTGTCCGGCAACCTGAGCGGATTGTGCTGCGTGACCTCGACCTCAACGCCATAGGTTCCATTATTCGGCAAAGTGACCGCATACTCCACATAGCCGTGCCGGTCGCGTGCGTAGATCGACGCGCCTTCCACTGCCCAACTCCCCAGAGAGCCTGTGATATCCCGGCCGTCGCGAACACACACCGCGGTTGCCGTGCCGTCAAAATCAGCGGCCAAGGGATCCGTGAATGCCTGACTGAGTTCCGTTCCGTCGGAAATGCCGTCGTCGTCGGTGTCGGCTTGGGTTGGGTCTGTCCCCAGACCGAGTTCTTCGCCGTCCTTCAACCCATCTCCATCGGTATCGGGGAGCAACGGGTTGGTATGCCACACGTTAATCTCGTCGACATCGGGAATGCCATCCGCATCCGTGTCGGCCCCGTTCTGGAGAGCCTGCTCCATCCAGTCCTGGACGCCATTGGTATCGCTGTCGGCGCCATCGACGCCGTAGAGTTCGACCTTCTCGATGGCGATATTGTTGTCCCGCTTCGTCGTGCGGAAACCCACGCCCCAAGCCTCGTTGGTCCACTGGATTCCGACCCGATAGGTGCCCGGCAGCAACCAGGGGGTATTGATATAGCCGCGTCCGCTCAGATCATAGTCCGCGAAGATGTCGAAGCCGCCGACCAGACAACCGTTGAGGGTCGCATCAACGGCGAACCGGTAGTTGTCCCGCGGATCATTCACGGAATTACGCAGCTGGAGGGCCAGGCGGTACATCCCGGCGTTGGTCACGGTCATGTCGTAATAGGCCGTCGAAGCCGTCTCGTAGGCCGAGAGGGCGGCGCCCTCCTCACTCCAGGCACTGTCCCTGTGGCGGACCTCCCGGACGGAGGTCTCGATGCCGGTGCGGCTCACGAGGAGGCGGGCATCCGCCATGCCGTCGAGATCGCTGTCGGGAGCGAGCGGGTCGGTGCCGAAAACGAACACCTCTTCGCCGTCGCCCAGCGTATCGCCGTCCGTATCGGGCAGGAGCGGATCGGTGCCGTACAGGTCCAATTCATCGAGATCGCCCAGGCCGTCGCCATCGGTGTCCCGTTCCGGGTTCCACGCGAGGTGCGCGTTGACCCAGTCCTGGCGGCCATTCGCATTCGTGCGCGCCCCGTCGATGCCCAGGAGGACGACGGCACCTACGCCCAGAACCTTGTTCGTGGCATAGTCGTCGAGCCAGGCGAACCTCAGTGTGTGCGAGCCGGTCGTCAGCCAGGGGGTCGGCAGGTACGCCCAAGCATTCGTGCCGGCGGGCAGGGCGATGTGAAGCCAGTCGACCGGCATTCCGTCAATCAGGACCTGAAGGGTGAAGGTGACCGCATTGGTCGTCTGGGCATAGCAGTTCGTTACCTGAATCCCCAGTCGATACATGTCCTCGGGTACCGTGACGGTGTATTCGAGCCGCGCATGGCGGTTCGTGAGCGCATAGAGCAGCCCGCCCTCTTCGGCCCATTCGCCGGTTCGCCGGGACGTCTCCACGCCCGTCCTGGACGCAATGATTGCCAGATCGTTGGTTCCGTCGCCGTCCGAATCCGCCTGGTTCGGATCGGTGCCGAAAACGAGCACTTCATCGGGATCCGACAAGCCGTCCCCGTCGCTGTCGGCCGCCAACGGGTTCGTGTGCCAGGTGTGGACCTCGACACCGTCGGACAGGCCGTCGCCATCCGTATCCGCCACGTTCCGGTCCGTGCCGGCCTGGTATTCTTCGAGATTCGAGAGCCCGTCCTGATCGGGGTCAAGCGCGGCATCGGCGGCAAGGATCGGATTCAGCCCATGATCCAGTTCCCACCGATCAGGGATCCCGTCCTGGTCGCTGTCGGCGGCATTGGGATCGGTGCGGTTGAGATATTCGTCGCGGTTGTTGACGCCATCGGCATCGGCGTCGGCGTCGGCCGTGGCGTCGAGGTTGCCGAAGTGTTGGAGTTCCCAGCCGTCGCACAGGCCGTCGGCATCGGCGTCCTGATCGTCATCGATGATCGTCACCGAGGCCGCATCGCCGCCGGGCTGGACCAGATAGTCGCCATAGGCCAGGCGCACGGTCACGGTTTCGTCGCCTTCGCCCCACCAGTCGTCAATCACCGACACGTCCAAGGTTATCTGGAGGGAGCCGGCGGGAATCGTGACCGACCTGGGCAGCACGGCATAGTCAACGCACTCGGTAGCGGCAGACGCTTCGACCGTAAAGCCGACCGTGACGTCGACGTTGGTGGGTCCGGATGCGCGGGTAAAGGTGAATTGGCCCGTTGTGGCGGGTTCGGCCGCGTTGGAGACGGCGGCAACGGAGACGACCTGTTCGCCAAAGACCAACGCCCGATCGATCATGGATTGGTGCTGGAAACGAATCCAGGCAAGGGGCTGCGCCACGTTCTCCACCCGCAATTCGTCGATGCGGCCCATGTAGCCGTTCGTCCCGTCGGCCCCGGACCCCAGCCGGAACGACGTCACGGGCGTATAGGCGCGCGTCTTGCCCGTGGCGCTGATCCACAACTCGCCGTTGAGATAGATGGTCATCCTGCCGGCGGCGAGGTCTTTGGTGAAGGTCCAGTGGTTCCATCCGCCCTTGTACTGGTTCGTTGTCGCCGTCTTGAAAAGGCGGTCGTAGTTGCCGAAGGCGTCCCAGTAGACTTTGCCGTCGCTCCAAGGCACGGAGACATTGATTTCGCGGCCGGTGGGGCTGGTCCCTTCGAGACAGGAGCCGATGCGAGGCTGGTTCGTCGCGCCGTATTGCCAGAAGTCGATGCTGACGGCATTACTGATGGAGGCAAACGCGGCGGCCGGGATAACGATGCTGTCGGAACCCCGGAAGTTGCGGGCGTGGCCCAGCCGGCCTTCGGCGGCCACGGCGCCGGCATTGGTGGCGACGTATTGGCCGGGCGCGGAGTCCGCGAACGCGTCATCAGTGTCGCTCAAGTGCCACACCCCGGCGTAGGACTGCCACACACCGGCGGCATAGGCGGCGTTGGTGGCGACGGGATTGCCCCACTTCATAAAGAAGGACACCGGCGTATTCGTGGCGCCCAGGGTCGGAATTCTCACCCACACCAGGGAGTCACCGGAGGGATTCCATTCCTCGATCTCGTAGTCCATCAATTCATCGGCGAGATCGATGAAACGCAGGTCCGCGCCGCCGGGGGCGAACTGGGCGTAATCCACCCGGTTGGAATCGAGCCGCACCAGCACCGGCGCGTCCCGCAGGAGCCCCGTGACCGCATTCGTACGCACGGAGAGTCTCAGGGAGTGTTGCCAACTGCTCCAGGGGTAGGAGGCGGGATCGGCGGGATCGGTCCCGTGCCCGACTTCGTAGGCATCGGCATAGCCATCCCCATCGCTGTCGGATGAAAGCGGATTGGAGTTCCAGATGTTGACCTCGACGCCGTCGGACAGGCCGTCGCCGTCGGTGTCCGCGACGATCATGTCCGTGCCCTGCCGGTATTCTTCGAGATTCGAGAGCCCATCGCCATCCGGGTCTGCGGACGCATCGGATGCATCGGTTGGACTCAGGTCATGGGTCGTCTCCCAGCCGTCAGGCAGGCCGTCGTCGTCGCTGTCGGCATTGGTCGGATCCGAGCCCAAGTTATACTCGTTGAGATTATTCACGCCGTCGCTGTCGGGATCGCCGACATCGTCTTGCCCGAAGTTCCCGAAATACTGCGCCTCCCACTCGTCCGGCAGAGTGTCGCCGTCCAGCGAAAGGCCTGCGGGCTGGGTGGCGCTGACCGCCATATTATCCGCGTCGCTCTGCTTGCCGCTCAACCGGACTTCGCAGAAGTCGTCAGATGGCGTGCCAAAGCCCAGCCCCTCAGCGAGTTTCAGCCCATCGAGGCAGATCAGCCAGGTCTGGGACGCGTAGTCAAGCGCGGCGGTCACTCGAATCCAACGGCCCATCGCTATGGCCGGGTGATTGGCCAGCGTGACCCAGCGGTTCGTACCGGTCTGCCGGCCGTCCAGCACGACCAGGCGGCCTTGCGTGTCCACCAGAAACCCGATGGCCTGGTCCACGTTCCCTGTGGGAACGCCGGCTCCCGCGGCCTGAAGGCGCGTGTCCAACCAGACCGTCCTCGATGCCGGGGCGGCGAAGAAGTGACGCACGACCGTCTGCTCATCGTTGGTCGCACGGAGTTCGAGCGCCTGCGCGCCCTCGAAGACGATGTTGGTCTGCACGAGCGCCGTGCGGGCCGGCCAGGCTTCCCAGCCGTTCTGGCCATGCAGGTCCCCTGCCGCGCATGTGTCGGGCTCGAAGCGCTCGATAAAAGGCAGTTGGGCGCACGCGTTGGAGACCAGCGGGTCCGTGCCCAGCGACAACTCCTTTGCATCGCTCAGGCCGTCCCCATCCGCATCGGAGACCTCAGGCACGCCATACCTGGCCTTGAGATAGGCATGGATGGTGAACAGGTCTTGCGGCTGCAAGGCCCGGTCGTAGACCAGCGTCTCGGCAATCTGGCCGTGGAGGTAGTGATTGGCATAGCCGGGTTTGACAAACCGGCCCAGATCGATGCTGCCATCGAGCGCAAGCGTGCCCGTGTACTGCTGCACCGGTGCCGGTATTCCATCCACGTACACGGTGTGCGCCGTCCCACTCGCCGAATGCACGGCGGCGATTGTCACCCATTGCCGGCCCGGCAGCGCCGGACCGCGCATGGAGACCAGGCTGCCGCCCATGTACGAGTAGTAGGCATTGTCCCAGCCCGGCGCATAACCGGCGGCGCACCGGCTCACGCTGAGATGGTGCCGCGTCTGGTCCTGTCCTATGCTCAAGACATAATCATAGTCGCCCGCCGCCTGATTCAGCTCCTCGAACCGGCAAACGGTCACGACACTGACCGAGCCCGTGATGCCGCCCACCTGGCCGGCAAGCGAATCATTCGCGCCATCGAAGTCCACGGCGGGCCGACCCGCCAAGGCGTTGGTCCGGAACACGGGTTGAGCGGCAACGCCAGCCTGGCTCAGGTTATGGCCCTGGCCGCGCATATCCCGCCATTCCGCCACCGGGGCTCCGTTATTGAGCGGCAGTTCGTCTGCTTTGAGCCACAGCCTCAGGCCATCCGTCGGCACGTTCGTGCAAACCGGGTCCAAAACCGTGACCTGGAGTTCGTCGAAGTCCATCAAAATGCCGTCCGAGGCGGTCAACCGCAGAACATACGCGCCGCTCGCGCTGAAGCCGGCCGTGGTCTGGGGCGCGGTCGCATCGGCAAAGGACACCACGCCGGGGCCGACCGTCTTGGTCCACTGGCATGTCACCTGTCCCGGCGGGTTCGGCTGCCCATCGTCGCTGATCGAACCGACCAGGCTTACGGACTCGCCTTCGACTATCTGTAGATCGGCGCCTGCGTCCACTTCCGGGCGTCCTTCCCGTTCGAGCGAATAGCGGTCCTGCAGATACGCATAGAGCGATTGGCACTCGTTCGTCCCGAGCGCCCGGTCGTAGACGAATACCTCGGCCAGTTGTCCGTTGAAGTAGTGATTCGCATAGCCCGGTTTGGCGAAACGGCCCAGATCGATGCTGCCATCCAGCGTGAGCACACCCGTATACTGCTGCGCCGATTCCTCGACGCCGTTCACATAGACCCTGTGCGCCGTTCCGTTGGTCGCATGCACGGCAACGATCGCCAGCCAGTATTGACCGGGCAGCACCGGGCCGCGCATCGACCCCACGCTACCGCCCATATACGAGTAGTAGGCATTATCCCAGCCGGACGCGTAGCCAACGGCGCACCGGCTCACGCTGAGATGTTTCAGGGATTGGTCCTCCCCCATGTTCAGGACGTAATCGTAATCGGCCGCCGCTTGTGAGAGCGAGTCGAACCGGCAGACCGTCACCACGGTGACCGCGCCCGTCATGCCCCCGATCCGCCCGGCGAGCGTGTCGTTCGCGCCGTCGAAGTCCACGACCGCCTGGCCATGCACCGCATTGGTCACGACGGCCGGCCGCAACGAGGCCACGGACTGCGTCAGGGCATTGCCGCGACCGCTACGGTCCTGCCAGACCGCCACTGTGTTGCTCCCGACCAGGTCATCCGCCCTGAGCCACAAGGCAAGCCCGAGATCGGACACGGTTCCCACGTCCGCATGCAACGGGTCGAAACCGGCGGCTATTTCCCAGCCGTCGCTCATCCCGTCGCCGTCGGTGTCCGCAACGCTCATGTCCGTGCCGTGCTGGTATTCTTCGAGATTGGAGAGCCCATCGCCATCGGGGTCTGCGGACGCATCGGATGCACTGGATGGGTTGAGCCCGTGCGCCACTTCCCAGCCATCGGGGAGGCCATCATTGTCGCCGTCGGCGTTCGCGGGATTGGTGCCCAGCCGGTATTCTTCCACATTGCTCAGTCCGTCGCTGTCGGCATCCAAGACTCCGTCCGCCGCGTTTGTCGGGTCGAAACCGTGGGCCGCTTCCCAGCCATCCGGCATCCCGTCGCCATCGGTATCCGCCAAGCGGGGATCGGTGCCGCGTTCGCGCTCTTGCGCATTGGTCAGACCGTCGTTGTCGGCATCCAAAACGCCATCCGCCGCGTCTTTCGGGTCGAAACCATGGGCCGTTTCCCAGCCGTCGCTCATCCCATCTCCGTCGGTATCAGCAACGCGCGGGTCGGTGCCGCGTTCGCACTCTTGTGCGTTCGTCAGGCCGTCATTGTCGGCATCCAGTACACCGTCAGCCGCATTTGTCGGGTCAAAACTGTGAGTTATTTCCCAACCATCCTTCATCCCATCGCCATCGGTATCCGCGACGGTCATATCCGTTCCGTGCTGGTATTCCTCAAGATTCGAAAGTCCATCACCATCGGGGTCTGCGGACGCATCGGACGAGTTCGACGGATTTAATCCCTGCGCGACTTCCCAGCCGTCGGGCATCCCATCTCCGTCGGTATCCGCGTTCGCGGGGTTGGTGCCGAGGTGGCGCTCTTCCATGTTGCTCAGACCGTCACCATCCGGATCGCCTGCGTCAGTTTCATCCAGGTCGCCGAACCATTCCAGTTCCCACGCATCCGGAAGGAGATCCCCGTCCAGGGACAGATCGGCGGGAATGATCGTGCTGACGCTGAGGCGGTCGCCGTAACCCGACTTGCCATGGAACGTGAGGGCCGAAAACTCCTTCACCGGCGAGGCGAAGCCCAACCCTTGCGCCGCCAGCCGCCCGTTGACGCACACCCGCCACTGCTGGTTGGAATAGTCCATGCAAAACGTGAGGCGCGTCCACGCCCCCAGTGCGACCGGCGGCACATTGGTCAGGGCCGCCCAGCGATTCGATCCGGACAACAGACCGTTCCACGCCACCAGATACCCCTGGGCGTTGAAGTACATGGCCACGCTCGAACCGTCCTGCTCATTGGCTGGCGCGGCAGTGTCCGCCTTCACGTAGAGATCGCACCAGACCATCGGCGCACCGGGCGGCACGAAACAACGCCGCGCCTCGGCCACGACTCCCGTGCCCCCGCCTATCAGTTGCAGCGCCTGCTTCCCCTCGCACACCGTGTTGGTCTGCACAACGGCTCCGTTGGTCGGAACGACCAGCCAGCCATTCTGCCCGGACAGGTTACCGGCTTGCGTGGTGTTGGTCTCGAAGCATTCCAGGAACGGCAGACGCGCATAATTATTCGAAACAAGCGGGTCCATGCCGAGCAGCATTTCCGCCCAGTCACTCATGCCGTCCCCGTCGGAGTCGGGGTCCGTCATGGCGATGGTCACATTCTCCGCGGAAGCGTTCAGTTCGAGAGACGCCGGTTGCCCCAGGCCAAACGCCTCCCAGGAATCGCGAACGCCGTTATTGTTGACGTCCCGGTAGGCACGCACATGATAGGTCCGCCGGAGCGGCATGCCGGTCACCGAGTAGATGCCAGGATTGGCGATAGCGCTTGACCAGGTCGAGGTCCAGACTTCCGCCGGCGCCGCCACCACGTGGATCGTGCCCGTCTGCCAGCCGGAATACGTCACATGCCCGGCAAGCCACCCATACGGCACCGACGAGGCGGAAGCGGGATCGGTCCCATAGACGAGCGCCTCTTCATGGTCGGAAAAGAGGTCGCCGTCGCTATCGAGCAGATGGTCCGAGGTGCCAAGTTGCTTCTCCTGGTCGGCGTCGAGGCCATCGCCGTCTTCGTCGATATAGAGGCGGCTCTCGTAGACGGTGACCGCGCCGCTCCCGCGCCGCAACCGAATTCCCACCGCCGCCCGATTGGTCGCCAGCGGCAACGACTCCGTGCGCCACGCGGGTCCGTTCGTGGCGCCAGCGCTCAGATTGCCGAACAGGTTGGAACACAGGGTTTCGTCGTTGGTCCCATAGAGTTCAGCGTAGAGGGAACTGCCCGTGTCGTTGTAGAGCCACAGATCGAAACGTAGATTGTTCGTCAGAAGAGCCCGGTCCAGGTCAACGCTCAGGCGGCCCACATCGTCCGAGGCCGTGGCCGGCACGAACCAGGCCGGCACGTTCGACTCCCACTCCCCCTCGGTTTTGAAGGCCGATATCAGCCAGTCCGGCCACGGGTAGAGGACGAAATCATTGGAGGTATGCAGGGCGTCACCCCAGGGAATCACCGCGCGACTGACCGGATTGGAATCGACGGAGTCAACCCACCCATCCCGATCCAGATCCAACGGGTCCTGCTGGCCTTGGGCCAGCAAGATGATGGCGCCCAAAAAACCGAGGGCGAGCAACAGAATCACCTGCGCCCGCCCGTCCCGCTTCCGATGCCCAGCTCCAGATGCGTTATCCATAGCCGCCTCCATCGAGGTGAACCTGTTCGCAGATGAACCTCATGAACCAATCGTTCGCACTTAATACGCTTTCAGGAGAACATGCAAGGTCTATTTGCGGACGTTTCGAATGTGTGACGCCAGCACATTTCGCGCGCTAAAAACGCGGCCCGCCACCGCCACGGTAATAGATAGTTAAAAGGATGGAGCGGATCGGTAAATTCATGGGAGCGAAACGGGAGAATCTCCACGGAGCGGCGTCTCGGTGCACAGTTGGCGGACATCCTCAATCCCTCACGCCTTCCGCGAACGGCTGGCATGGTTCGGCGTGTCTTTCGCTGGCGTATCCCACCCCGAACCCCGACGTGGGGCACCGCGCGGGCGTTCATCCGCGATCCACCGTTCAGGCCATGCAAGCGGATAAAGTTGACCGCGTGGGTCACTCCCTATCCATCATATACCGCAAACAGTTACGCGGCCGACACTTATGCATTTATTTCGCCAAGTGCACCGTAATCCACTTGAATGCCTGTCCCAAAGTCGTTCACTGGCGTTCTTCAGGACGAGTTGAGTGTTATTTCCTCATGCCTGTTGATCGCCGGGGTGCGTCACCGAAGTCCACATTCCCATTGGAATGGCGTGTTGGCCGGCAGTGACGATGCGCCCTTCTCGGGCGCGTGAGAGGGTGGTTTCGGGTTGGACCACGAGAATGACCGGTTATCGGGCGGTATTTGCCGCTCGTGAATGGCCATGGCGTTGTCACAGATGTTTTGAATTCTTGTGTCTTGAATTCTTGTTGACATGGATATGAGGGTGTACTATTCGCTAAAGAGTTGTAGCAGATGGCAGGGCTGAGTCGTTAACTGGACAAGGACGTGACGTTTCGCCTGAGGGTGAAATCACACATGGAGGAAGGGTGCCATGCGAAGGACAATGACTCTTGCATGCGTTCTGGCGGCGATGGTGTGGCTGCGCCCGGGCGCGAGTCCGGCCGCGACACGCACTTGGGATGGCGGGGCCGCGACCAACCTCGCCAGCAACCCGACCAACTGGGACGGGAATCTCACGGCGCCGACGGTCGGCGATGACATCGTCCTGAACTCCACGTCCAGCCGTGACGTGCTTTGGGACCTCACCAATGTCGCGTCCATCGGGTCCTGGCTCCAGACAGCGGATTACACTGGCACGGTAACCATATACACGGTCTTCCCCGGCGTTGCCGCTTACACCAATCTTCACATCACGGGCAACGTGACCCTCAACAATGGAGCGTGGACGCACCGCCCCAATCCCAGCGGCGCGACGGAGGTCAACCGGTTGCGGGTGTCGATCGACGGCAACCTGACTCTGCAGTCGCCTGGCAGAATCGACGTGACGGCCAAGGGATACGCAATGACGAATGGGCCGGGTTCCGCCGGCGGGACGCCTCCCCGCCAGGGCGCGGGCCATGGCGGAGAGGGCGGAGTCAACTACAGCGGCACTTACACCCCCTGGACCTTGCCGAGTCCCACCTATGGATCGGTAAAGGCCCCCGTCCGTTTGGGCAGCGGATCGAGCGGTGGGCCCGGCGGCGGAGCGATTTACATCACGGTGGGCGGCCAAACGACGCACAATGGCTACATCGCAGCCAGGGGCGGTGACGGCGGCAGCAGCGGTGGACCGGCGGGCGGTTCGATCTATCTGGTGACGGACACGCTGGTCGGCAACGGCACCAATGACGCGTCGGGAGGGACATCCGTTAACCGCGGCGGTGGAGGAGGCGGGCGCGTGGCCGTTGTTCTGACCTCCGGCAACTCGTTCGACGCGGTGACGTCAATCGCCACGGGAACACTGTCCACGGCGGTGCAGGGCACGCCGGGCGCGGCGGGAACGGTCTACTTGCAGAAGCAAAGCCAGGCCGGGGCCGGGACGCTCATCATCAATGGAGGGGGGCTCTTGCCGCAAGACACCTCCTGTATCACCCTCATGCCAGCCAGCGATCCGGTGAACCTGAACACGGACTTCAGCGAGATCATCCTCACGAACCGCGCCAACCTCGGAGTCGCCACGAATACGACGCTGAACTTGGCTGACCTCGGCAAGTTCAAGTTGTACGGCGCCAGCCAATCCGCGATCACTTTGCGCGGCACGAATCTGGTGACGATTCCCAATCCGCTGGTGGTCAGCAACTATACGCTCGCCCTTGAACGGCCCATGACGCTGAATGGCGACGTTCTGGTCGTCACCAACAGCGCGTTGACTCACACGAGGAACTATGAACGGCAGACTTATGGGATCAACCTGGCCGTCAATGGCAACCTGACCGTGGCGCCCGGTGGCGCCATCTCCGCAGATTATTGCGGTTATTGGGCGGCACAGGGTCCGGGCGCGGGGTCGGCGAACACCGATGTTCGCCGAGGGGGGTGCTACGGAGGGGAAGGCGGCGCCCGTGCCTGGAGCATCACCAACGGTGTCACCTACGGCTCCGCGCTGGCGCCCACGAACCTGGGAAGCGGCGGGGCGGCCTATGCGGGCGGCGGGGTGGTGAGGCTGGTCGTCGGTGGCGAAACGAAGGTGGATGGCCGCATCTCGGCGGCTGGCTATGGGCCCAACGCTGGCGCCGGTGCCGGCGGATCGGTCTACCTGACCACGGGAACGCTGACCGGCGATGGGCGTTTGGATGCGTCGGGTGCGCCGGGGGTGACCGCAAACTACGGGGGTGGAGGCGGGGGACGCGTCGCCGTGATTCTGACCTCCGGCGATACGTTTGGGGCGGTCAGCATGTCGGCCACCGGCGGCGTCGGCGGCGCCAGTTCCGGGGCGGCGGGCACCGTGTACAAACAGACCGCCGGCCAAGGCGCGGGGAAAGGGGTTCTCATCGTGGATAACCGGGCCGTCCCCTGGCCGACGATCCAGACCAACGTCACATGCCTACCGGCGCGCACGAACGGCGACAATGTGGCGGACCTGCTCAATGTGGCATTGGTCATCACCAATACCGCGATGGTCAAGATCACGCAGAACATCGGCCTGAGCGATCTGTACGTGGGTTCCGCCACCTCCCGTTTTGATCTGGCGTACGGCACCGTGACAGTCTACCGGGTGCAGCATCCGTTGGGACTGGGCGCCAACTCGGTGATCAACTACGGCAGCATCTTGTGGATCGCGCCCACACGCGGCCCCATTATCACCGCGCGGTAGCCGGCTCCTCCCAAACAATTCCCGAATTCGTTGGAGACACCCGTGGCGGGTGTCTTTCGTGCCCTGAGTTGACCGGTGGTCACGATTCCCTCCCAACCCTCAGACAAGGGCACATCATCCCATTGACAGTCGTTGATCTCACCCCGCACATTGCGTATTCACCGTCAATCGCCAAACGGCCGAGACGGCGGCATAAGAAAAGCGATTGGACGATATGGACCTGTTGAACTGATGTGCGGGCGCTGACAGTCGGCGGCGGTGCCGGCGGCACTCGCCCTACCTTTGGGCGATAGTGGACGGTCGGTTTGTGAGTCGTAGAACGAAGCGGCCGGGAGAGACCTTCTTGAACGTCGGATCCGTGTACATCTTCACATTCAGGGCGTTCATTGGGTCACCGGAACGCCAGTGGTAGCCGGCAAGGAGGGTCGCTTCGTAGATGGCGTGAACGGACATGGGTTTCTTGCTCTTTCGGAGAATGCCGGTTATTAGGTCGCGGAGGGAGGGTTGCCGGAGGATCGAGGCTGAAGACTGTAGGCTGAAGGCTGAAGATCTGGGACGGGATTTGGCGCGGGCATAGATAGCGAGGAGTTGTTTGTCGTACTGCTCGATCTGGAGGCGAATGGCGAGCATGCGTTTCAGGTCGGCTGACGTCAATCGGCTGAAGGAACAGTTCATAGGTTATCTTCCTGCGACGGGCGCACTGTGTTTGTGGTTCGGGATCTGAACGGGAAAGGACAAGCACCGGATGTTAGGTGGTTTGGGCCGCCAGCGCCGCGCGGCCCTTGGTTGTGAGGCGGTACTTCTGGTACCGACTGCTGGGCCGAGCGGGCATACTCATCTGCAGAAGTCCACCGGCAAGTAGTCTGTTCAGCCCCACCTTGAAGTTGCCCGTCCGCGTCTTGTAACCGACCGTTTTCCGGAGGTCGGCGGCGCTTTGCGGGTAGGCGAGACAGGCTTCCATGAGCCGCCGTTCCAGCGGATTTATTTCGTTGTCGGTCCTATCCTGGGCCTGACGTGGGCCTCCGGCACTTGCGAAGGCACGGGGGACGTGGGGGTGGATTACCCGGATGGAAAGGCCCATGGTTCTGGCCAAGGATTCCAGGAATGCCTGTGTGGCCGATCTGGCGGGGTGTTCGTCCACCTGCCCCGGCGACGACGCGCGGGACGGGTCGTTCAGTTTTGAAAAGATGCGGGTAAACGTGCCAATCTTAATGTTTTTCGCGCCTCGTTCAACCCTCGCGACACACGCAGCGTCGGAATCAAGGCGAGTGGCCAGTGCCGCTTGGGTGAGACCCAGTGCGGTCCGCTGCTCGCGAACGGCATCGCCAAGTTGGCGATGGAGTTCAGATAACGCACTCCCTTGCATCCCGTAAGCGCAACACAAAACCGGCAATCTGCACAGTCGTCTATCCGTGGGTACGGCCATACGCAGATAACAGCACGATCTTTGTCGAGAATGATACGCACCGGCTTGAGTTGTCTTACAACGCTGGGTATTTGACTTCCGATTTGCTGTCTGTAAATAACAACTTCACGCCCTTCACGCCTCCCCTGGAGAGAGTCCCTGCGATCAATCATGTCTCGACATGTTGCGAGCAGTGCGGAATGGTCCGCCCTGTAAATTGGTCGGCTCATACTTGAGAGCCAAGCGATGATCGACGCAAAACAGATGAGCACCACTATTGCGATACCCAACACAACTTTGTGAGAGCCTTTCACCAATCCCCCTATCTCACTTCCACAGATTGTCCCACATATCCTGTACAGCCGCAGCAGATCCAATCGCATTTCGGCTCCAACTACCCCAAGCATTCGCGGGAGTCCTTTTCCTGCGGTTCGCAATATTCACGGCATTGACGCATGGGGCCAACCCAGGTGCGAAGGCAGATGCCGCTCAAAGACGAGGTCAGTGTACTTACCTCGCGCCGTTGCGTTCCATCGATTCGTTCCCGCGGCCGTCATGTCGTATGTACGGTCACCCATCAGCAAGGAAAGGCGTCCGTCTTTCTTTGATGCCTTCCACTCACCGCCGGTCATGTCCATGACCGTCTGTTGGATAAACAAGCCTTGCCGATATAGGGTGCAGAGAACGATGTCTTTTGACTTCGAGTTAACTGCGGCGATATTCCATGTCCCCAAGAGATTCATGAATTCCGGGTCAGACAAGGGAGACGACACATCCCGCGCCAGGACGATTTGAAGATGCGCCCCCTCTGTTTGACTGAGTGGAACAAAGCGCAGTTTGTTAGTACTATCCACTTCCACCAGTTGCGCGGTATCAGGCAGATGAGCCTGGACCACGGTCGTCTTGCCGTTTGTCACAATGAGTTCCCAACACGTCGCCAAAGTACGATCACCGCCAGCAGAGAGGCACATGCCGTCTGCTCCAAAGAAGAAAAAGGCCCCATTGATTGAAGCGGGTTGGTCTGTTTTGCCGATGAATTCAACGACATTCCATCGCCCGACCAGAAAATTCGTGCTGCAAGGCTCTATATCCCCTCCCGCAACCGCGACTGAATTTCGACAGAGGCCGGCCAACATGACCGACAAGAAACAAACGAACAATGATGTTTTCATGTGATGGTCCTTGTTCAATTGCATCAAGGCGCGAGTCTTACTTGCCATCCGTTTGGCCCAGCGCCCTGTGTTTGGCCGACCATTCTGTTGAGGATACTGCCAAGTGTGTTAGGCAGAATCTGACCCCTGTCCTGTCCGGATACTGGGACGCCACCCGCCTTCAGAAGATTATAGGCAGCCCTGGAGCAATGGGTCTCCCCTTGTGATGTGTTTGGCCGCCAATCCCAGTAGTCGCTCTTCTTCTGTTTGCAGGCTTCGGAATCGAACGCGGCATCATCGGGCACAAACACTTCGAAGAGATCGTCGGGCGCGTCATTTCCTTCGGCAATGTACGTGAGGTTGTACGGTTTGTTGTACACGTGTTCGTGCATGCCTCTCGGCGATGGGAAGGGACTCGAAATAACCGTCTCAGAGTTGTGTTCTGTAACCATGACATGACCGACACGACCGGCCACGACACCCCCTCCGCGCCACCGCCAGACATAGACGTCAACCCATCTGAGGCCGTCGGGATCGATGAAGTTGACTGGCGAGTTATTGAAGGCGACATACTGGTTGAGACCGCCGGAGATGCCGATGGGGTCGTTAGAGAGCCACCTACCCGTAATCGGATCATACCAGCGTATGAACCCATTACGCGGTTTCGAGATGGATGAGGTGGGGGCGATTGTGGAGGGGGCTATCCAAGTGGCGATGGTGTCGGAAGATGTTTCCGCAACTGGCTCCCGGCAGGCTTGGGCCGACACCACTGGCCTTGAATCTGACGCGCACAAGCCCATGGATAGACGGTAGTGCTTTGGCCGGTATGGGGCAAGCCTTTCAACGGGTCTTTTACGCTGCAGAAGTTGACCGCGCCGCTTGGGGGCAGTCTGGCGCACGTGTTCTCAACGGAAGCATGTGATGCGATGTGCCCCTTCTGGACGTTGACCTCTCCCACCCCCTAGTCACAATTGTTCTCCTATTGACAGTGCAAGCGGCGCGGCATCGGCGCGGGTCCGAACTCAAGCGGGGGCGGAATCGTCGCTTGTCGCGACGTGAAGTCTATGTGGAAACAACTGTCACCTCGACTGCTCGCACCCCGCCTTGTGCCGCTTGGCTAGTGCGCAATATGAAATGTGTAGTAGACTAAGCAACGACCAGTAGACCATGGTGAATGCTCTTCCCCCATACCTGTCCATTCCGCATTGGAATAGCCTCGACACTCTGGTTCCCTCCATGAAGGTGGTCGCAATGAAGGGGAAAAAGCCGACGCCAAGAACGTAGAAGAGAGATATCCACGTAATGGCGACGGTATGTGTAATCCTCCACACTCTGGCGTTCATCTGAGGCACCTCCTTGAATCGCACTGACCCGTCTATCCCTCGCACTTCTTCATGGGCATGTCCTCTGCACGGGCTTCTTGTCTGCAAGGTCCAGAATCTTGTCCGCAATCCCGAACGTGAAGCCGTTCACTAGCGCAGGAAGAATGCCGTATCCGTCTCCGAGTGCGCTTCCTATGAGCCCAGATCCAAGTCCTACACCTGCCCCCAAAAACACCTTTCCTTTGTCGAGTTTCTGCCCGCGCAGGAGTTCGTTCACAGCAACATCGACTGCTCCACCAACAGCACCGCCAAGAATCGGCCCGAAAAGGGAGCCAAGTCCACCACCGGCCGCGCCGGAGAGAGAGCCGCTGACGACGTCCCACGCTGCACCTTCAGGCACAGAAAACACGAATCCGCCCGCGCCACCCGAGATGCCACCTAGAATCGTCCCAGTTATCACCTTTACCAAGATCGGACTCATCTGGCCCGTAGGGTCGGTCCGGTTGACAGGGTTATCGGCACAGAAAACATACTGGTTGAGGCCACCCGAAATCCCTATGGGGTCGTTAGAGAGCCAGCGGCCAGTAATGGGGTCATACCATCGAGCACGGAAGTAGTAGAGTCCCGTCTTGAAACTGTATTCGCGGCCCTGCCAGCAATACCGGTTGCCGACTGCGGACGCGGAAAGCGACTTCCCGCTGGCATCGAAGAGCGTGGTTCTGCCCCAAGCATCGTACCTGTACTGCTCGACGATTTGCCCCGCCGCATCCGTCAAGGCGAGCACGGAGCCGAGATGATCCTTGAGCGCATAGTACGTGTTGGTGGTGATGCCGTAGGTGGTCATCGACAGCACGTTGTCGATGCCTGGCCCCCACACATAAGACCGGACCAGTCCACCACTGGAGTTGACATCGGCGACCACCTGCGCCCCGTCATAGACCATCCAATTGGTGCCGTTAGCGGCATCCCACATCCAGACCCGCCTGCCTAAAGCATCGTATCCATGGCGTTCGGCCGTTGTTCCATTTGTGGCAACCGCCGTCAGTTGATACTGACCATCCCAAGTCAGGCTAATGGTGCTGCTGTAGTCCTTGCCCTTGTAGGCAATATTCGTGACGCACCCGGCGTCGCTGTACTGATAGGCCCCGTTGGTCACCACCGTCAGGAACACCTCGTTCGTGACCCGCGTCGTGTTTCCAGCTTCGTCCCGGATTGCGGCCACGACCTTCTGCGTGCCGAGCCCCACCGTCAGGTCATAGGTCCAGAAATTGGTGCCTGAGGTGTAAGGCTTGATCGACGTGCCACTGGTCAGATTGCTGACGTAGAGCCAGCCGAACCGGTCGTTCGTTCCGATGACTTCGCTGGACACGCCCGCCACGTCCACCTGGCCAACGAGGTCCGTTTCCGCCACACTCCAGGAGGCCAACCGGTTGCCGGTCGAGAGTCCATAGTTGACCGTCAGCAATGGGTTGCCGGCACCGTCAAGAATGGACTTCTTCGTGCGGTTCCCGGCCAAGTCGTATTCGTAAAGATCATGGGTAAGGGTCTGGCCATAGGGGTCCATGCGCTTCTCGGAGGTCAGGCGGTCGAGTGAATCGTAAGTGTATTCCACCCGTTCGCCGGATTCCATTTCTACGCGGTTGATCATGCCAGCGAGCGTATAACTGTAACCTCGGCTCCTCAATACATTGTTGGAGGCATCGCGCCAGGTCATGGACGTCAGGCGGTCGAGTTCGTCATACCCGTACCCGCAAACGATCCCGTTGGTGTAGGTCATGGATGCCAACAGGCCATTGACGTTATTATAGGCGAAGGTTGCGCCAACTCCGCCCGCTGCCAATGCCGAAATGCGTTCGCCCGCGTCGAAAGTGCGTCGAACTTCATACCCAAGCCCTGCCGCCTGCGTGTTGGTGGGGTTCCCGACCGCATCGAGTTGATAGGTGACCGTGGAAGACTGAAGAGTAGGTCCAGTCCCTTGCGCCAGAATCAGCCGGTTGGCCCCGTCATAGGAGTTGGAGACAGTTCCCAGGCTGGTAGAGGCCGTCAGTAGGAGCCCGTTCTTGAGGTAACTGAAATCCAGGGTGGCGTCGGGATACACGAGCGTCTTAAGTCTGGCCCCTTCGTCATAACTGAAACTGACGGAGGAACCATCGAACCGACCGAGTTGACTGACCATGTCGCCAAGGCCATACGTCACGGCCATCTCCTGTGTCTCGACGTTTGTCACCTTGACGGGCCGGTCCTGCAAGTCAAATTGGTACGTTTCGACGGCGCGCTCCAGTTCATCCCTGACCTTGACCACGTTCATTTGCTGGTCGTACTCCATGCCGACCGTAGCGGCCTGATTGCTGGCGCCAGTGAGATAGCGGGTGGTGGACGCCAGTTTACGGGTCGGCAGCCATGCGAACTGGGTGGTCCGCCCGGCGGCGTCCACATGGTTGGTTACGTTGCCGATACCGTCGAAGGCGAATGTCTCGCTGCGTCCGTCCGGCCAGGTCATCATCCGCACCCGCCCCAGTTCGTCCGGATCGAAGGAGATGACGCGAGGTACCATTGTGGGCGGTTCGTTGGTCGTGTACTCGGTGCTGGGCAGACGGATTTCTTTCAGGTGCCCCAGAACATCCCAGGTCATCCAGTTGGTTGGCCCTGCTTGGGCGCTCACGGTCGTGGGGTAGCCATAGGCATCGTGCTCGAAGCGCACCCAGTGCCCATTGGCATTGGTCACCGACGCCAGCAGGCCGTTGGTCGTGTAGGAATAGCGAGTTTCCACCGGAACACCCGTGACGGGGAAAGAGCGTTCGACGCTGACCAGGCCGTTCGTGTAATCCCATTCCGCCTTGTGGCTTTCGGGATCGGTGATGGAAGATATAACGTCCTCGTTGGTGTCCCATTCCCATGACCATGCCGCTGTCGGCACCGACCGGTAGCCATAGGAAGAGTTTGTCAGGCGCCCCGCGCTGTCGTAGGCCAGACTGACCTTGCTGTACGCCTGCCCGTCGAGAGCGCCCGCTCGTTCCTCGGCCGTCACAATCCGCCCATAGTCGTCACGTGTGTATTCCGTACCCGACCACCCCGCCGTTGGGTTGCCGTCATGCCCCAGTTGGGTTAGCACCTCACTCTGGTAATTCGGATTCAGTCCCAGAACGCCAAAGGTGTCGCCATTCTGGTAAAGGAACGTATTCGTGAAGACAGAACCTGAGGCCAGCGACATCAACATCTGAGGCCGCATTCGCGCCGAGATGCGTGCCACCTTTTGCCGCACCGGATCCCATTCCTGATAGAACACCACGTTCGTGTCACCGCGACTGATCGTAATGTGCGTGCGATTGAGGCCGTTGCTCCCATACTCCAGAGCCGTCTCATACCACCGGTTGGTCCCCACATAGCTACGCGTCCCCTTGCCACCTTGGTATTCCCACACCCGCGCCACGCCGGCCGCATCGACCCGTTGCGTCAGCACCTGACTCCCGTCCGACCACGCATAGCTTGTCGTCTGCGTCATTCCGCCCGACACGCGGTCGGCCCGCGCCAGGAGTCCCGACTCCGTGTATTCGTATCTCATGCCAAGATTCGTGAAGGCGCAGTTGACCTGCGCCAGCAATCCGGTGGCATTGTAGGCAAACGTCAAGGCGCGGCCATCGCTGTGCCGCACCTGCGACAGACGGGCACCCGCCGCGAGATTGGTGTAGACCAACGCGAGACTGTTTGAAGCGGCGGTTCGGATGGCAGCCAGCATTCCGTTGGTGTTGAAAGCGTAGCGGAGTCCTCCCGGGCGCACTACTTCGTAGCATCCGTTGCTGAAACTCCACGTCCAACGCCACCCGTCGTCGATCTCGTGACTGCCGTTGGCGACATCGAGCGTCTTCCAGTGCCAATCGTCGCCCGCCCGCAACACAAGCCAGCGGTTTGTGGCGCCGCCATACACCGTGTTGCTCTCGCCGATTCTCCAAAGGTACGTGTGACTCCACCCCACGCCTCCAAACGAGGCGTCGCCATCCAACACGGTGCCATACGACCGCCGGAATTCGAGCGGCAACCCGGCGGCTGGAATCGCCAAGTCAGTCTCGTCGAGCGACACACTCCCATTGATGCCGTCGATCGGATCGCCCACAATGGCGAGTGGATCGGATGTTCTACTGCGGTCCGGCCGCCCCTCCGCCGATGTCCGTTTGGTCGCCAGCAAGACCGGGGTTGAGGTTTCAAACCGACAACGTTGGATGGAGTTACCTACTGCTCGCGGAGTCCAATCGGGCCACAACACATGATTGACCGCAACACTGCCCCCTGCGGCAACGTTCACCCGATTCACGCCGAGAAACTCGGGGGTATCGTTGTTCTGATTCTGCCCACATGCACGAAAGTACACGTTCCATTCCAAGGAAGCGTCCACATACCCGTTTGTCGCCGGCAGATCCACCGCAATGTTGTTTACATATCGCTCGTAGGTCGCAGCGCACACATAGCCGCCGTAGTAGGCGCACCGTTCTGTATAAGCAATGGCGTTGCCCACCCCTCCTGTAGTAGTTGAGACAATCGGCGTAGTCTCCACGCTTTCAATCATCGGCATCAACACAGTCCAACTGTCTTGGGCCCACCAGTTGAAAATGCTATCCTGCTTTGCAATGCGCTTGCTGCGGCACGTCACATACGCACCGCCGTTGCCTAGATTGACGACCTCCGTCAAGTCCGCCGCGTATGCACCGCAGACCATCGCCATCGAGAGACTCACCGCCATCCGTGTCATGTGCTTCATGGCAGCCACACCTTTCCGCTGCCGTCCGCGGGGAACAGGATCGACACCGTCGGCAGGCAGGTGTTCGAGTTGTTGGGATCGGTACGGCGGGTGATGACTTCCTCATAGTCGCTCAGACCGTCGCCATCAGTGTCGTTGGTCGTGGCCGAGGTGTGGTACATGAATTTCTCCCTGGCATCGGTTAATCCGTCGCCATCCTTATCTACATCGGCATTCCCCGCCGCATAGAACCTGCGTTCCGGCGGGTACGTGTCCAGCCATTCGATCCAGTTGGTGGACGCGTTGACGTTGGTCGTCACGGCCAGATCCCACCAGGAGTCCACCAGGTTCGTGCAGGTGAAGAAGTCCACCCGGTTCGTGAACCCGGCCGGATAGGCCACGGTCAGCAGCATGCCGTTCGTCAGCGACTCGATGGCCGTAAACTGGAGATTGGTAACCGGCGGCCCCGAATACCGCATGAGGACCGTGCCGCCACCGGAGGGAGCCACATAAGCATTGGCCATTTCAGTGGCATACGCGTCAATGTATTCGATGGGGAGCAGTTTGACCTCGATCTGGATATGGGCGGGATCGTACCAGTCTTGCATCATCTCGATCTGGTCATTCCCATACCTGCCTGAATAGAGGTCGGGATAGATGGAGTTGAGGAACCACCAGGGATCGTAATCCTTGGCGGCGGCGATGGCATGGATCTCGTAGCCCTTGGCGTTGGCAAAGACGGTTTCCCTCGTGGTCGAATCCTCAGCAATTACCGCGACGTAGACCGGGCACCCCTTGTCCTTCTCCTCGACCAGCCCCTTGAGGAATTCCTCGGGAAAACCTTTGGGGTCGAACGGGATCACGCCACATGGTTGGCGAAACACGAATTCCGGGGTCGGGGGTGTGATGCGAAGGTAAAGGGCCTGTTGTTCCTTGAAGAATGTTGCCAGGTCGTCGATGTTGGATACCGTGCGAGCGGTCAATCTTTTGGCATATCGGTCGGCGAGATCCCCTTTTGCTCTTTCCGAAAGACTCGTTACGGCGGTAACGGCAAGGGCGGTGAGTGATACCAACACGACAGCGGCTGCGGATGTCCGAATGAGCACTGACTTGCGAGGCCTAAGCGAGGAAGGATCACGACGCATCTGAGTTCTCCTTTTACCCCTTGCCGCCCCCCACCGTCAAGCAATGTCGAAGACACTAGCAGGAGTCGTTTTTTAATACAAGAACTTTAATTTCTTCTGTTCATCGTGTGCAGAGAAGCCAGCCGGGGAACGCTGCAAAGACCGAAGGTTGAGGATATTCGGCATTCTTATAGAGGGGTTTCACGTCAGAAATGGGTGGCGGACATGAGGGATGGCGGGGATGAAACGAATTTGCGGGCAGAAGAATAACTCCTGGCGGGATGGGCTGAATCCCTTGCAGGGGATGAGTTTGCCGAGAATGGTCGGGTTGCTTCAAGCGGGGGAGCGTGGCCAGTATTCGGACCTCCAGTGGTTCTATTACTACATGGAGCGGTCGGACGCCATGGTGCAGGCGGTTCTGCAACGGCGGCGGTCTGCGTTCATGGGGTGCGATTGGGACGTCCGCCTTTGCCCGCCGGAGGCGGGCAAGGCGAGGAGTCAGAAGTCAGGAGTCAGAAGTCAGAATAAGACCGTGGATGAGGTGCTGGCCGAGGAACAGGCGGCGTTTCTTCGGGAGGCTTATGACCGGGTGGAGAATTTCCGGGATGCGGTTGCTTTCTTGTTCACTGGGTTCTTTCGGGGCTTTGGGCACCTGGAGAAGCATTTCGATCCTTCCGGCCTCGTGACCCGGTTGGAGCCAGTCGAGCAGTGGTTCTGGGTAGGTGGGAGGTGTTAGGTGCTTGGAGGAGGGGCGATGATGAAACGGGGTCTGGTACTTGGAGCGGTGTTGATGTGCGTGGGCGCAGGGGTGGCGTTGGCGGACCGGGATGGTGATTTCCGGGAGGCAGTTCGGTTGTCGACGTGCAGTACGGGGAGTGTGTTGACCGCCGCGCACATGTTCGTCGGCAATGCGGCCGGAGTGGCAGCGGATGTGGCGATCAGTGGCGACGTGGGTGTTTCCACTTCCGGCGTGGTGACCGTGACCTCCGGAGCGATCAGTAGCGGAAAGATTGCGGATGGCACGATCTCGAATGTCGATGTGGCCGCCGGCGCCGCGATTGACCGCAGCAAGTTGAACCTCGGCGGAATCAGTGTCACCAACACATTCCTGACGGCCAACTCGACGGTCACGAACG
>CAZTAJ010000036.1:0-36900 GCA_964611575.1 uncultured Verrucomicrobiota bacterium
CCCGGCCATCCGCTACCCGCCCTCAATCCGAAGAATAGGTAATTCGGAATCGGCGAATGAACGCCCAACAACCAACGTGCAACACACAACGCACAAGTTGGAGGAATTCCGCCCGTTCGAAGTTGGGAGTTGGATGTTGGGCGTTGGACGTTGGTTATTTTCCTTTCCTCCCGCGGAAGGTCACCCTACCCTGCCGTCATGTTTGACCTCCAAGCCTATCTCGCCACCCGCCGGAACCGAGTCGATGCCGCCCTCGAAAGCCGGTTGCCGGCGGACGCCACACGGCCGGCCGTGCTCCACCAGGCCATGCGTTACTCGGTCATGGCCGGCGGCAAACGGCTTCGCCCGATCCTCTGCATGGCAGCCTGCGAAGCCATGGGCGGTTCGGCCGAAAGCGCCCTATTGCCGGGGCTGGCCGCGGAGATTCTGCATACCTACACCTTGATCCACGATGACCTGCCGTGCATGGACGATGACGACCTGCGCCGGGGAAAACCGACCTGCCACGTCGCCTTCGGCGAGGCGAATGCCCTGCTGGCAGGCGATGCGCTGCTCACCCTGGCGTTCGAGTGGCTGGCCGAGGCCGTCACGCCGGCGCCCTATGCCCCCGCCCAACTCGCCCTGGAACTCGCCCGCGCCGCCGGCAGCCAGGGCGTCATCGGCGGCCAGGTCGAGGATCTGGCCGCCGAGGGCCGTCCCGCCGATGCCGGGTTGCTCGACTACATCCACCGCCACAAGACCGCCGCCCTCCTCCGCGCCGTCGTGCGGATGGGCGGCATGTGCGGGGGCGCCACCCCGGCGCAGCTCGACGCCCTGACCCGCTATGGGGACGCCAGCGGACTCGCCTTCCAGATCGCCGACGACATCCTGAACGCCACCTCGACCGCGGAGCAGCTCGGCAAGCCCGTCGGCAGTGACCAGGACCGCCGGAAGCTGACCTACGTGGCGGTCCACGGGCTCGACCCCAGTCGCGCCCGCGCCGACACCCTCATCCGCGAGGCCATCGCGGCCATCGCCCCACTACCCGGCGATACCGCGCCCCTGCGCGCCCTGGCCGAACACACCGTCCGCCGCACCTCGTGAATGCCCTGGCCCTGCTGTTTGACGCACCCGTCCCCTACGCCACGGCCCTGCACTGGCAGGACGAGCTCGTGGCGGCGCGCCAGGCCGACCTTATTCCCGACGTGATGCTGGTGCTGGAACATACGCCCGTGATCACCCGCGGCATCCGGACACAGGCCGCCCATGTGCTGGTGTCGCCGCAGCGCCTGACCGAACTGGGCGTGGACCTCCATGACACGCCGCGTGGCGGCGATGTCACCTACCATGGCCCCGGTCAATGGGTGCTCTACCCCATCCTCCGGTTGACCGGCGACGAGGCTGACGCCCATGCCTTCGTCTCGCGGCTGGAAGACACCGCCATCCGCACCGCCGCTGAGTTCGGCGTGCCGGCCGAACGCCGCCGCGGGAAGACGGGGGTGTGGACGGAGGCGGGAAAGCTCGCCGCCATTGGCGTCCGGTTCCAGAAATGGGTCTCCTCCCACGGCCTGGCGTTCAATGTCGCACCCGACCTGCATCACTTCGACTTGATCGTGCCGTGCGGGTTGCAGGGCGAACGGGTCACCAGCCTGCAGGCGATCCTGGGCGACCGATGCCCCACAATGACCGCCGCCCGCGATGCGCTGTTGCGCCACCTCTCGGCCGCGTTCGGCCGTGAGTGGGAGCGGCGCCAATCAACGGACCCAGGATTGCCGGAGGCGGTCGTGCGGATCGTGAGTCAAACGGTTCGGTCGTGACATGCGACGCGATGTCCGGGAGGGACGGCGTGTCGCCGTCCGCGGCGCGCAACATGCGCGCCCATGGCATGCCAAGCCTTTACCGCGACAGCCGGCGGCACCGCACCCCGCCCTCGTGCAGCAACGCACGGGTCTGCTCGCTGAACTCGTACTCGTCGTTGTAGACAACCTCTTTAATGCCGGCATTGATGATCATTTTGGCGCAGATCAGACACGGGCTGAGCAGAGAGTAGAGCGTCGCCCCGCAGAGCGCGATGCCGTGGTAGGCCGCCTGGGTGATGGCATTCTCCTCCGCGTGACAACAGATGCACTCGCTCAGGCTGCTGCCGGATGGGGCCGAGCTTGCGCAGCGGGGACAGCCTCCTTCACAACAGTTCTTCACGCCCCGCGGTGTGCCGTTGTAACCCGTGGAAATGACACGCCGATCCTTGACCACCACCGCCGCCACCTGGCGGCGTGAGCAGTTTCCCCGGCGCGCTACCACCGTGGCGATGTCCATGAAATATTCGTCCCAGTCCGGTCGGGTTTGCGTCTGCGTCTTCATGGCGTCACAATCGCCGACCCGCCGCCCAGGGTCAAGCACGCGTTGAGCGAGCGGACGATTGCCCAATGCAGGCTGTTTGCGTATCATCCGGCACCATGAACTTCTTCGAACATCAGGAAGCCGCCCGGCGCCGCACTTCGCTCCTGGTCGGCTATTACGCCCTGGCCGTGCTGGCGATCATCCTGGCGCTGTACGCCGTCGTCCTGGCGCTCTTCAACAACACGACATCCTGGGCCGGGCCGGAACCCGAACCGCTGATCCTCTGGAATCCCGTGCTCTTCGGCTGGGTCGCCCTGGGCGTCGGCGGGATGATCCTGATCGGCACGCTGTACAAGATCGCCAGCCTGCGCGGCGGCGGCGAATCCGTGGCGCTCATGCTCGGCGGCCGGCCGGTGGTGCCCAACACAACGGATGTCCGCGAACGACGGCTCCTGAACGTGGTTGAGGAAATGGCCGTGGCCTCCGGCACGCCCATCCCGCGGGTCTTCCTGCTCGACAACGAAGCCGGCATCAACGCCTTCGCGGCCGGGTTCACCCCATCCGATGCCGTGATCGCCGTGACGCGCGGTACGCTTGAAAAACTGAACCGCGACGAACTGCAGGGGGTCATCGCCCACGAATTCAGCCATGTTTTCAACGGGGACATGCGCCTCAATATCCGACTGATCGGCATCCTCCACGGCATCCTCATGCTGGCGCTGGCCGGCTACTGGATCTTCCGCATCACCGCCCACTCCTCCTCCGGCGGCGGGTCGTCGCGCAAGGGCAAAGGCAACGGGGCGGGCGCCATCGTCATTCTCGGCCTGGCCATGTGGATCATCGGCTATATCGGCGTATTCTTCGCGCACCTCATCAAGAGTGCGGTGTCCCGCCAGCGCGAGTTCCTGGCCGATGCCTCCGCCGTGCAATTCACTCGCAACCCGCTGGGCATCGGCGGGGCGCTGAAGAAGATCGGCGCCTTGACCGCAGGCTCGCGCTTGTCGGCGTCCAAAGCCGAAGAGGCCAGCCACCTCTTCTTTGCCAACGGCCTCCAAGAATCCTTTCTTGGCCTCATGGCCACGCATCCGCCGCTCGCCGAACGCGTCCGCCGGATCGATCCGCAGTTCGACGGAGATTTCGACGCCGTCCAGGACGCCGCCTCTTCCCCATCGCCAAGCACCTCCCACCGCCCCCCTTCCTCTTCTCATCCCCCTATCGCCTCCCACCTGACACCTGGCACCTCCCACCTCACACCTGCCATCACACCCCCGACCCTGCCCCAAGATGCCATCGCGATCAGTTCGTCCGGTGTGGTCGACCGTGTCGGCACGCTCCAGCCGAAACACCTGGCCTATGCCACCGAACTGCTGGCCGCAGTGCCGCCGCCATTGCGGGACGCCTGCCGCGAGTTGACGGGCTCGCAGGCTGTCATATATGGGCTGCTGTTGAGTCCCCGGACAGAGATCCTCGCCAAACAGGATGAACTCCTCTCCGCAGCCGCCGTACCGGCCGTCTATCGCGAGGTCGAGCGACTGATGTCGCTCCTGGCGGCCGTCGGCTCCGAAATGCGCCTCCCGCTGGCCGATATGGCGCTCGCCGCGCTGCGCCAGCTCCCGGTTGGCCAGTACACCGAGTTCCGCCAGAATGTGTTCTCCCTGGCGGCGGCGGATGCGGAGATTTCCCTGTTCGAGTACACGGTACTGCGCATGCTGGTGCGACGCCTCGATCCGGTGTTCGGGCGCGCGCGCCGGCCGGTCGTGCGGCACACCTCGCTGGAGTCCATCCTGCAGGAGAGCGGAGTGCTGTTGTCGGGCCTGGCCTGGTTCGGCAATGACACGCCGGAGGAAGCCGCCCGCGCCTTCGCCCAGGGACTGAAGGAGTTGGGCGCCACGGAACGGCTGGCGCTCACACCGCGCAACGAAGCCACGCTCCAGGCGATCGATCACGCCCTTGACCGGCTGGCCGAGGCGGCGCCGGCGTTGCTGCAAAAGCTTGTGGCGGCATCAACCGCCTGTGTCAGCGCCGACGGCCGGGTCACCGTCGATGAGGCCGAAGCCCTGCGCGCCGTCGCCGACAGTCTCGGCTGCCCCATGCCCCCGCTGATGGCCGGCGCGGCCTGAGACCATCACCCGGCAATTTGCACGCCGATCAGGTGACCAATGGCGAACGTCACCCCCGCGGCGAGCAACCCGAAAAGAACCTGCCGGAATCCCGACCACCAGATCGAACGCCCTGTCACCAGCGTAATCGCCGCGCCGATGACGAACAACCCCACCGCGCTGAACGCGGCGCTGAGTATGATCCCTGTCCATCCCGTGGCGAACATGAAGGGAATGATCGGAAGAACGGCTCCAACCGCGAATAGCAGGAAGGACGAAAAAGCCGCTTCCCATGCCGAGCCGCCAAGTTCTTCCGGGTCGATGTTCAATTCCTCGCGCACCAGCGTGTCGAGCGCCACGGCCCCGTCCGAGAGCAGGCGTTCGGCCAGGCGGTGGGCATCCTCCGGCGGAAGTCCTTTCGCCTGGTAGATCAGCGCCAGTTCCGCCTTCTCCTCCTCGGGATTCTCGGCCAGTTCGTCCTTTTCGATGTCCATCTGGCGTTGGTACAATTCCCTCGAACTCTGGACCGACAGCCACTCGCCCAACGCCATCGAGATGGCCCCCGCCAGGAGGCCCGCGGCGCCCGTGATCAGCACCATCCGCGAACTGGCGCCCCCGGCCACTTCGGCCCCGGCCACGCCCATCAGCAGACTGAAATTCGAAACCAGCCCGTCGTTGGCGCCCAGCACCCCCGCCCGCAACGCGTTGCCGCCGGCGGACCGGTGGCGCCCCTCCATCTTCGCCACGACGCGCCCTTCGATCCCGGCCGTGTTGCGGGACAGCACACTGAACATGCGGGCATGGGAGCGCTCCTCGCCCGCCATCCGGTCGATCTCGCGATCCCCGCTGTTCCGATAGGCGTCGCCGGCATTCTGTTCCAGCCCCGCGACGGTCGGCAGCACGAATGAGGTCCCGAACCGCCCGGCCAGCCAGCCCATCACGTGGACCCGCCAGGAGACACGGGATGCCGGCACAGGCATGCCCACCGCCGTGAAGCGCGCTTCCCAATACGCAACGTGTCTCTGCTCGGTCACGGCCAGCCGGCGATAAACGTCCGCCAGGGCGGGTTGCGACTCTGCCGCCGCCAGACGCAGATACAAAGCCGCCGCATCGCGTTCGGCTTCCAGATTGCGCCGCCATTGGGCAGCATTTCCGGCGTCATTCATGTCTTGCTTCGGAGTCATCAGTACACCTCGTCATGCGCACCCACGTTTACGGGAATGATGGTCTTCCCTTCGATGAGGAATTCGATCGTGATGCGGTAGGACACGTTGATCGAAACGGAGTGAAGGTCGTCAAGCGATCCCTTGAGCTTGTGAAGGCGCAGGGAAGGATGAAAGGGGTTCAATTCCAGCAGTTCCAGCGTCTTCTGATACTGCTGGAGCAGCGCAGGGTGTTTCCGGACGAACCTGGCGGCCCGCCGGGTGTAGCTGGGCGTGAAAACAAGGTCATACTTCATCGCGAAGCCGCCGGATGTGGCCCTTGACCGTGGTGTCCGTAATGCGACCGGCTTTGTAATCGGCACGCGCTTCGCGAACGGCTTCGGAAAGCTCCACTTCGCGCAAGGCCCCATACTTCTCGACCGTCATCACAACATAGCGTTCCTTGCCATGCACGGTGATGATGGCCTCGCCATCCTGACGCAAAGCAGGAGTGAGGGCCGAGACGCCTCTTCGCTTGAGTTCAACCGCCGTCAGAGTGCTCATATCAGTCCTTTTGAAGTACTGTGTAGAGTACTCTTCTGTGTGCACTTCGTCGACCCCCATTACAGGGAAACCTTCCTCAACCTCAAGGCGTTGGTCACAACGGACACGGAGCTGAAACTCATGGCGGCGGCGGCGATCATGGGGCTGAGCAGGATCCCGAAGAATGGGTAGAGGATCCCGGCCGCCACGGGCACGCCGAGGGCATTGTAGAAGAACGCAAAGAACAGGTTCTGCCGGATGTTGCGCATGACGGCCCGGCTCAAAGACCGCGCCTTGACGATGCCGCGCAGATCCCCCTTCAGAAGGGTAACCCCTGCGCTTTCCATCGCCACGTCCGTTCCCGACCCCATGGCAATACCCACATCCGAGGCCGCCAGCGCCGGCGCATCGTTGATGCCGTCTCCCGCCATGGCCACCACGTGATGCTGCGCCTGCAGGGCCTTCACGTAAGCGTGTTTGTCCTGCGGAGCCACGCCGGAACGGATTTCGTCGATGCCGAGTTCGCCCGCCACACGGCGCGCCGTCCGCTCGCTGTCACCGGTCACCATGTGAATCTTCAGTCCCAGAGCGTGCAAGGCTCGAATCGCTTCCGGGGTCGTAACTTTGATCGGGTCACTTACGGCCAGCATTCCAGCGGCGCGCCCGTCAACGGCAACAAAGATTACCGTGCAGCCTGTGTCCTGCAAGGTGTCTGCTGGCTCACGCAGAACATCCAATCCCTGAACGCCGGATTCCAGCAGGAACGCGGGCTTGCCCACCAGCACTCTGCGGCCCATCACGGTGGTTGCCACCCCGCCCCCGGTGGTCGAGTCGAACTCCGTTGTCGGGGCGAACGTGAGTCCCCGCGCGCGGGCGGCATGCACCACCGCGGCGGCCAGCGGATGTTCGCTGTTCTGCTCAGCCGAGGCGGCCATCGCCAGCAGGTCATCTTCCCCAACGCCTTCCGCCGGCCAGAGGCGGGTCAGGACCGGCTTGCCCTCCGTGAGGGTGCCGGTCTTATCGACGATCACCGTATCCGCCTTCTCCATGACCTCGAGCGCCTCGGCACTCCGGATCAGGACGCCGGCCCTGGCGCCCCGCCCGATCCCCACCATGATCGACATCGGCGTGGCCAGGCCCAACGCGCAGGGGCAGGCAATGATCAAAACCGCCACGGCGTTCACGAGGGCGTGCGCCAGCCTGGGTTCCGGCCCGAGCCAGGTCCACAGGACAAACGTGAGGACCGACACGACCATGACCGTGGGAACAAAATAGGAGGCAACCCGATCCGCGAGACGCTGGATGGGCGCCCGGCTGCGTTGGGCTTCACGGACCATCTGCACGATCCGCGCCAGGACGGTGTCGCGGCCGACACGGGTGGCCTTCATGAGAAAAGCACCCGTCTGGTTGATCGTCGCCCCGGTCACGGGGTCGCCCGATGCCTTCTCGACCGGGATCGATTCGCCGGTGAGCATGGATTCGTCCACACTGCTGCGGCCCTCGATGATAATGCCGTCCACGGGGATTTTTTCGCCCGGCCGCACACGCAGCAGGTCGCCCTCCACCACCGCCTCGAGCGGAACTTGTACCTCTTCGCCGCCCCGCATCACATGCGCCTGCGCGGGCGCCAGGCCGAGCAGGTCCCGGATGGCGCCGCTGGTGCGCCGTCGGGCACGTAACTCCAGCACCTGCCCCAGCAGCACGAGCACGATGATCACGGCCGCGGCCTCGAAGTAGATCGCCACGACGCCATGATGCCGGAATGACTTAGGAAACACGGCCGGGAAAAGCACGGCCTCCACGCTGTAGGCATACGCCGTACCCGTGCCGACGGCGATCAACGTGAACATGTTCAGGTTCCGTGTGACCAGGGATTGCCAGCCGCGTTTGAAGAAGGGTAGTCCAGCCCAGAGCACCACCGGCGTCGCCAACAACAGTTCCAGCCACCGGGAAACTGGGGGAGGAAGCATCCGGCCGATGGGATCGCCCGGGACCATGCCGCCCATGGCCAGAACGAACACCGGCAGAGTCAACGCCAACGCAATCCGAAAGCGGCGCGTCATATCGTTCAGCTCGGTGTCGTCCTCCGCGCCCGCCCCCGCCTCCTTCAACTCCAGGGCCATCCCGCATTTGGGGCAGATGCCCGGGCCGACCTGCTCCACCTCGAGATGCATGGGACAGGTGTAGATGGCATCAGCCGCGGCAACCACAGGGAGCAGCTCCCCTGTGAACTTCTTCCGGCAGTGTTCGGAACAGAAATAGACGGTCTGGCCATCCTTCGTCACCCGGAGGGGTGTCGCTTCATCAACGGTCATGCCGCAAATCGGATCGATGGCCATGAGATGCCTCTTACTCAATCTTCATACGCTGGTTGACGCTTTGCCGGCCAGCACCGTGGCCCGTTGCCCGCTTAGGCTAACAAACCAGAAGGTTTCGCCCCACCCAAATCCGTGGTCGGCACGTCCTGTCCGGGCCTCTCCGGTTTTGCGCTTCCCTGCTGCGCGCGATCCCGCTACAAGGGTGGGCATGAACACGGCAAGCACCGTCCCCCTTGAATTCAGCACCGGCCTGTCCGGGCTTGATCGCGCCCTGAACGGGTTGCTGCAGGGCGACAATGTGGTCCTTCAGGTGGATGACATCGAGGACTACGCGCGGTTTGTCGACCCGTTTGTCCGGGACGCCTTGCAGCGCCGGGGGCAGTTGGACTATTTCCGTTTCGCCGACCACCGGCCGCTGGTGCCCGCCCAACCCGGCGTCACCATTCACGAGATCAACCCGGAGGCCGGCTTCGAGCCGTTCGTGGGTCCGATCCTCGATGTCATCGAAGCCCGCGGCCGCGGCGCGCTTTACGTCTTTGACGGACTTTCCGAACTCGCCGCCGACTGGTACAGCGACCGCATGCTGGGCAACTTCTTCATGATCACGTGCCCGTTTCTCTTCAAGCTGGACACGATCGCCTACTTCGCCCTATTCAAGAAGCGTCATTCGATCCACGCGACCCAGAGCATCCACCAGACCGCCCAGGTGGTCATGGATGTTTACCGCAATCGCGACCGTCTTTACATCCACCCGTTGAAAGTCGACCGGCGGTATTCCCCCACCCTGTATACGTTGCACGCCTGGGAGGGTGACGCCTTCCGCCCTGTCACCAGCAGCACCACGATCTCGGCGATGCTGTCCGGCACGCCCCAGCCTTGGCTGGACTTCTCGATCCACCGGCCCGGCATCTGGGCCAGCGCCGTCAGCAAAGCCCAGAAGACCCTGGAGGGCGCGGCACAGGGCGTCAGTTCGGCGGATGAGGTCCAGGAGTCCTTCCAGCGCCTGTTGCGCATCGCCGTCACCCGCGACGAGCGCTTCTCCCGCCTGGCACACCGTTACCTGGACCTCGACGATCTCATGGCCGTGCTCCAGCGCATGATCGGCACGGGCCTGATCGGCGGCAAGTCGCTCGGCATGCTGTTGTCCCGTGCCATCGTGCGCAAGGCGGCGCCCGCGGTGTACGAACGGATGGAGGCCCACGACTCGTTCTTCATCGGGTCGGATGTCTTCTACACCTACCTGGTCCAAAACGGCTGCTGGGATTTGCGGCGCCGGGCGGCCGACCTCGATTACCTGATGGGGCACACGGAGGAAGTCCGCCAGCGCCTGCTGGGCGGCCAGTTCCCCGACTACATCCGGCAGCAGTTCATGGAAATGCTCGAGTACTTCGGCCAACTGCCCATCATCGTCCGGTCGAGCAGCCTGCTGGAAGACAGCTACGGCAACGCCTTCTCGGGCAAGTACGACACGGTCTTCTGCGCCAATCAGGGCACGCCGGCCCAGCGGCTGGACGCCTTCATGAACGCCGTGCGGACGGTCTACGCCAGCACGCTCAGCCCCGAGGCGCTGTCCTATCGCGCCTCCCGCGGCCTGCTCGATCAGGACGAACAGATGTCGCTGCTGGTCCAGCGGGTCTCGGGCGCGCTTTACGGCGAACTGTTCTTTCCCCAGATCGCCGGCGTCGGCTTCTCCTTCAACCCGTTTGTCTGGAACGAGGATATCGATCCCCACGCCGGATTCCTGCGCCTGGTCTTCGGCC
The DNA here is from genome assembly GCA_964611575.1 of uncultured Verrucomicrobiota bacterium. Taxonomy (GTDB): domain Bacteria; phylum Verrucomicrobiota; class Kiritimatiellia; order CAIKKV01; family CAITUY01; genus CAITUY01. The sequence goes on from CAZTAJ010000036.1 coordinate 10,182, forward strand.
TTGGCACGCGCGCCGTGGACCGTACCGCCGACGATCATACCCGGCTCATCGCGTTGAACCTTCCCGGCTGCCGCCCCGAGGCGCCCCGCGATGTGCCGAAGTATGCCCAGCGGCAGGTGGATGTGCTCGACCTGCCGCATAACGTCCTTACCACGCGCGACTTTTCGGCCATCGCCGCCGGGCACCCCGACGATCTGCCGCTGGAACTGTTCGTCACCACCGCGCCCGGGGGCGACTACACGTATCTGACCTTCGATCGCCTGTTGAGCGATACGCCTTTCGCCGACGATCTGCGAACCGTGCTGGCCGTCATCCAGGAGGCTTACGATCACCCCGTCGATATCGAGTTCACCGCCAACTTCCTGCCCGACGGCACTTACCGTTTCAATCTCGTTCAGTGCCGGCCCTTCCAGGTGCGCATCAAGGGTGAAGGGATTGACAATCGCGCCCCGGCGGCCATTCCCGCAGCCGATCTCATGTTGGAAACGGCCGGCCCCGTGATCGGGCACAGCACCTCGACGGCGGTGGACCGGGTTGTCTACGTGGTGCCGGAGGTGTATGGTCGCATGACCGTAACCCAGCGCTACGAGGTGGCCCGCACTGTCGGCAAACTCAACCGACTGGCGCTGGACAGCACCCCCCGCCCCATCGTCATGCTGCTGGGACCCGGGCGCTGGGCCACGAGCACTCCCGCACTCGGCGTGCCCGTGACGTTCGCCGAGATCAACGCGACCAGCGTGATCGGCGAGGTGGCCTCGATGCACCAGGGGCTGGTGCCGGACGTGTCGCTGGGCACCCATTTCTTCAACGATCTGGTGGAAACCGACATGCTTTACCTGGCGGTGTTCCCGGAGCGAAAGGGGCACGCCCTCAACGCGGACCTCCTGCTGGGCGCACACAACCGGCTCGTCGACCTGGTGCCCGAGGCTGCCGCGCTGGCCGAGGCGGTGCGCGTCGTGGAGGCCGCCGACCTGCCATCCGGCGTGAGCCTGCGCCTGTATGCCGATGCCGTCGGCCAGAAGGCGGTCGGTTACCTGACGAGGTAGAGCGGACCCGAGGAGCGGTCAGGAGCCTGTCGAAAAAGTGATTCTCGCCCCGTCAGTGGCAGGGATGGGTTTGGGGCGGATGGGCTGTGAGCGAATTACGTCATTGCCAATTGCGCTTACGGCAGTTACGCAGAACGTCCCCGATGCCCGATTAGTGCCGTAACTTCCCCCCTCTTGTTCTGCTTCTCTCTTCTCGCACGAGTTCCACAAGATCCTTCGTTGAGATCCTCGCTTGGACGGAGGGAACATCCAAGGGTGAGGCTTGCCTCTTCTGGGGAGCCAAGGTGAAACTCCTCCCATCTCTCCGCTGAATGACGACACTGCCAGTCGCTTCTGCTTTGTCCAGAACGGCCGCGAGTTGTTGTCGTGCTTCCGAGTAGGTATAGACTTGCACTTTACACCTCCAATAATCTGATTCCCGTGTCTTTGGCTGCCCGTTGCAGCCCATGGTCCAAGGTCAACAGCGGGGCCGCATGACGAGCGGCGCAGTCGAGGAAATAGGCGTCATAGGCGTACATTCCGGTTTGGTGTGCCAAGGCGATCGCATTCGCCATGTCAACCTTGACGAACCGAAGGGGAATCGTCTGGAATATCCGCAACCCCTCTTGGGCTCCAGCCAGTGCCACCCGTCTCTGCTTGAGCATCGCGGAAAACGCATTCCCGATCTCCCACGGGATGGCCCCGGGACCGATGAGTGTGTGCCCTAACGTGTGTCCTACAATCCGGTCGCGTTCCGGCTCACCCAGAATGACCGCCAGCAGCGCCGAGGTATCTATCACAATGTCCATCAGCACCTCCTCCATCCAACATAGACAATTGTACAACAGATCGCATGGCTGTCAATGGGCAGAACGGCGAACATCACGGGCGGCGAAACCGTACCGTGGATTTTCTGGTTGGCCGCTCTCTTGTCTTCACGACTTTGAGGTTCCCGAGTGTCGCGATGGCGTCGAAGTCACGGTCGTTGTGCAGCAGTGGGATGTCGTGCTCAATCGCCACGGAGGCAATCATGCAGTCCACGGCATTTCTGATTGTGACCCCTTTTCGGCGCAACGTCCTATAGAGGTCTGCTGCACGAATAAAGGTACGTTGGGTCATGGGCAGGAACAAGAATGCATCGAATGCGGCAGACGCATCGGCGTAATCCTTGTCCTCGCGTATACCTTGGAGTGCCTCGGTCAGGATGACGCCGCAGATGCACACGTCTTCCGAGGCGTCGATCAGCCGGTGCAGTTCACGCACTTCTGGGGTATCGATCCCGCGAAAGAAATCGATCCAGACGGTTGTGTCGACGATCGTCACCGAATACCGCGCCCCCGTCGCCACGCCTGAAGATCGCCCTGCCACGCGATACGACCTTTCAATTCCAGGACCTTCTTCTGCCGTCCGTGCCGAAGCAACTCCCGAAGAGCGTGGTCAATCAAAGATCGCTGCGTCGGGATCCCGGTGACCTGCCGGCATTCCTCGACGAGGACTTCATCCAGAACTACATTGGTTCGTGTCATGTCGATCATTTCCTTTCATACACATAATCCATCATGGTTATGTGTATGGCAAGGATTCTTTGCTGTGGGGCCAACGAATAGCGGTAACGCGTTACCTATCCTGGTATTGGAGGGCAAACGATGGACAGGGCGTTGCACGATAACGAGTTGCAACTGGGACGATTCGCGGAGTACCTGCTTAGACAGCGACTGGTGCCGGAGAAGAACGCGCCCTATCACGTTTCCTGGGTCCGCAGGTTCATCTCGCGCGGCGTCACCGTCCTCGCGAGCCGGTGTTTTCAAAGGGCGGCTAACCGACCCTGCCCGGCACCCGTGCCGTGAAGGCCAGCATCGGCAGATACCCGCAGATGTCAAACGGCACAACCGCCGGCGGACAGGCCGTGGGAGCGCCGGTGACGGTCGCCGCCCCCTCGATCGGGCGCCCCAGTTCGATGCGGATCCGGTTTTTGTCGCGCATCTGCCAGGCCTTCACGGGCACGACGCCGGCACGGTCGCGAACCACAAACGGAAATTGTCCGGGAATGTTGTTCTCGAAGTGGAGCCGGGTGTCAACATGCTCAAACTCCAGATCAATCGCCTCCGCCGACGGCCGGGTGATGCGCTTCAGGTCGGGGCACTTATGCTTCACATCCCGCCCATAGGCCGCGCCCAGCGCGGAGGCCGCCATGCGCTCACCAATGACGACGTTCGCCGCAGAATGGTTATGGATGCCGTCGGAGAGACCCAGGTCGAGCGTGGAGATCACCTCCACCCCCCGAATCTGATGGGCCAGTTGCCGCTGGATTTCGCGAATCACCTCCCACCCCTCATGTACCGGTCGGTCGTAGGGTTCCCCGATGTACCGGTTCAATTGCGCCGTGATGACGGGCAGGTCCGGCGTCCGAAGGGTCCGCCGGAAATCGCGGACCATCTTCGTGAAGCTCCGGGCATACACCTTGCGTTGCTCCGGCCCGGTGTCGGACTCGCCCTGGTACCAGACCATCCCCCGGCAATCGCCCCCCGCATCGCGGATGTACGCCAGCATGTTTTCAAAGAGGTCCCCGTTGACGCCCCGGACCCACCGCGACAGGCCCGAGCCGCCCAATGCCGCGGGGATGAGACCGATCGGATACCCCAACGACTGCTTCAACGTGCGCGCAAACGCCAGGAACGGCGATTGCGACCCGTTGGCGCTCTCCCGGTTGGCCGGGTACTGCGTACCCGTCGAGTCGGACAGCGGATGGGTGGCCAGCCGCCATTCCCCGCAGGCATGAAACAGATGGATCCCCAATTCCGGCGCATCGGCGCAGGGTGATTTCCCATAGCCGGCCGCATTGCTTTGTCCGGCGATGACCCAGAGGTCCCCCACGCCGATATGATGGCGCATGTCGCCGCGCCGCGCCCACTCCACGGGTCCGCCATTGAGTTGAAGGGCGGTCTCGATCCGGTACAACCCCCCGGCGGGAATCCGGCGCAGACGGGCCGTCCACGTCCCATCGCGCTTCGTTTCAGCCGGCGCCCAGTCGAACGCACGCGTGACCGGCTGCATTCGGGACTCGTCCATCACACGCACGATGACCTGCGCCTGCTTGAAGGCATCCGCGGTCAGCCATCGGCCGCCCAATCGAATATCGGCCACACCCTTCCGATCCTGCTGAACAATCTGCCAGTCCTGCGGTCCCTGTTCAAGGATCACACCGGTTTCATTCTTCGCCTTCACATCATTCCCTGTTCCCGGGCCCGCCGGTCCTGTCTTTCCGTCCGGATCACCTCATCACGCCTGCACGTCCCACATCACATGGCCGCGGGGCGGCAGGCACGCGCTCAGCACATCCCCTCGGCACGCCACGGCCTTGCCGGTCCAAAAGTCGGCCAGTTTCAGGGCGCGGCGTTTTCCGCCGAGCGCCGACACGGGCAGCGACACGGCCTGTTCCGTCTCCCCCCAGTTGAAGAAGGCGACCGTCGCCGCAACGCCGAACTGGCGCCGGGTGAGGCTCCCCGCCGCGTGCTCGCGGATCAGGACGCGCGGCAGAGGCCGGCCATAGAACGCCTCGGATTCGGGGCACCGCACGCCCCCACCCTGATCGCACCGTTCGGACAGCCGTCGGTACTCGGCCAGGGCCTGCTTGTCGAGCCGTTCGACCGGGCCTGAGAAGTCCAGGAGTCCGGCGGTGATGTAACCGAACGCGTTACGGGAGCGGCGCTCCGCCGCCGGAATCTCGGGGGTCCCCATGAAACTGTCGATGTCCGCGTGCCATGTCGTTTTGCCCGTGGCCAGCACCGCCGGCAGGAGCCAGCCCGACCCGCGCACATGGTACTCCCATTCGCCGGAATGAATGTCGATGCCGGCGCGGTAGGAATCGCACCCATCAAGCGCCAGGAACGGATTGCCCAGGGGACAGGAGATGCAATGCAGAAAATAGCCCTTCGGCCCCAGGGCCTGGCGCACCACACGGTGCAGCCACCGCTTCCACGCCACGCCCGTCCCGCCGTTCCGGAACACCGCGTCGGCGTGATCGAACATGTAGGTGTAGAAATCCACCTTGATTCCTTCGAACCCCCAGACCTTGACGATGGTGTGAATGCACCGCTCGATAAACGCGCGAACCTCCGGCACCGAGGCGTCCAGCATCAGGTGCCCGACATCGTCGATGGGCTCGCCCTTGGCGTTCCGCACCAGCCATTCCGGGTGCTCCCGGCTGATCGGTCCCTTGCGATCCACACGCGGGCTCCACCAGATCGCCGGCCGCAGGCCGCGGTCACGGCACGCCTTGACGAACCCGCGGGGACCGGACGGGAACCGCACGGGATCCCACACCGCCTCGGGATCGGGATAGTAGCCATCCACATCGGCGGAAGCCTGCCCGCCCGCCTCCTTGGGTTTCTGATAGCCGTGATCGATCTGGAAATACCCCTTCCGCTGCGCCTTGGCCACGACGTCCATCCGGCGCAGGCAGTCGGCTTCCGTGATGTGCGTGAAGACGCTGAAGTTCCAGGTGCAATAGACCGGCTCGCGATCCAACCGGCTGTCGCGGCCCGCAAACCGGTAGTGCCGCGCCAGTTCATCCATGTACGGCGCGTACAGTCTGTCGGGCGGCGTCTCGATCACCCGATAGAGGGTGGCTTCGAGGTTCACGCTCGTCCCGGCCGCCACGGTCTCCGCCGCGCCGCCCGTCCAGGTGCACTCGCTGCGGTAGTCCACCGCCTGCCCCTTCGCGACCGGCAAGCCGACGTGCCACGTCAGCAGGTGCCGATCCTGGGTGAACTGCCCTTCCAGCAACCAGAGTTCGCTATCGGTCTGCCCGAAGAACAGCGCCGGGATCGGCCCGCTGGCCTGGGCCCCCACCTGGGTCCGCGTCGGCGGCAAAGGACGGAGGAAGGGGAATGTCACACGGCAGTGCGGCAGCAACTCGTAGCGCAGGTTCTCGGAGTTGGCGTACACGAGGAGGTTGTTTTTGCGGCCCTGCGCCTGGACCCCGCGGGCGCCGTCCGCGACGCGAAAACCATAGCCGGTGAAGGCGAACGCCCTGGGGCCCCGGTTGGCCAGGGCCGGCGTAACGACCCACCCCTTGCCGGTCGGCGACGGCGCGATCCCCAGCGTGACCTGCACCTTCCCGCCGAGGTCGCCGCGCCACACCCAGCCGCGCCCCTGCGCCTTCGCCCGCCCAACGGGCTTCGCCACACGCTCCCGGCCCCCGGACGTAACATAGAACTGCAGCCCGAACCAGCCCATCCCCAACTTCTCATCCGCCAGCGTGATGCTTCCCGCCGCGGTATCGAACGTCACTTTGAGTTTCAAGGCACTTTCTCCTTGTTTGCCCGATGACCTTACGGTCGGCGGACTTAACCACATTCCTGAAGGCCAAATCAACGACTATGGCGCACGGCTCCGATATAGCAACGCATGATACACCAGGCCGGAACTACTTGACAATCAGCAATGAACCCCCTCGACTTAATGGAGGCGCCTGACGCCGAATCGTCACATTGTCGAGCAGCGTGGTCGCACCGCCGCTGTAAACCTTGAAGGTCTCGAAATGGGCGTTCGCGGAATTCATGATCAGCCCGTTGGTCAATTCCCGGCCACCCAGCCACACCGCGAAGGTCCCGGGCGTCGTCTCGTAGTTCAACGCCAGCCCGATGTTTGTATACACCGCATCGCTGAGCTTCGCCGACGCTCCCGCCGCATCCGTCAGCAGCGGAATCCAGTTGGTGACCCCGCCGCTTGTCTGAGCCACCACGATGTACCCATTCGCGTTCACGTACATCTGCACCGTCCAGTTCGCGCTGAAGGGATGCGCCTTGTCCCCGGAAAAGGACGGCTTCATATACGTCTCGATCCACACCTTCGTCGCCGTCGCATCCTCGCACCGGTTCGACAGGGCCGTTCTTGCCTCCAACACCACCCCCATGGTCGCCTGGTACCCGACCCCGTTGCTCACATACGCGCCGCCGCCCGCCTCCTCCGAGGCCGTTTCCCAGCCGTTCGTCCCGTCCAGGATCTGCCCGTCCGCATACAGCACATCGAACGTGTCGATGAAAGGCAGGGTGATCGGGGGCGTGCGGCCCGACGTTCCGCCCACGCCGCTCACCGTCACGGTCACGACGGCCGAGGTCGCCGCCAACCCGCCATTGTCCGTCGCCACCGCCACCAGTCCATGCACGCCCGCGCCCGCGCCAATCCAGGTGTGCGTGTAGGGGGCATTCGTCGCCGTCTTCAGCAACACGCCTCCCTGGTAGAACGCCACGTTCGCAATCTCGCCATCGCCATCGGAGGCGCTCGACTCAAGGCTGATGGCCACCCCGGTCTGGAAGACCGATCCGTTCGTCGGACTCGTCAACGTCACGCCCGGCGCATCGTTCACCGTCAGGGTGGCCGATGCGCTCTCGGCGCTGCCCGCCATGTTCGTCACCACGCAACGGTGCGTCCCCTCGTCCGCCTCCGCCGCCGCCAGGCCGTAGCCGGCGCCGGTCGCGCCGACGATATTTGTCCCGTTCTTTTGCCACTGGTAGCATAACGGCGCCGTCCCGAGCGCGGTTACCGCAAAGTTCGCCAGCGCGCCCGGATTCACCGTCAGATTTGTCGGCGACACCGCAATACTGGGCGCCGCCAACAGCGTGATGCGCGCCGTCGCCGTGGCCACCGCAACCAAGGTGTAGTTGTCCGCCGCCGGACCGGACAAACTCGCTCCCGACAGGGTCACCGTCTTGGCGTCGCCTACCGCTGCCGTATCGAAAGTCGCCGAGCCGCCCACCAGGCTGACACGACCCGCGTCGCCCGCCTGCACGCCGCTCAGCGTGCGGGTGAGCACCGTGGCGGCGATCGTACCGTCATAACCCTTGTCCGCCGCCGTGAACCCGCCCGTGACCCCGCGCTTCGCCACCGCCACGCTGACCGTCCCGCCCACCGGCGCATACGTAACCGTATCCGCCGGCGTGAACGTCACCGCCGCGCCATAGGTTCCCGCCGACGGCACCGTGGACGGATCGTTGTACGCGAACACGCCCGGCACGGAGGCCACACCCCCGTCCAGCACCGCCTCCGCCAGCGTCTGCCCGTACGTGATCCCGCCCGCCACCGGCCAGCCGTCGATCCGCGGCGTCGCCTGCGCGACCGTCAGCACAGCCACCGCGCTCGTCACCGCATTCATGGCATTGCTGACCACGCAACGGTAGGCGCCCGCGTCGGACAACGCCGTCACCGCGATGCCGTGGCCGGCGCCGGTCGCGCCCCCGATATCCACCCCGTCCTTCCGCCACCGGTAGTACAGCGGCGGCGCGCCGATCGCCGTCACCGCGAAGACCGCCGACTCGCGCGCCACTCGCGCCAGTGACGACGGTTGGCTCGTCAGGACGACGGGAATACCGCTGCCGGCCCCCGCCGTCACCACGGCGCGCACCGTGGCCCGCTGCGTCGCAAAGCCGCACCGCAGTTCCACCACCGCTTCGTATTCGCCCACCGCGAGCCCGGCGGCGTTCACGGTCAGCGTCACTGCCGCCCCGGATGCCTGGTCCGCCAGTGAGCCTGTCGGCGGCGTCAGCGTGAGCCAGTCGTCCGCCAGGCTGGCGACGCTCCACTCCATGCCTGCCGCGCCGCTGTCCCACACCGGCAGCGTCGCCGAAGCGCTGGCACCCTGCGGAACCTCCACGTTCACCACCCGGACCGGCAGCGTCGGCCACGGCAGCAGAGGCGCCGCCGGACGGAAGTTCGTTTCGAACCCGCTGAACCGGTTCTCCCGCAGTTGCGGACGGCAGAAGAATGAGCCATAGGCGCCGGCCGGGTCGATCGCGCGCCAGGCGGCCGAGCCCGCATACGCCGCCGATCCCAGAGCGAGGGTGTTGCGGTAGAACAGGACATGGCCGACGTTATTCTGGTTGACCGGCTGGAACGCGAACTCCACCGCGATCGGGGCGTTGGTGAACACATTGTGTTCATACACCTCGGCGTCCAGTTCCACGTGGCCTCCGCTGCCGTAGGCCGACTTGATGGAGACCGCATCGATGGCGGCCTCGCCGAACGTATTGCCTCGTGTCACGTTCAGCATGCGCCCGTTGGGCGTGTCGCCGGGCTGACCGGAGTAGACCGTCCACCGGGTCTTCTCGAACGTGTTGCCGGCCACCAGGATCGATGTGTACGGCGCGGGACCGTCGCGGGGTTCGAAGAAGTTGATCCCACCCCGCAGTTCGTGGAAGGTGTTGCCGACAATGTCGACGTCCGATGCACCGTAGTAGAATTGCACGCCCACCGAAGCCGTGTGACTCGCATCCGTCCAGATGCGCGGGGTCCCGGACAACCGGTTGGCATAGACCGCCTCATGCCGGGGCCCCCGTTTCACCCACACGCCGCCGCCCGCCGCCGGGATCACCCGCCACGGCTCGGACATAAACGCCAACGTGTTGACTCCGTCGAACGTCGCATTCTCAACGTAGCGGCACTGCCCCACGCCCTTGCCGGACATGACCACGACATTGCAGCCGTTGGAGAGCCCGCTGTAGCCCCCGGCCCCCCGGGTGTCGCCGGCCAATGTGATCGTTCCGGCGGTGGCGGCGACCACCACGGCGCCCGCGCCCGCACCCACCTCCCACATGATCTGTTCGCCCACGTTACCGTCCGCGTTGTAGAACCACTCCGCGCCATTCCGCCGGGCGGTCGCGTGTTCGGCTTCCATCGCCAGAAGGCCGCCCCCGGCCTGCCGGAACTGGCCGCCGTTCAGGGTCTCCGCCGGCCCGGCGCCGGAGGGCACGTAGGCGGGGTCGGTCGCCACCACGATCTTGTCGAGGTAGAAGCCATCCTCGCAGATCGTCACGTCCAGGTTGTGCATCCCCGTGTTGGTCACGGCGAAAGTCAGCGGCGCCTGCAGCCGCTGCCCATCCGCGCCCACGTAGGTCATGAGATTCCTCCATACGTAGGCCGTGGGATTCGCCGCATCGCCGAAGCCATCCATCCGCATCGGCAGTGTCTTTTCCGCGTCGTCATCCAGCCCCACCCAGCACGAGTCGCTGTTGGTGGCCAGCATGTCCGGCAGGTATCCCGCGAGCACGCCGCCCCGCCCGCGCACCCAGACATAGTGCGTTCCCGTCTGCGTGAACTCCGCCGCAAACCGCGCCTGCGCGCTGGAGTCCCGGATCGACTTGCCGTCGATGGCGTAACTCGCCGACGATCCCGAGAGGGTCGAGGAGGCCGTGGCGGCCGTGAAAGAGAGCGGGGCCGTCGGCCCGGACCCGAAGGCCTGCAACTCCACAATCGCGGCAAGGGCTGTCGGGAGGCTGCAGGCGTCCAGGGTGATCCGCACATAGCGCGCCGGACGGGCGGGGAACGCGTCCACCGCGTACTCCTGGTAGGAGGACCATGTCCCCGCCACCGCGTTGGTCCACACGACGTTATTGGTCGAGGTCTCGATCCGGTAACCATAGGTCAGGGTGGCATAGGCCGAGAACACCGTGTGGATTTCCGACACCGTACGCACCGACCCCAGGTCGGCCCGCAGCCACTGCGGATAGGTGTTCGTCACCGCCGTCCACGCGCTCTTCCCCTGGGCCGTGTACTCGCCGGTCCATTCCGGGCCGGCATAGAGCGCGTTGGTCCCCGCTCCGGACGCGTTCGCCTCCGCCTTGGTCTGCCATGCGTGGGACCTGAAATTGGGCGGCACCGAGTTCACGCTGCGATTGCCGCCGGCATAGTGATTCCCGAAGACGCCGCGATGCGCCTGCTCGCACATCCAGCGGCCGGTGCCGAAGTTCACGGCCTCCCGCGGATCGTCGGGGTCCGCATCGCCCACCAGCGATCCGTAATGCTGGAAGGTGCAGCCGCTGATCGCCACCTTTGTCGCGCCCCACCAGGTCACGCCCGACCCGGGATTGGTGTTGAGGAACTGGCGTCCCTGATAGAAGTCGCACCCCTCGAAAAAGAGGCCGCACGCCGGACGGGAAAACCAGAAGGAGCCCTGCGTCATGATCTGCGTATCCCGCATGAGCAGGTTCCATACGCCGGTGCCGTCGCCGCAGTTCATCGTGCGCGCGCGCACGTCGATCCGGCAATCCATGAACCGGATCATCCGCCGGCTCTGGAAGTTCACCCCGCCCCCATACGGATAGGGCACCCACGGCTGCATGGGGCCGTTGCAGTCCAGGGTCAGCCCGCGCGTCTCCACCTCGTCGCCGGCGAACCAGAACGTCGTGGCGGTCGTGTAGGGCCCGTTGTCCTTGAGCTTCACAAGCGAGCGGTCGCGCCCGTCGCCCAGGAGGCGCATCCGGTTGCCGATCTTCATCGGCCGACTGATGATGTAGGTGCCGGTCGGGAAATACACCGTTGACCAGTCCGCGGCATCCGCCGCGGCCATGGCGTTCGAGAGCGCCACCGTGTCATCGGTCGTACCGTTGCCCAGCGCCCCGTAGCTCCTGACGTTGTAGGTCGAGCCGAGCGTCCACGTCAGCCCGTCGTTCACCTCGAAGGTCAGTCCCGGCGACCACCCGTACGCGCCGCCGCCGCCGTTGTGCGCCCAGACCCGGTGGATCCCGTTCGCCAGCCCGGGCGGCACCCGGAACTTGAGCATGTACGGGTTGGAGGCGTCGATGGCGTAGTCCGCGCCGGCAGGCACGGCCGGCTGGACTTCCGCCCATTGCCCGTTGCCGCCCGTCTCCGGCTTCAGCCACACCCACGCGTTGGTGGCGCCGGGCCGCACCAGGTTGCGTCCGAAGAACCCCACCAGGTCGCCCCGCGTGGCGTACTCGGGTCCCACCCACCAGGCCTCGGCCATGTTGATGCGCGCCGGATAGCCCCAACCGGCCGCATTGCCCGGCCACACCAGGTAGGCGCTGCCGGGCGGCAGGTTCGTCGGCAGCGTCACCGTCGCCTTGTCCCGGCCGATGCTCTGGATCAGCCCCTCGGCCCACACGCCGTTCCCCGCCGCCGTCTGCCCATAAAAACGGAACCGCGTGTCCCGCCCCTCGTCGGCCCCGCTGAACCTCGACAATTGCCACCCGCTCAGCGTGATCGTATCGTCCGGCCGCGCCGTGCGCGTCCACTCCGCTATCTGCGGCGCCGCGTCCGGCGGCACGCCCCCGCCCACGCCCGACCCCGGATCGAACGACGGCATGCCGCCGGGCAGGGCCGGATTGTCCGGCGGGGTCACGATTCCCCCCGGTTCCGGCGGCGGCTGTTCGCCACCCGTGGCGCCGGCCGCCACGGTGATGACCCTCACCGCGGTCGCGGTGACCGACCCGTCGGACACGGCCATCACGACCGTGTAATGACCGTCCGCCGCGTACGTGTGGCCGGTGCTCATGCCCGCGCCCGTCGTGCCGTCGCCGAAGTCCCACGCAAAGCGCAACGTGTCACCATCCGCATCCGACGAAGCGGACCCGTCCAATGCCACCGTCAAGGGCGCGGGGCCGGCCGGCGGATTGGCGTCGAAGGACGCCATGGGCGCGTCGCCGACCGCCGCAATTGTCACCGTGACCGTGGCGACGCCGGACACCAGCCCATCCGGATCCCGCGCCCGGTAGGTGAATCTGTCCGTCCCATTCGCGTGCGGATGCGGGGCGTAGACGAACCCGCCGTTGGCACCCAGGCTCACCACCCCCAGGGTTCCCTGGCTCCACAACACCGCCGTCAGGTTCGTGTCCAGGAAATCCGGGTCCGTGTCGTTGGCCAGCAGGCCCGGCGCCGCCACACTCAGCGCCACATCCTCGACCGTCGCATAACTGTCCGCGTTCGCCACCGGTGGCCGGTTCGAGATCGCCGGATCGACAAACACGCCGTTCAGCCGGCAATCCTGGTTGGTCAGCGTCTGCATGACCAGCCGTACATGGCCGCTCACCCACCAGGTCAGCCATACCCCATCCTTAAACGGCAGCCCGGCCGGCCCCCCCACCTCCCGTGCGTCCAACAGCGTGTTGTCGGCGCCGCTGCGCAGTTCCAGGCGCTGCCACCGCTTGTCCACATTTTCGTACCACAGATTCTTGTCCAGGCAATACACCGACAACGCGTGCACCTGTCCGTCGGTGAGATGGACATCGTTGGTGAAGGCGTTGCCGTAGTGCGCGGAGTAGATGCCGTTCGTGCCCGCCGCCCGCCGCAGCGCCCGGAAGTCGGGCGTGTCACTCTGCCCGCCGAAATTGCCCGCCACGGATCCCCGCATTAGCCACGAGCCGTACGCCGGGTAGTTGGTGAAATCGGCCGGGACATACGCGCCGTCGCCGCCATACCGGCCCTTCCAACTCCCGTGCGTCGCGGCATCGCTCCGGATGAACCTCGCCGTCCCCGGCGCCGTGTTCCCGTCCGCGATCCACGTCATGCCCGTGGCCGGCGTGCCCGCTGCGTAGTCCGCCCCGCCCGACTGGACCGTCAGCACGACGCTTTCGTTGCCCTCAAGCAGCGCATCCGCCAGGGCGGTCACCGCAAGGTTCAGCGTGCTCGCACTCGCCGGAATCGTCGCCGTGCCGCCCGCGTAACCCGCGAGCGTGTAGTCCGTATCCCGCAGCGCCGTCCCGCAGACGCTCACATTCACCGTCAGGGACGTGTGGAGGCTGCCCGTGCGCTGAAGTTGGAAGGTGGCCGTCCCATAGTTGTCCGGCTGCCCCGGTTCGCCCGCCCAGATGTCCGTCACCACGACCTTCACCGCAGGCGTTGCGTAATCCGAATCGTGGATCCACACCGTTGCCTGGCTGGGATCGCCCACCCGGTACGCCGCATCCGCCGACAGCGTCAGCGTCGCCGTCGTCGCCTCCTCGACCAGCCCGTCCGATTTCGCCGTCACGGTCACCGTGACGTTGGAACTCCCCGCCGCGATGGTGGCCGTGCCATTCAGTGTGGTGTAGTCCGCGCCGTTCGATGCCGTCCCGCTCATGGCATACTTGACCGTCAGCGCCGTGTCGACCGGCCCGTGCCGCGTGATCCGGTACGTCCCCGTGCCATAGGCATTCGTGGAGCCCGGCTCTGCGGCCAGCGCGTCCGTCGCCGTCACACACAGCACCGGCTGGGCCGCGTTGGTCACCGTGACGGCCACCGGCGCCGAAACCGTCACCATACCCCCGGGATCCGTGGCCCTGGCCGTGAGGTTGTGGGCGCCGGCCGGGACTCCGCCCCACGTCAGCTCATAGGGCTCGGCCAGGTCCGTGCCCAGCAGGTTCGTGCCCGCGTAGAAGTCCACCCGCGCCACCCCGTCGTCCGGGTCCGTCGCGGCCGCCGCAAGCGGAATCGAATAACCCGCCGTGAAGCCCGCCCCTGCTGTGGGACTCGTCAGCAGACAGGCCGGCGGCAGGTTCACCGTCAGCGTCGCCACGGCGCTCGTCACGATGTCCAACACATTCGACACGAGGCACCGGTACGCGCCGGCATCCGCGGACGACGCGGCGGGAATGCTGAGGACGGCTCCGGTGGCGCCGCCGACATTCGTCCCGTTCCGCTGCCACTGGTAGAACAACGGTTCAAGCCCACGCGCCGTCACCACGAACCCGGCCGGGGCCCCCTCATTCACCCCCGTGTTCGCCGGATGCGCCGTTATCGCCGGCAAATCGTCGGCAAGCACCGGCGCCGGCCGGAAATACTTCCGGATCAGGTAACCCTCGACAATCGCCACTTCGCCGGTGCTCAATTCCCGTCCGTAAATCAGCGTTTCCGCGATGGTATTGCTGTGGGCGCCGCCGATCCTCACCGCAACATTTAAGGGAAATGAGGGACAAGTCAGCACCCCGCCGGCGACGGATGCGGTTGCGTTGGTCCGGGTCATGCGCAGCAGGGCGTTCTGCAGGGTTCCGCAGTTGTACGTCCCCGACAGCAGGACCCATTCGGGTATGGCGTAACCGGACAGCTTCGGTGACGGCGGCGTGACGGAGTTGGAGACACCCCACTGCCAGCTGTCGGCTTCGTTCGAGTACTGAACCAACCGCCAGTTGTTGCCCACCGCACCGATGAGCCAGCTATAGTAATCGGGCGCGCTGCGGCGGGCGACGGCAAACACGCTGATGCCGGTGAAGTTGGTATGACTCATCGTCTTGGACAGGCTTCGGTTAGTCAGGCTCAACACGTCACGCGCCTGCGGGCCCAGCAACCCCCTGCCCAGCGTGGGCCGGCTGGCGACGGTGGCCTGGATGAAGTCATTGGTCCTGCCGCTCAAGTCCAGCCAGGCCGCGACCGGTTGATGGTTGGTCAGTTTCTCATTACGTTGCTTGTCGATGTTGCCGCCATCAAGCCAGAGCGCCAGGCTTGCGTCGTCCACGGGCGGCACGACAATCGGCGCGCTGTAGATCGTGTTCGTGCGTCCCTCGTTGTCGGTCGCCCGCACCGATGCGGTGTAGCTGCCGGCGCGCCGGTAGACATGTGGGCGGGCGGTCCCGCCATTGGTCACCGCGCCGTCGCCGAAATTCCAGGCATACGAAACGATGGACGCGCCCCGCGTGGCCCGGATGCCGGACGCATCCAGGCTGACGACCAGCGGCGCCGGGCCGCGCGGCGGGGTGGCCGCCAGCGTCCCCGCGGGCCGGCCGTCCGACAGGTATCGGTCATTCAGGTAGGTTTCGACGGCGGCAACCTCGTCACTGTCCAGCGCGCGGTTGTAGATCAACACGGCCGCGAGCGTATTGCTGTGGCCGGCGGTGAGGCTGCCGAGGTACGAGTCGCGAGTGCTTGGAAAGCTTCCCCAGGCCACCGACCCCGTGGCGACGGACACGGCTTCGGGGGCGTAGGTGTATTCGTTTTCATTGGTTCGAGTCATGCGCAACGCGGCGGCTTGATCGGGTCCGCCCGTGTACGTCGCCGCCAGCAGAACGTACTGGCCGAGCGTGTTGACTGCGGTCAGTTTCGGGGAAGCCGCCGAATTATTCAGTTTGAACTCCCACGAACCGGCGGTACTCGAATACTGACGCAGGCCCCACTCGTCGATGCCGCCGCCGCCATTGACGCCGACGGCCGGACTGGAGGTGGCGGTCGCGTTGCGGCGGGCCACGGCGAACACGCTCAGCCCGGTGAAGCTGGAGTAGCTCATCCCCAACCGGTCGAGTCGTCGGCTCCCGAACTCGACCACATCGATCGCCTGGGGACCGAGGGCGCCCTTGATCAACACGGGCCGGTTGGTCGCGATGGTATTAGTGTGGTGATTGCCGGAGCCGCTCAGGTCGGTCCACGAGGCCACCCGCTGGCCGTTCGTGAGCGTGGCGTTGTTCTGCCCGTCCACATTGAGAGACTCAAGCCTGAGGGCCAGCCCGTTCGTCACCATGAGGGTGGTGGCCGCCCGCGCCGACCCGGCCCCGGTCAGAATCGCGCAAACCGCCAACCCCGTCGCCGCCAGCCTCACCCTCCCGCAGGATGGCCCGGCAGCACGGGACATCGCTTCACGGAGGATTCTGGGAGACGTTTGCAGAATCCGGTCTGAAGACGCTTTCAACCGTCGGGATTTGCCATAACGGGACCGGAACCTCAATCATGAGCGACGGTTCGGCGGTGATTCAGCGACGGGGTTCTGCCGCGGCGGATCTTCGACCGCGAGACTACGACGCCCGATCCTCAACCCGGCCCAAGGCGCGCAGCAGGCCGTCAAGAATGGTCATAGGATGCGGCGGGCACCCCGGAATGTAGAGATCCACCGGCACCACATTCGACGCCCCGTTACAGGCCTCGGGATGTTCCACGTACGGGCCGCCGGCGATCGCGCAGGCCCCGACGGCGATCACGATGCGCGGCTCCGGCACGGCGGCATAGGTTTTCTGCAATGCCAGTTCCATGTTCTTCGTCACCGGCCCGGTAATGAGCAGTCCGTCGGCATGACGCGGCGCGGCCACGAACTGGATGCCGAAGCGTCCGAGGTCGAACACGACCGTCGTCAGGACGTTGCAGTCCGCCTCGCAGGCATTGCAGCCGCCCGCGCTGACCTGCCGCAGTTTGAGCGAACGGCCGAACAGCTTGCGCATCTTCGCATCCAGCGCCGCCTTCAAGACGGGTTCCGTCGTCCCCACCACCAGCGCCTGGCGGTCGCGGGCCGCCAGCCGGTACTCGCGCGAGAAGGTGATCGCCCCCTTGGAACAGGCCCGCTCGCATTCGCCGCAGAACAGGCAGCGCCCCATGTCGATCGTGAGTTTTCCGTCACGGTAAGCCAGCGCTCCCACCGGGCAAACCGAAACACACGCTCCACACGACGGGTCCGCGCACGCCGGATTGATCGCCGGCAGACCACGGAACCGGTCCGGCAGTGCCGGGGCCCGCCGGGGATAAGCCACCGTCCGATGCCCCTGTTTGATTCTCGCTGCGATGATGTTCAACATGGGAATTCAGATTCCGGGGTTCAGGGTTCATAAGTCGTGCCCACAGTACGACAGGTTGAAGCTCTTGTTGCACAACGGGAAATCCGAAATCTGCTGGTTGCGCATGGCCATGGCCAGTCCCATCCAGTTATGGAAGGATGGATCCACCACCTTGTACGCGGCGAAACGGCCGCTGGCATCCGTCATGGCGACATGGCAGATCCGTCCGCGCCAGCCCTCCACCAGGGAGACGATGAAGGCGTCCGCCGCCAGGGCCGGCACAGCCGCCCGTGTGGGGCCGCCCATCAGCATCCCCAACTGTTCCCGCACGAAGTCGCCCGACCGCTGGATCTCCAGCCAGCGCATGTAGGCCCGCTCGAACACATCGCCGGCCACGCCGGAGGAAACGGGAATCTGCGCGAACCGGTAGATGCCCATGGGGAAATCGTGGCGGACATCGCCTTCCGCGCCGCAGGCCCGCGCCACAGGCCCCACCAGGCCCAGCGCGACGCACGTTTCCAGCGACACGATGCCCGCGTCTTCAAAACGGCTCATCACGGACGGGGAGTCCCAGAGCAGGTTCACGGCGCTGGCGACATCGCTCAGGGTGGACTCCAACCGCTTCAGAAGATCCGCCACGCACGCCTCGTCGACATCGAAAGCCACGCCACCGGGACGCATCAAGCCGCGGCTGAACCGGTTGCCGCACAGACACGCCGTCATGTTGAGAAAATCGCCGCGCAACCTCCCGCAATAAGAGGCGGTGGGAAGAAATCCGACATCACCCGCCAGCGCGCCGAGGTCACCCGTGTGATTGGCCAGCCGTTCGAGCTCCAGCGCCACGGCTCGCAACACCTGTGCCCGCGAGGGCGCCTTGCAGCCGGCCAGGCCTTCCACGGCCTGACAGTAGGCCATCGTATGCCCGGCCGTGGTATCGCCCGCCAGCGTCTCCATGTAATGGATCGTCCGCGGAGTCGGCCCGCCCTGAGCCCTGTCGAAGGGCCCCCCGGCCAAGGCCCGTTCGACACCTCGATGCTGGTACCCGAGCGAGATCTCGAGATGAAGCACTTGCTCGCCATGGCATTGGAAGCGGAAATGGCCCGGTTCAATGATCCCGGCATGCACGGGCCCCACGGCGACTTCGTGAATCTCTTCACCCTCAACCTTGTAGAAGTCCATCACGCCGATCACCGGCGGCTGCTCCGTCGACCGGCCCCACGCGTCATGACCGGGGCGTTGCGACGACACGAAGCGCACCGGCTTGAGCCAGGGATGACCTTCCGGCCGCAGGCCGAACTGCTCGGCGATTTCCCGTTCGAACAGGTGCACCTGCGGGCAATCGGGGGTCAGGGACGGGAATGACTCGCCGGACACGCGCATCTTCGCCGCGCCCAACCCGCCCCCGTCGCGATCCGCCAGCACAACGTAAAGCTCCACGCCCTCGCCTGAGTCCGGCATGCGCCCGAACAGGGCGGCCACCTGGGCCCCCTTCGCCACGCTGTCCAGGATGGCGCCGCGGAATAAACTCCACTCCAGGCAGGGAACGTCCTGGCCGGCAATCCGCTGACCATTGCGCAGCTTTGCCAATTGGGGAACCGTCGTCATGACCGCACCTCCAGACAGGCCGCGGCCTCATGCAGAAGCCTTTCCAACGGGCCGGGCAGATAGATGCCCAGCAGCACGACCAGCGCCATCAGGATGAGGATGGGCACCACCAGTTGGGGCCGATCCTGATAGTCGGTGGCCGCGGCCTGGGCGGAGGGTGTGCCTTGCACCACCCGCAGCACCGTCGCCCCCATCCCGATGAAGACCGTGGCCAGCAGGAGCAGGAAGAGCGCCGCCACGACAAAGTGACCCCCGCTGACGATCCCGCAGAGAATGGTGAATTCGCTGATGAACGGTCCGCCCGGCGGAGAGCCGGTAATCGCGAGAAACCCGGCCAGGAAAAGGGGACCCGATACCGGCAACCGGCGAATCGCGCCGCGCACGTCATCGGTGAGCTTGCTGTCATAGGCGCGGTGGATGTTGCCGGCCGAGAGAAAGAGGACACCCTTACTCAAGCCATTGACGAGCAGATGCAGCAGGGCGCCGAACGTCGCCAGGCCGCCAATGCCGATGCCGAGCACCAGGATGCCCATGTGCTCAACGCTGGAATAGGCCAGCATCCGCTTGAAATCGTGTTGCCGGATCATGAACACCGCACCCACGGCCATGGACAGCAGCCCCACGAAGACCAGGATCTCGCGCGCGTACGCCGCTTCCCCCGCCGCCACGCAAATCTGGTAGAAACGCAGAATCGCCAGGAAGGCGCAACTGGTCACCCCCCCCGCCATCAAGGCCCCCGCCAGACCCGGCGCCTCGCCATACGCATCCGGCTTCCAGGTGTGCATCGGGGCCAGGCCCATTTTGGTGCCATACCCCACCAGCAGGAGCACGAACGCGGCGTGCAGCCAGGGCCGCGACAACTGCGGCGCAAGCTTGACCAGGTCGTCCAGCAGCAGCGTCGATTCCAGTCCCTCATGCAGGGACGAATAGGCCAGGAAGAACGACCCGAGCAATGCCAGGGCGATGCCGACCGACCCGATCAGCAGGTACTTCCACGTCGCCTCCAGCGAACGGGCATTGTGGTTGAAGAACAGCAGCGGAGCGGTCGCCAGCGTGGTGGCCTCCATGCCCACCCACATCAAGCCGAGATGATGCGACAGGGTGACGAGGGACATCATCGCCAGCATCGCCAGCAGGCAGACGCAGAACACCCGGTTCGGCCGGTCCGGGCGGAGCGCCAGGTACGCCGGCGCATAGAGCGCGCAGAGGAAAAACAAGAGGCTGATGAAGCCCAGCACCAGGATGCCCAACGCATCCAGCGCCAGCCATCCCTGGAGCGCCGAGGCCGGCCGCGCCGCCACCGCCAGGCCCATGACCGCCAGGTGCGCCAAGCCGCCGATCGGCACCCAGAAGGGACGCCAGCGGTTTGAAGGCGTCACCGCCGCCGCCACCGCGACCAGCAGCGGGACCAGAATCAGAAGCCAGACCATGAATTACTCCTTCAACGCCGAAAGTTTGCGGGTGCTCACCGTGGAGAATTCCCGGCTGATCTTGTTGATGATGATGCCCATCACAAAGATGGCGACAAACAGATCCAGCAGCACACCCAGTTCCACCAGAAAGGGCATCGCCTCCACCAGCAGCAGTCCGAAAATGAAGACGCCGTTTTCCAGGATCAGGTATCCCACCACCTGGGTGATCGCCTTCACGCGTGTGGTCAGGATCAGGAACCCGGTCAGGACCGTCGACAAGGCGGCAGGGACCACCAGCGAGCCGATGTGCTCATCGGCAATCGGCAGCGTCTTTGAGAACAGGACCGCCAGCGCCGTGCCCACCGCGCCGAGCAAGAGCGACGTGACGAACCCCACAATGGGCTCCACCTCGCGGCGGATCGCCACTTCACGGATCGCATGGACCAGCATCCGGGGGATGGTGACCCCCTTCAACACAATGGCCGCGGCAGCCATGGCCAGGATCCAAGGCGTCACCTGGCGCTGCGCCACCACAATCATGACCCCCAGCAGAACCCCCTGCATGGCCACCACCGGGATAATGGTGCGGATCCGGCTGGCGCCCAGCACCACAAAATTCAGCAGCAAGACCAGCACCAGGATCGGATCCAGTAACGCGTTCATCACATCACCTCAGCAACAAGACCACACCGAACGCCGACAGCAGACAGGCGGCCACCAGGAACGTCGGCACAAACACCATCCGGAATCGCGCCATCATCGATTCCACCACCCCGATGACCACCGCCAGCCCCAGCATGCCGGCGATGAAACAGCCCCAGTCCAGCCAGGCATTCCCCGAACGGAACGGCATCACCACGCCCAGCAGCAAAGCCCCAATCACAAAGAGTTTCATCGACGCCCCGTAGAGAATCATGCCGAACGCCGGCCCGCTGTGATCGAGCACCATCACCTCGTGGATCATCGTCAATTCCAGGTGGGTGTTCGGATCGTCGAACGGGATGCGCGAGTTTTCCACCAGCAGAACGATGAACCAGCTCGCCGCCACCAGCACCAACGACGGCAGCGCCGCTCCCGTCCCGGGGAGCGCCGGGCCGCACAGCATCGGGGTCAGACTCAGCGACCCGGACAACCGGGCCAACACCAGGAAGCCGAAGAACAGCGCCGGCTCGGCCAGACACGAAAACGTGACCTCGCGCGCCGAACCCATACCCTCGAACGCCGAGCCCGTATCGAGGGCCGCCGCCGCCGTGAAGAACCGTCCCAGCGCGAAGAGATAGGCAAACAAGATCAAGTCCCCGCTGAAAGAGACAAACGCCGGGTGTCCCCCGAACGGCAGGAGCAACCCGGCCAGGAGCGCGGTTGCCAGCCCGACCACCGGTCCCGCCCGGAACACCCAGGTCGTGGTCGTGCTGAACACCGACCCTTTCTGAAAGAGTTTGGCCAGGTCGTAGTAGGGCTGCAAGAGCGGCGGGCCGACCCGCCCGGCGAAAAGGGCTTTGGTCTTGCCGATGACTCCCAGGAGCAGCGGGGGGAGCCCCACCAGCAAGATGACATGCATGACCAGGTGATTCATATCCGTGACCATCGTTCGTTCATCGCCACAACAACAGGACTATCAGGAACACGACGATATAGAAGAGGTACGCCTGGACATTCCCGCCCTGGAACCGGCGAAAGAACGAGGCCCCCCGGGCTCCAAATCGATAGGCCGGGCGCAACACGCCGTCCAGAACCAGGTCCGGCACATGGCTTTCGTAGCGGGCCCGCCCGGCGAACAACGGCTGTTCGGCCGACCGGTGAGTCTTCGGCCGCAAAACCCAAGCGAATAATCCCACCAGCATCTGCGCAAACGACGACGCCGTATATTGCATTGCCGGCGTGGGCGCGGCGTACCCGCAGTCCCAAGTCCCGCCATAGGACACCGTGCCACGGCGTATTCTCCTGGCCTGCAGCACGCCGACCAGCAACAGCAGTCCGCACAGGGTCAACGCCGTCGCGCTCACCCAACCCAACGGCGCCAGCATTGCCAGCGCCGGCATGCGGCCCGCCAGCTCCGGCGCGGCGGCGAGCACCCCGCTTTCGAGAATGGGAACCACCAGCAGCGGCGCCAACCCGATCCCCAGACAGCAGGCCCCCAGCACGAGCATCGGGCCGACCATGTTCGCCCCCGGCTCATGCGCATGAAGCGCCCGGTCGGACCGGGCCTGTCCGAGGAACACCGTGCCAAATGCTTTGACGAAACACGCCACTGCCAACCCACCGATCAACGCCAGGGCCGGCGCCGCAAAGGCCGCGCCGCCCCACCCCGGTTCACCCCCGAGCCCCAGCGAACGGAACAGGCCCAGATAGATCATCAGTTCGCTGACAAATCCGTTCAACGGCGGCAAGCCGCAGATCGCCACCGCCCCCACCGCGAAACACAACGCCGTGCGGGGCATCGACCGGCCCAACCCGCCGAGGAGATCCATCTCCCGCGTGCGGGTCTGGTGAATTACCGCACCGGCGCTCAGGAAGAGCAGAGATTTGAATAAGCTGTGATTCCACACATGCAACAACGCGCCGCCCAATCCCAACACGACCCAATCCCCCCGGTGCATCGTGCGCCCCACCATGGCCAACCCCAATCCCATCACAATAATGCCGATGTTCTCGATGCTGTGATAGGCCAGCAGCCGTTTGAGATCGTGCTGCCCGAGCGCAAATACCACGCCCAGCACCCCCGATATGACCCCCAGCGCGAGGAGCAGCCCACCCCACCACAGGGGTGGCACCGGCAGCAGGGACAGCAGGCGAATCATTCCGTAGATCCCGATCTTGATCAGCACGCCGGACATCAGCGCCGAAACGTGGCTTGGCGCCATGGCGTGCGCGCCGGGCAACCAGATGTGCATCGGCATCACCCCGGCCTTGAATCCGAAACCCACGACCGTCAACAGAAACAGGACCGTCGCCAGGGCGGGCGTGATACTCCCCTCGGGTAGCGCCGTCAGCAGGTACGAACCGGTAACGCTCTTGAGAATCGCGAACAAGGCGAAGAGGCAGAGAGTGGCCGTGTGCGTGGCCACGATGTAGACCCAGCCCGCTTCCCGAACACCGGGATCCTCGTCCTCCGTCGTCACCAGGAAGAATGCCCCCAGCGCCATGACTTCCCACGCCACCAGGAAGAGAATCGCATGGGCCGCGACCGTCACACCGGCCAGACCCGCGGTGACCAACCCGTAGAACAACCGGACGCGCGGGCCGTCGTGGGGGTGTTTTGCGTGCCCCCAGTAACCCAACCCGTAGATGCCACCCATGGCCGACACCAGGAAGATGGGTAGCAGGAAAATGACGGACAGCCCGTCGATCCTGATGACGCCCATGTCCGCCGGCGGCCTCCACCAGCACCCCAGCGCCCCGGCGATCCCCAACGCCGACCCGAGCACCGCCAGGCCGACGGCCATCCTCTCGCCGCCGTCCGCACGGCGGCCGACAAAAAGTCCCGGCACCCCGCTCAAGGCGTGGCACAAAATCCCCGCGATGACCAACCCGGCATTCATGGCCCCGCTTCAGGCGCAATCCCGGTTTTCAAAACCATGGCTTCCTCCACGCGCCGCGCCGCCTCCAGGATCTCACCGGCCGGGGCCCGGCGCTCAATGGCACTCTTGAACGCTTCATCTCGCAGCGTAAAGGCCAGGCGCGACAGAAGATGCAAATGGGCGCGCACCGTCGGACTGATCAGGGAAAACAGCGCATAGACCGGCTTGCCATCCACCGCATCGAACTCGATCGGCTCGACGAGCAGGCAGAGGCTGATCATGGCCTTCGGGACTTGCAGCACCATGGGGTTGCGGACGTGCGGAATGGCAATGCCGTCGCCCATGCCCGTCGATGCCAGCGCCTCGCGGGCCAGCAGCACGTCGAAGAGGAAATCGCGATCCACATCGTCGGGAAGGGGCATGTGCGCCACGACCGCCCGTAAAGCCGAATCGCGATCGGCGGCAACGATTCCGTTGTAGACACCGCCCGTTTCGAGGGCGGTGGCAAAACTGGGCATGGCCACCGAAGTGTTATCCTCGCCGCTGAAGATGTCGCCCGGCAGTTTGACTTGGTGTGCCAGGGCCCACTCCATCAATTCGGTGCGGCTGAAACGGTACTGTTCGCCCACGCGCGTGGCGGGCATGTTGTCTTCCTTGATCCAGCGATAGACCGTCTTTTCCGGGACCTTCAACAACTGGACCACATCGCGAACCGATAGTTGCATAATGACCGTGAGTATAAGGCTTTTTGGGGAGAAACGTTGGAGCGCCGTTACGGTGTCCAGGCCCACAAAACAGGATACCAGTATGGGGGAAGGGGCAATGATGTCAAGATGGCAATTGGTCAGTATTGAATTGTCCCCTGCCGCGTCCACTGCTATTAAGAAGCCGAACCAAGGAGATTCGCATGGCTTACAGTCCCAATCCCGCCCGTTACGAATCGATGCCCTTCAACCGTTGCGGCCGGAGCGGCGTCAAGCTGCCCGCGATCTCGCTGGGGCTCTGGCACAACTTCGGGGGCGTGGACACATTGGAGAACCAGCGGGCGATGCTCCGCAAGGCCTTCGACCTGGGGATCACGCATTTCGACCTGGCCAACAACTACGGCCCGCCGCCCGGCTCCGCCGAGGAGAACTTCGGGCGCCTGCTGAAATCCGATTTTGACGGCCTGCGTGATGAGTTGATCATCTCGACCAAGGCCGGCTATCGGATGTGGCCCGGCCCCTACGGGGAATGGGGTTCCCGCAAGAACCTGATGGCCAGTCTCGATCAGAGCCTCCGGCGCATGGGCCTCGAGTACGTGGATATTCTGTATTCGCACCGACCCGACCCCGAAACGCCTCAGGAAGAGACCATGGCGGCGCTGGACCAGGCGGTGCGTCAAGGCAAGGCGCTGTACGCCGGCATTTCGTCGTACAACCCGGAGCAGACGCGCACAGCAGCCCGGCTGTTGAAGAATCTCGGCACTCCCTGCCTGATCCATCAGCCCAGCTATTCGATGTTCAACCGCTGGGTGGAGGATGCGCTGCTCACCGTGCTGGGTGAGGCAGGGGTCGGGTGCATTGCCTTCTGTCCGCTTGCCCAGGGCATGCTGACCAACCGCTATCTGGCCGGCGTGCCGGACGACTCTCGCGCGGCCAAGCCGCACGGTTTTCTGAAGCGGGCCGCCCTCACGCCGCAACGGCTCGACCAGATCCGCGACTTGCATGGCCTGGCGCAGGCTCGCGGGCAATCGCTGGCGCAGATGGCGCTCACCTGGGTGCTGCGCGATGCGCGGGTGACCTCGGCACTGATCGGGGCCAGCCGTGTTGAACAGATCGAGGAGAACGTCAAGGCGTTGACCGCCCCAAAACTGACGGCCGACGAACTCGACCGAGTGGATGCCATTCTCAAGTTGGGAAGCTGACATTCTACCACTGAATTACTCCCGCTTTTCGGAACTTGGGTTGTTCTGGCATTTATCGTTTTGTGAAACGTTTTGTTTTCGACTTGCGCACGTCCACCCTGTGGCGAAGTGTTCACCGTAGCGTCACCTGGCGGCTACGGCAGGCGTTCGAGAACGCCGGGTTCCCCGTGGCCTGCCGATCGAGACGGTGAAACGGATCAGCGGACACCGGACCGTGGAGGTCGTGACCACCCATTACTTCCGACCCGGCCAGGCCAGTGTGCGGGCGTCGCTCAAGGCAGGTTGGCAGAAGGAAATCACGCATGTGGTGGCACTGATCCGGCAGGCGAAGGAATGGGTTGACGGGCGGGCGCTGAGGGAAGTTTCGGCGAAAAGGATGATTGCATCGGCGGGATCTGCCGTTCCCTACGGAACACCCCCTGCCTCTTGAAGTTCAGATGCGGTGCGTTAAGAAAAGCCAGCGATGCCGGGCTTATGGGCAACCGACCAGAAGGGTTATGGACTGTCAGATGGGTTCACCTTGGTGGCTGATCACGCCAGCGAGAGATAGGACGATGATCCGTTCTCCGGTAACCGTGCTGATGTCGGTATGGAGGCTCTTGACTGTCTGGCCCGTGATATCCCGGATGATGGCTTCGAGAAGTGGGCGCGCCTTCTCCAGCAGTTCCATCCGCACTTGCTTGATAAGGGCGCGGCCATGCCCCTCCGCGTCGCTTCGGGCCAGTTGCCGCTCGGCTGGTGTCAACACGCCATGGAGTCGCACAATGATGAGGTCGTCCAGCAAGTACGTTTTCGTCTCTTCCGGGCCGCGCCCCATGTACTCGCGTTCGAACTTGACGACGGCATCACTGATTTCGGCCTCCATCTGTCCCTTCGTTTTCATGAACATCGACATTAGCATGAGACATGTGCCTGCACCAGAGGGAAGCGTCTTCGTACAGCCACTTCGTACAGCCATTCGCATTACGGCATCTTCTCCATAATGACGGAACGCCTGGGCGCGATCAGT
>CAZTAJ010000037.1:0-35458 GCA_964611575.1 uncultured Verrucomicrobiota bacterium
GCGGTCAGCAGGACCGGCAGCGACAGCATGGTTTCACTGCAGGCCAGACCGCCGGCGATGCCGACGAGCAGTGCCGGCAGCGCCAGGCGGTCCTGCCGGTCCGCCTGGCGTTGCGCGAGCCAGACCGCGACGCTCGACAGCAGCAGCAGGGTGCCGTAACCCGGCATGGCACAGCCGATCTGCAGGGCATGCAGGTAACCCGATCCGACCAGCAGCAGGGCGGCGCCGGGCCAGAAATCGCGCAGGCGGCCCCAGCGTTTGAGGATCAACAATGAGAAGCCCAGGGATAGCAGACCGAAGCTGAAGGCCAGCATGCGAGCGCCGAAGGCGTTGCGCGGCAGGATCCGAATCCAGGGTGCCATCAGGTATGCGTCGAGCGGGAAAATGTAGGGTGAGGCCAGGATGAGCAGTGAATAGTCGCCCCGCGCGATCTGCTTTGCCTGCAGGGCGATTTTGCATTCATCGTCAAAAGCCGGCACGGCCTTTATACTGACGGTGAACACCGCCAGTCGCAGGGCAAGGGCCAGCCCGATGGCGACGGCTATGCCCGCTCCGATCCAGAATGTGCGCTGCCGGGTAGTCATGATGATGTGTGGTGACTCAAGATTAGGTTGAAAACAGACACGCCGCACGATAGAAGACTCCCTGTGCTGCTGCAATCCAGAACTCGGGTGGTGCTGGCGTTGATGGCCGGCTTGCCGGTGGCGTTTCTCCTCCTCTATCCGCTCGCGTTTGGGCTGCTGCCGATCCAGTGGCAGGAATGGGCCGACTTGCCGAGGGATTGGATGGTCTTTGTCATGGTGGAGTGCGGGATCCTCGGGTTGATCGAAATGGCGGCGTGGGTCCGGTGTTGGCGCGAGGAGCGAACAGGAGGGAACTGAAGATGGGTTCCATTTTGGCAGCGGTGCGGGGGTGGTGTCGCGGACGGTGGGGGCGCGCGGCGTTCTGGGGATGCGTGGCGGTCGCGGCTGCGGCTCTGCTGGAAGTCGTCGCCTTGATCGTGGTGGGAGGAACCTGGGAACTCAAACGGTGGCATCTGCACGCGGCTAATCCGCTGCCTCGTCTGGTGTTGGCGGGTGTGGCCGTCGCGGCGGCGTACGGGGTTCGGCGCGGGATACACAATACTTGGCGGGAGTGGGTGCGCGCGGCCGGTCGCCTGGTCCTGTGCGCCTTCAGCACGGTGCTGGCGCTGGGAGCGGCGGAGGTTGGCCTGCGATTGACCCTCAAACGTATGCAGGCGATGCAGTCGCTGGACCGAATCGATACGGTTGCCCGGAAGTTGTCCCGGGACCAGATCAGGAGTGGCCATCCGCTGGCGGCCATCACCCAGAAGAGCGTCAACCCACGGCTGGTCTTCGAACTCAAGCCGGATCTCACCATGGAGTTCGGGCATTGCCGGCTCCGCACCAACCGGATGGGGCTGCGGGAGGACCGCGACTATGAGCCGGGCAAGCCCACGAACACGGTCCGGATCGTCGGCATCGGCGATTCCGGGATGTTTGGCTGGGATGTGGAGCAGGGGGAAGAGTACCTGGCGGTCCTGGAGTCCAACCTCAACGCCCGTGCCGATGGCCGTGTGTGCGACGTCATCAATCTGGGCGTGCCGGGCTACAACACCCAACTGGAAGTCGAATCGCTTCGCATGAAGGGGCTGCAGTTCCAGCCGGATATCGTTGTGGTGGGCTGGTGTGACAACGACTTCGGCCTGCCGTATTTCATTCCCCAGGAAGGGCAGTGGAACCGGCGCGACGTGTCCTATCTCTATTACCTGATGTTCGATCGCCGACGGTACGCCGAGATTGCGCTCAGCGGGGTCTGGGATCAACGCCACTACGACAAGCAACGCGTTCCGGAGCACTTCCGCAGGGGCACCGATATCGAGGGGGTGACGGAGGCATTCCGCGAGTTGCAGGCGCTGGGCCGGGAACGCGGTTTCCGCATCCTGGTCATAGGACCGATGCAGAAGGAGGCCCATCAGATCTGCGATCAGCTCTCGGTTCCCTGCTACAACACGTGGGACCATATTCCCGAGACCGCGTATCCTGGGGAGTACAGGGTACACTTCATGCATCCGCGCGCCGGCGGGCACCGCGTGCTCGCCGAGTGCCTCGAGCAGGAAATGGTGAAGCAGGGGTGGTTGCCGGCGCGCAGTCGATAGGCGCGAGCGGTGGGGCAAGCGTGTCACCGGAGCGGTGAGTCGCCGTGTTCCGGGCGTAAACCTGCTGACAAGTCCTATTCGTTCTGGTATTTTTCGGGGCTAAATCATGCATGAATCAACAACATCTTCCTTGTCGGCGCGTCTACCGCGGGTGTTCGTACAGGCCCTGATCCCGGCCGTTGTCTCGGCAGGGCTGGCCTGGAAAGGGCACGCCATCCCGGCGGGGTTGCTGACGGCGATTGCGGCCTTTACGTTGGCGTCCGGCTTGTTCATGCCGTCGTTGTTCGCCTGTTGGGAGGCGCTCGGCCAGACGATCGGCAAGGGTGTGGCGACGGCGGTGACCTGGATTTGCCTTGTGCCTTTGTTTTATCTCGTGTTTGTGCCGGGACGCCTGATCCTGCTGATCGGCCGGAAGGATCCCATGTGCCGGGCGTTCCC
This sequence comes from uncultured Verrucomicrobiota bacterium, assembly GCA_964611575.1. Classification (GTDB taxonomy): domain Bacteria; phylum Verrucomicrobiota; class Kiritimatiellia; order CAIKKV01; family CAITUY01; genus CAITUY01. The sequence continues at coordinate 2,597 of CAZTAJ010000037.1, forward strand.
GACCAAGCAGCCGACCTATTGGGTGCCTCGCGCACCGGTCAAGGACGCTGCCGAATACCAGAGGCAATTCTGATGAACATCCTCGGCATCAGCGCCTTCTATCACGATTCGGCGGCGGCGCTGGTCAGCGATGGACGCATCGTGGCGGCGGCTCAGGAAGAGCGGTTCAGTCGCCGGAAGCATGATGCGCGTTTCCCGGTCAATGCGGTCAAGTACTGTCTGCGCGAACTGGAAAGGCAGGGCGGGACACTCGATGGCGTGGCGTTTTACGACAAACCGATCCGCAAATTCGAGCGCATTCTCAAGACGTACTTCTCCGTGGCGCCATCGGGCCTGTCCTCGTTCATGATGGCCCTGCCGTTGTGGCTGCGTGAAAAGCTGTGGATCCCGATGCAGGTCGAAGAAGCGCTGGAAGGGTGCGGCGTGAAAACGATGCCGCCTTTGTTCTTCCCCGAGCACCACGAATCGCATGCCGCCAGTGCGTTTTTCCCGTCTCCCTTCCGCCGGGCGGCGATCCTGACGCTGGACGGCGTGGGTGAGTGGGCCACCAGTGCGATCGGCGTGGGCGAGGGGAACCGGATCGAGATCCTCAAGGATCTCCGTTTTCCGCACTCGCTGGGGTTGCTCTACTCGGCGTTCACCTACTTCACAGGGTTCCGGGTCAACTCAGGCGAGTACAAACTGATGGGACTGGCGCCCTATGGCGAGCCGACGTATGTCAACGTCATCAAGGACAACCTGCTCGACCTGCGCGAAGACGGATCCTTCCGCCTGAACCTGAAGTATTTCGGGTACCTGGACGGCCTGACCATGACAAATCGCGCGTTCGATGACTTGTTCGGCGGTCCGCCGCGCAAGGCCGAGAGCGAGATTTCGCAGCGCGAGATGGACATGGCGCGTTCGATCCAGGTCGTGACCGAGGAGATTGTGCTCAAGATGGCCCGTCATGCGCGCGAGTTGACAGGCGCCGACTATCTGTGCATGGCCGGCGGGGTGGCGTTGAACTGTGTGGCCAACGGCCGCTTGTTGCGCGAGGGACTTTTCAAGGATATCTGGATCCAGCCTGCGGCGGGCGATGCCGGGGGCGCGCTGGGCGCCGCCCTGATGGTGTCCCACCAGGTTCATCAAGCGCCTCGCGCGGCGGACGACGTGCACGATGCGATGCGCGGCTCGTTCCTGGGGCCGGATATCGAGGATACGGATGTTGAGGCGTTTGTCACGGCGAAGGGGTATCCCGCCCGCAAGCTCGGGCCGGCTGAGTGGGCCCCGGAGATCGCGCGGCTGATCGCGAGCGAGACCGTCATCGGTCTCGTGCAGGGGCGCATGGAATTTGGCCCGCGCGCGTTGGGCGGGCGTTCGATCATTGGCGACGCCCGGTCGGCGAAGATGCAGTCGGTGATGAACCTCAAGATCAAGTACCGCGAATCGTTCCGTCCGTTCGCGCCCGCCTGTCTGGTGGAGCGGGTGAGCGACTATTTCGAGCTCGACCGGCCATCCCCCTACATGCTGCTTGTGGCGCCGGTGAAGCGGGAACGGTGCATCGGCCTTGACGCGGCAGGCGCGGTTCCCATCCGGGAACGAATCAACCAGGTGCGGTCGGATATCCCGGCCATTACGCATGTGGACTATTCGGCGCGTGTGCAGACCGTCTCGCGTGAGACGAATCCGCGTTACTACGACCTGATCCGGGCGTTCGAGCAGCAGACCGGTTGCGCTGTCATCATCAACACGTCGTTCAATGTCCGTGGCGAGCCGATTGTGTGCACGCCGGAGGATGCTTACCGGTGCTTCATGCGTACGGAGATGGATTACCTGGTGCTCGGCTCGTATCTGTTGTCCAAGAAGGAGCAGCCGGCGTGGGCGGACCAGGCGGACTGGCGGCGGGAATACAAGCTCGACTGACGGCACGGGAAGGCGGGAGACACGATGCGTTTTCTCAAACACCTGGGACGGTTGTTGAAGGAATTTGGTTTATTCGCGTGGCATAACAAGGCGTGGTGGATCATTCCCGTGGTTCTGGTGATGCTGATCCTGGCGCTGTTCATCGCAACCAGTCAAACCGTGGCGCCCTTCATTTACACGTTATTTTAGGCGTGGGCTGTTGCGGTATGCCGGCGCAGACTTCCAACACCGCGAGCCGCCCGTGGGGGTGGGCCGGGTGGCGTTCAACGGTGGGGTTGGCCCTGGCTGTGCTGGCGGTCCGCGTGGTGTACCTGGTGTGGTTGTGCCCCTACGAACTCGCGGCGGACGAGGCGCAATACTGGGACTGGTCCCGCCGGCTCGATCTCTCCTACTACAGCAAGGGCCCGGGGGTCGCTTGGGTCATCGCGGCGGCGACGCGTCTCTTCGGCTCATCCGAGTGGGCGGTGCGATTGCCGGCTGCGGTGGCCTCGTGCGTGGCGACGCTGGCGCTGGCGCGTCTGGCCACGCGCCTCTGCGGGGGCGACGACCGGGTCGGGTTCGTCGCGGGATTGCTCTATCAACTGGCGCCGGTGTTCTATGCAACCAGCCAGTTCATGACGATTGACGCCCCCTATTTCGCGTGCTGGGTGCTGGCGGCGGGCGCCGGGTGGAGGATTGCTGAAGGGCGCCGTCGCCCGGCGGACTGGCTGCTGCTGGGATTGGCAATCGGCGTTGGGGTGTTGTTCAAGTACACGATTCTGCTGCTCGTGCCGGGGCTATTCGCTTACTTGTTTCGCCGGGGGGCCGGGCTATCCGCGCGTGAGAAGGCGGTGGGGAGTGTGCTGGCCACGGTGGCTTTGTTGGCGGCGGCAAGTCCCGTACTGATCTGGAACGCCCGGCATGGATGGCCGACGGTGGCGCATCTGGTCGGCAACGTGGGGCTGCCGGGCGGGGACGTGGCGCCGCGCCAGAATTGGGCCTGGAACCCGTTGTGGACGATCGGGTACCTCTTTTACCCGCTGGTGGTGCTGGGACCGGCCATTGCGGCGATGGTCATCCTGTCCATCCGCGACCGACGGGCTTCGGCGGACCATGGCCCGGCCCTGACCTATGCGCTCTACACGGTCATGCCGTTGGCGGCATTCTACCTGGCGATTTCGTTTGCGACGGACATCGAGTTGAACTGGGCGGTGGCGGGATACGCCTTGCTGCTGATTCCCGCGGCCGAGTGGGTGGTGCGGGGGGCGGGTAGCCGGACGGGGGCGGGAACGATTTGGCGTTGGACCGTTGGAATCGGTCTGGTCTGCGCCCTCCTGATCTCGTTCGGAAAGCGGCCGATGGAGTGCGTCGGCGCTCTTGAGTTTCGCGGGCGCCGCCTGCCGCCGATTGGTCTGCTGCAACGGATTGACGGGCACCGCGAATGGGCCGGGCGCGTGGCGGCATTCGCCGACGAAGTGGAGGCGGAGGTCGGGCAGCGGCCGTTCCTGGTGGGAAAGAACCACGCGTATGCGGCCCTGCTGGCCTTCTACCTGCCGGGAAGACCCGTGGTCTACAGCGCGGGGCACCTGTTCGGAGGACGGGAATCAGCGTATGACTACTTTGCCGATACGTGCCTGGCCGACCCGGCACTGATGGGACGGCCGGCGGTGATGGCCGGCGCCCAGGCATGGCACTGGTCGGAGGTCATGTTTTTTGACCGCGTTGAGCGGGTGCCCGTGGAAGGGCGGATCTTCGTGGGGTACGAATACGGGGGGCCGCGCCGCGAGCCGCGCATGCCCTGACTGCGGGGCGTCAAGGGCGGGTGAGGTGGAATGCGAGGGAGATCTACATATGAAACTGTCGATTATCATTCCGGTCTACAATGAGGCGGCCACCATTCGCGAATTGCTGGCCCACGTGGCCCGAGTGGACGCGGGTGTCGAGAAAGAACTGGTGGTGGTGGACGATTGTTCCACGGATGGCACGCGGGACATCCTGAAGAGCCTGGCGGGGGAACAGGCGGGCTGGCGGGTGTTGTTTCACGAAAAGAACCGGGGCAAGGGTGCGGCCCTGAGGACCGGGTTCGCCGCAGCCACGGGCGACATCCTCATCATTCAAGATGCCGATCTGGAGTACGATCCTCGCGAGTACCCTCTGCTGCTCAAGCCGATTCTTGAAGGTCACGCCGACGTGGTCTACGGCTCGCGGTTCCTGGGCGGCGGGACGCACCGGGTGTGTTTCTTCTGGCATTACGTGGGCAACACCGTACTCACGCTCCTGTCCAACATGATGACCAACCTTAACCTCTCGGACATGGAGACCTGCTACAAGGTCTTCCGGAGCGAGGTGCTGCGCGGCATCACGTTGCGCGAAGACCGTTTCGGGTTCGAGGTGGAAATCACGGCCAAGATCTCCGGGGGCCGGTGGCGAATCTACGAGGTGCCCATTTCCTATTACGGACGGTCCTACGAGGAAGGGAAGAAGATCACCTGGCGCGACGGGTTCCGCGCCCTGTGGTGCATCTTCAAGTACCGGCTGGCACGGTGAGCCTCCGGTCGGCCGGGTGAGGCGGCTTGACTATTTCCGACAGGGCTGGCATAGAGGTCACGTCGAAGTAACGTTCCATGAATGTTGTCACGCCCAGTTCCAAGATTGCGGATATTCTCCTCAAGCGGGGGACGATCGGGGGCGAAATCCTGCGTCAGGCCCAGGAGAAGGCCCAGGCGTCGTCGGTGCGCCTCGAGAAGTACCTGCTGGATAATCAGCTGGCCCCATCGGCCGAGATTACGCTGGCCCTGGCCGAGTATCTGCACATGGCGCCGGTGACGCTGGCGCATTTTTCGCCGAATACGCAGTTGATCGATTCCCTCCCGAGCGAGGTGTTGAAGAAGCACCTCGCGCTGCCCTTGATGAAAGCCGGCGGGACGCTGGTGGTGGCGCTGGGCGACCCCTTCGATATCATGGCGGTGGACGAGTTGCACGTGCTGACGGGGCTCAATATCACGACCGTTGTGGCCAGTGAGCGGGAAATCCACGATACGCTCAACCGGCTCGTGGCCGCGGAGGCCGGCCAGGGGCTGGAACTTGAGGATATCATGAAGGGGCCTGATAGCGAGGTCGAGGTCGGGCGCGACGAGGAGAAGGAAGTCAGCCTCGAGGAGATGCTGGAAAGCGCCGAAGGCGCGCCTGTCATCCGTATGGTGAACATGATGCTGGTTGAGGCGTTGCGCACGCGGGCCAGTGATATTCATATCGAGCCGCAGGAACGGACGTTGCGACTGCGGTATCGCATTGACGGTGCGCTCGTTGAGCGGCCTGCGCCGAGCCGGGCCTTTCATCCGGCAATCATCTCCCGCATCAAGATCATGTCGGACCTCGATATTGCTGAGCGGCGCGCACCGCAGGATGGACGCTTCAAGATCAAGGCGTTGGGCAAGGAGGTCGACATTCGCGTCAGTCTGTTGCCGTCGGTGTTTGGCGAGAAAGTCGTCATGCGCGTGTTGGACAAGTCCGCCCTGTTCCCGAACCTGGGCGGCCTGGGCCTGGACCCGGTTGCATTCGAGGCCTTCACCTACGCCATCAACCAGCCGCACGGCATCATCTTGGTCACCGGGCCGACGGGCAGCGGCAAGACGACGACCCTCTACTCCTGCCTGCAGGAACTCAACAAGCCGGACGTCAACATCGTCACCTGCGAGGACCCGGTGGAATACCAGTTGGCGGGCATCACCCAGGTCCAGGTCCATCCCACCGCCGGCCTGACGTTTGCCACGGCACTGCGGTCCATTCTGCGTCAGGATCCCGACATCGTCCTCGTCGGGGAAATCCGCGACATGGAGACGGCCGAAATTGCGGTCAAGGCGGCCCTGACCGGTCATCTGGTGCTCAGCACGCTGCACACCAATGACGCGGCAGGGGCGATTGCGCGCCTGATCGACATGAACATCCCGCCATTCCTGCTCGCCTCCTCGCTGGTATTGTCCCAGGCCCAGCGCTTGTTCCGCAAACTCTGTCTGGCCTGCCGCAAGGAGGCCGCCCTGCCCCAAGATGTGCTGGCCGCCAATCATATCAACCCGAGTTTTTTCAGCCGCGTGGCAACCGAAGCGCTTGGTAACGCGGAGCTTACGGTCGGGCGCGAAGCCGGGTTCGTGCCGATCTACCGATCCATGGGGTGTCCCAAGTGCAACAACACCGGCTACCGCGGCCGTGGCGCGATCATGGAAGTGTTGCGGGTCGATGAAGAAATCAAGCAGTTGATCATGAAGGGGCAAACGAGTGGCGAGATCCGCGAGCGGTCTCGTGCGAAGGGGATGGTCACGTTGAAAGAGGCGGGACTGGTGAAAGTGCGAGAAGGCGTCACGTCGCTTGAGGCGGCGCTGGAGATGACCGGCGGCGAGTAGCGCGGGTGGAACGGGGAGCACGCAATGCCTGTGGTGAGGTCATCGGGTGGCGGGAAGGCGGCGCAGGTTGCCGCCGTGCGTGATGTGCCGTCCGCACGACGGCCGAACGTCTCGCGCAGCACCGGCGGTCGCATCCGGCGCGTCAAGGGGGCGCGAAAGATCGTGAGCAAGGATCTGCCCCCGTTCTCGCGACAGATGGCCGCCATGCTCAGTGCCGGCATGCCGATTGTGACCGCGATGGAGACCATCGAGGAACAGACGCCCAACCCCAACTTCCGCCTGGCGCTGCTGGATGTGCGGCGCAGCATCGAGGGGGGGGCCTCCTTTTCGGAGAGTTTGCAGCAACTGCCGGACATTTTCGACACGTTGTACATCAACATGGTCAAGGCCGGCGAACAGAGCGGCCAGTTTGCCGAGACCATGCGACGTATCGGGGATTTGCTCGAAGCCAATGCGCGCCTCAAACGCAAGGTCAAGTCGGCCATGACCTATCCGGTGGTTGTGTTGTCGATGGCGCTCATCATTGCCACCGGCATGATCATCTTCATCGTGCCCGTCTTTGCCGACATGTACAAGGATTTCGGCGGTCAACTGCCGGGGCCCACGCAGTTCCTTGTCACGATCAGCAACTTCCTGAAGAAGTATGCCGTCGTCATTGTTCCCGTCATCGTCGGCGGCGTCTGGCTGTTCAAGCAATGGAGCCGAACAGCATCCGGCGCGTGGGCGCTGGACAGTTTTGCGCTCAAGGCGCCTGTTGTCGGTGTGCTCGTGCAGAAGGTCGCCGTGGCGCGATTCGCCAAGACATTGTCGCAACTCGTCCAAAGCGGCGTCCCCATCCTCGGCGCACTTGAGATTGTCGCCAAGGCCAGTGGCAACCGCGTCATCGAAAAATCCGTCATGGATGCCCGCCTGGCCGTCGAGCATGGCGACCCACTCTCGGTCGGCCTTTCTGACAAGGCCGGTATCCCGTCCATTGTCGTGCGCATGATGGCCGCAGGTGAGAAGACCGGGAAGGTGGATGAGATGCTTGAGAGTGTGGCCAAGACGTTCGATGACGAGGTCGAAGCCATGCTCGCTTCCCTGACCTCCATGCTGGAACCACTGTTGATGGTCTTCCTGGGCATCATCATCGGTGGCATCGTCATCTGCATGTTCCTCCCGATCTTCAAGATGGGCGATCTTGTCTCGAAGTTCTAGTCCGTGGATCCGTAGAAGCCGCGATACGACTTGTCATCCCCGTGAAGAAGCTTGTCGGTCGACGCCAGTTCTAAGAAATGAGAATTCAGGTTGCCTTTGGAGGATTGGCGCGGTATATTCTGTTAAGCGATGGGTACAAACCTGTTGTGAGGGGGGGCTACGATGGCACGAATTCTTCTGGTGGACGACGAACCGCGGATGTTGAGCCTGCTGAACAGCCTGCTCACGGCTGAAGGGTATGAAGTCACGTCGGTGCAGGATGGCAGCAAAGTGCCGGACCTCCTCAACGCGGAGAATTTCGATCTGATGATTTCCGACATCCGGATGACTCCGGTGGACGGCATGGAATTGTTGAAGATTGCCCGCACCGCCCGCCCCACCATGCCGGTTATCATTCTTACGGCATACGGCACAGTTGAAACCGCCATTGAGGCGATGAAACTGGGCACTTTCGACTATATCACCAAGCCGTTCAAGATGGACGAGTTGTTGATTACGATCCAGCGAGCGCTTGAGTTCAGCAGGGTGTTGTCCGAGAACCTTGAACTCAAGGAGGAACTTGTCGGGCGCTACAAGTTCGAGAACATTGTGGCCGAGAGCGCCGCGATGCGCAACGTCTGCGAGATGATCAAGCGTGTGGCGCCGGCCGACACGACCGTGCTGATCACGGGCGAGAGCGGTACAGGCAAGGAACTCGTTGCGCGGGCGGTCCATGCGCACAGCAAGCGCAAGGACAAGCGGTTCGTGGCTGTCAATTGTGCGGCTCTGCCTGAGGCCTTGCTTGAGTCCGAGATGTTCGGACATTTGAAAGGTGCTTTTACCGGGGCGACCGCGAACAAAGAGGGACTGTTCGAGACGGCCAGTGGCGGGACGCTTCTCCTGGACGAAATCTCCTCCATGCCGATCGGGATCCAGGGCAAACTCTTGCGCGTCCTTCAGGAGAAAGAGATCCGTCGGGTGGGCGGGAATACCGACATCCCGGTGGATGTGCGCATCATTGCCGCCACCAATACCAGCCTGGAGGAAATGATCAAGCAGGGCTCTTTCCGGGAGGATCTGTACTATCGGCTGAGCGTCATTCCAATCGATATTAAGCCGTTGCGGGAACGCCAGGAGGATATTCTCCCGCTGGCGTACCACATGCTTCGACGCGAAGTGGGCGAGGGGCGTGCGCTGCCCAAACTGACGTCCGAGGTGAAGGAGATGCTTGAGCAGTATGCCTGGCCCGGAAATGTGCGGGAACTCGAAAATGCCCTCAAGCACGCCACGACATTCGCGCAGGACGGCTTGATCACACCGGAGGTCCTGCCGCCCCGCATCCTCAGTTCCGTGAAGTTGAATACGGCCAAATCCCTCGCCGGGGATTCCGTGTCCGACCCTTACCGCTACAAGTCGTTGAAGGCATTCATCAGGGATCGCGAAAAAGAGTATCTGGGACAGGTGCTCAACCTGACGAATGGCGACAAGGAGAAGGCCGCCAAAGCCCTCAAGATAAGCTTGGCAACGCTTTACCGCAAGTTGCCGGCCGTTCCGGAATGAATGGCGGGCTGCCTCGCGCACGGGCTCGTATCGACGGGCCGGCAAGGGGTTGGCATCCTCACGTGGTCTGTGCCGTTCCCCGTGTGTTGGCATGACGCATGCTTTTGTGAATGCCCACTTGGTAGTCAACAACATCAAGAGAGGAGTACGGAAATGAAGAGGAACAAGTTGGGGTTCACGTTGGTTGAGATCATGATCGTGGTGGCGATTATCGGTTTGTTGGCGGCGATCGCGATTCCGTCGTTCATGAAGGCCAGGACGACGTCGCAGAAGAACGCCTGCATCAACAACCTGCGCCAGATGGAAGCGGCCAAGGAACAGTGGGCGTTGGAGACGAAGCAAAGCCAGGGTGCGACGGCTGTCACGACAGCCTGCAATGAGTACCTGAAGGCTTCGCCTGTTTGCCCGGCCGGCGGCACCTACGACTACCTGAACGTTGGCACGAACGCGACCTGCACGGTCACAAATCACACGCTCACAGCGCCCTGAAGCTCTGATTCGTGATGATTGAGGTGAAGCGGCCCCTGCGTGGGGCCGTTTCTTTTGTTGCCGTGTCGAACGAGCCCCAGACGGTTTCTTTTGGAGTCCCATTTCTCACTCCGGAGAAGTTTGGGGAGTGTGAACCTGTTTTTGGTCACAAAATGTGGTATTTTCGTCAATGTTAAGGCCTTCGCCAATCTTGGCACAAGTGCTGCTATAAATACCCCCCGTCGGGTTCAGAAAACAAAAAAAAGGAGTAAGAATGAAGAGGAACAAGTTGGGGTTCACGTTGGTTGAGATCATGATCGTGGTGGCGATTATCGGTTTGTTGGCGGCGATCGCGATTCCGTCGTTCATGAAGGCCAGGACGACGTCGCAGAAGAACGCCTGCATCAACAACCTGCGCCAGATGGAAGCGGCCAAGGAACAGTGGGCGTTGGAGACGAAGCAAAGCCAGGGTGCGACGGCTGTCACGACAGCCTGCACTGAGTACCTGAAGGCTTCGCCTGTTTGCCCGGCCGGCGGCACCTACGCCTACCTGAACGTTGGCACGAACGCGACCTGCACGGTCACAAATCACACGCTTACAGCGCCCTGAAGCTCTGGTTAGTGATGTTTGAGGTGAAACGGCCCTTCATGGGGCCGTTTCTTTTTTGGGTCGCAGGGACTTGGCCTCCCTCATGCAGCGGGCATGATGTTTCTGCGATCCATTGCCCACTCTGGCACGGCGTGTGCTACCCATCCACGTAGTGGCAGCAAAGAGTCAGTGGGATTGGATAACCAGGGACGGACTAAGACAGGGAGAACTACTATGAACACCAATAAGGCAGGTTTTACGCTGGTGGAGATCATGATTGTCGTGGCGATCATCGGCATGTTGGCCGCCATCGCGATTCCGTCGTTCATGCGGGCACGGACGACGTCACAGAAGAATGCGTGCATCAACAACTTGCGTCAGATTGAAGCCGCCAAGGAGCAGTGGGCGCTTGAGAATCGTCAACCACAGGGGGCCGCTGCTGTAACCACTGCGGTGAACGAATACATGAAGGCGGCTCCGGTGTGTCCTGCGAACGGCACCTACGTCTACAGCGTTATCGGATCGAATGCCACGTGCAATGTGACCAACCACGCACTGCTGCCCTGAGTCGCCACGAAGAATCAATGGGGAACCCCGGTCGCTGGCGGCCGGGGTTCTTTCTTTTCGGCGGTCGACCTGGCCGCTTCGCGATAGGGCCTGCCGGACCGGTAGAGTTCAAGCCGGCTTTGAATGCCCGAGGCCATTGCGGCCGGCGACGATAACGAGGCTGCCGATGCGGGCAACCCGGCGGGGGCCGGCCGCGACGGGACCGGCTGTTGCCGGGCCAGCGCGAGCGCCTGTTCGGCCGAACGGATGGCGGCTTTCATGTCGCCCGCTTCGGCATGCGCGGCGGCGAGCACATCCAGGGCGTGGGCACTGAGTCCTTGCGCCATGGCCACGAGGGGTTCGGCGACGGTCACGGCCTCACGGCCATCGCGAATCGCATCATCTGGATGGGTGGCCAGCATCCAGGCCAGTTGCGCGCGCACGAATGGATCCGCGGGACTGAATCGCAGCGCTTCACGGTATCGTTCCACGGCTTCACGGTCCTGACCCTGACTGACAAGGGCGATGGCCAGGAAGGTGAGGGTCTGTGACTCGCGCGGACTGATGGACAGGGCCACGCGCCATGCGGCAATCGCGTTCTCAACATGTCCCGAAAAGTAAAGCGCTTTGGCCGCATTGCTGTGCGCCCACGCGGCCTGCGGCAGAACCCGCACCGCTTCGCAGAATTGCGTCAGCGCCTCCTGATGACGGTCGAGAGCCAGGTAGGCGGCGCCCAGATTGTTGCGGGCCATGGCATATTCGGGAACGGGCATGCTCCTGTGTGCCTGCCATCGGCGCGTCAGTTCATCGTGCGGGATCCCTGTGTAATCGGGAAGGCGTGCCAGCAGGGCCTTGCCCACCTCCAGTGCCTCGGCGGTGCGGTGTTCCTGCAGGAATGCGGACGAGCATGCGATGTAGGCCCGGTAATTGTCAGGGCGTTTCCGGATGACATCGCGCCACATGATTTCCTCGGTGCGGTAGTCCTGATTGCGCCACCAGGTCAGCGCCGTCAGAAGCGGTATGGCGATGACCAGCAGTGCGCCGCCCAGCCGGCGCACGGCGCGCGCCCGACGGGGGGAGAGGCCCCCGCACAGGTGGTAAGCGCCCGGGATCAACAAGGCCAGCACCGCCGCCAGAGGCAGATACATCCGGTGTTCGAATACGACATCCGGCAGGGGGATCAGGCTCGACGTTGGCGCCAACACGACGAAAAAGAAGAGGCCGCAAAACGCCCAGGGTTGCCGCCGCCACGCTCCGTAGGCAGACAGGCCGGCCATAGCCGCGATGAGGGGCGCCTGCCAGCACACCTCCTTCCACGATTCGACGAGCGGCCACTTGTAGTCCAGACACAGCGGCCACGGGATGACGGTCAAGCGCAGATAGTAGAGCAGCGCCTGCGCTTGGGTCAGCAAATAGGGCCAGCGTTGCGAGGCATCATAGAACACGTTTCCGTCGTTCGTCGCCCGACGAACGCCCAGGAGGAACAGCACCGCGAAACCCGCGATGGTGGCGAACATGGCGGCATGGACTTTCCAGCGTCGTCGCAGAACATCCCGCCACCCGTCGGCCACGAACGTGGCATCAAACAGGATCAACACCGGTGGCGCGGTGACCATGATCTCTTTTGTGCCCATACCCAGCAGACAGAGTGACCAGGCGAGTCCCCGCCAGAATCCCGGGTGCGGGGCATCGAAACTGCGCACGAACGCGTAGAAGACCGCGAGGTAGAATACGCCCATCAGCGATTCCACGCGCTGTACGATGTAAGTGACGCTCTCCGTCTGGAGTGGGTGAACCAGCCAGAGCGCGGCCACGAAAAAGGCCAGCACGGCGGATTGCGAACCGAACCGGTCCGCCAGGGAGGGTAGCCGCAGGGTACGCCGTACCACCCCGTACAGGAACAATCCCGCGGCGATATGGATGGCCAGATTGGTGAGGTGAAAATCGGCCGCATTGAACCCGCCGATGGCGCGATTGAGGGCAAATGACAGGTCCGCCACAAAGCGGGTCGGCACGCTCACGGCGGCCCAGGGCGGCCATGTCCGGTACAGCCGCACGTTGCCCGTGATCATGCTCTTGTCGTCGAAGATGAATGCGCATGAATAGACGTTTGACCACGCCAGGATGCCAAGCGCGATCAGCGCCAGGGGAAACCACCGGCGAACGCGCTCCACGGCGGCGTCCAGGTTGTCGATCGCAGACATGGTCACTCACCTCGATCGTATGGGCCGGCTCGGTTTCCCCAGGGACTCGCAGGTGCTCCATCCGCCGGTGCGGGGGGCGTCCCCCGCATCCTGAGATGCCAGAGAAAAACGGTGGCCTCTACAGGGACGAGACTATACAGTATCATCCATTCGCATAAAGCGCGTATTTTGGGGACGTTATGCCGCAGCAGCGCATGGTTGTCATCATCCCCGCCAAGGATGAACAGGGTCGTATCGGTCCGGTGTTGAATTCGGTTCACCGGGTTCTGCCGGCCGCCGACCGGGTTGTCATTGATGACGGGTCCTCGGATGCCACGGCGAATGAAGCGGAGCGTGCCGGAGCCTGCGTCTTGCCTCACGCCGTCAACATGGGGTATGGCGCCAGTCTTGAGACGGGCTATCGGCATGCCGTGCGCCAGGGGTATGACGGGCTGCTCCAGATGGATGGCGACGGGCAGCATCTGGCGGAAGAGCTGCCGCGGCTGCTGGCGCCGGTCCTGCGGGGCGAGGCCGACATCGTCATCGGGACCCGGTATGGCGCCGGCGCCCCGGGCATGGCAGGTTCGCCCCTGCGGTTTATGGGCCACCGGTTCTTCAGCGCCCTGCTGCTGGTGCTGACGGGACGCTGGTTTACCGATCCAACCAGCGGCTTGCAGGCGCTGGGGCCGCGCGCGCTGCGGTTCTTCGCCAGCGGGGTCTTCCCTTGCGACTATCCCGACGCCGATGTTTTGCTCATGGCCTGGCTGGCCGGTCTCAGGATTGTCGAGGTTCCCGTGGAGATGAAGCCGCGCGTCGGCGGCCGTTCGATGCACGCCGGCTTGAAGCCGCTGTACTACGGAATCAAGATGCTTTTGTCGGTGTTCGTGGTGCTTCTGAATACGACAACGTGGCGGGAATGGCGGCGGCAATTCACGGCCGGCACCTGAGTCGGCGCAGGAAGGGAGATGGACTTATGTTCCCAAGACAGTTGATGGCGTCGCTGGTCATCGGGGTGCTGCTGCTGCTGCTGATTGTCCGCCTGGTTCAGCGAGGACATCTGGACATCGCCTACTGTTGGCTGTGGCTGGTCATCGGGTTGGGTATTTGCGCGCTTGTGCTCAAGTATGAGTGGCTGCTCCGGGTATCGGATCTGATCGGATCGAAAACGCCCACGACGACGCTTTTTCTGCTCGGGTTTGTGATCGTGTTATTGCTGTGCTTGCAGTTTTCCATGGTCATTTCGACCCACCGGCGCCAGATCAAGCGGCTGACCCAGCAGTTGGCGATTCTGGAAGGACGCGGCACGCTTCCGGAGAACGGCACGCGGCGTCTGTCGGATCCCCGCTCATGAGTGTGCGTCTTGCCCTGGCCACTTCCCCGGTGTGCGCTGCCGAGCGCTACGGCGCATTTGCCGGAGCCGGAAGCACCGAGCCCTCGTTTGGACTCGTGTGTCTGGCGGCCGTGGCGCAACAGGCCGGGGCGGAGGTTACCGTGGTTGAAGCGTCGGCCATGGAACTCACGGTCGATGCGGCCCTCCGGCCCCTGCTTGAGGCCAAACCGGATATCGCGGGTTTCACGGCCACGACCTCGGAGGTGTTGCGGGCGGCCGAACTGGCGGCCGCGCTCAAGGAGAGACGGCCTGAGGTGTTGACGGTGCTGGGCGGGTGTCACGTCACGGCGTTGCCGGTGGAGACGTTGGAGGCGTGCCCCGCGTTCGACGTGGCCGTCATCGGTGAAGGCGAGGAAACCCTGAGAGACTTGATCGGTCGTGTCGCCGGGGGAGATGCACGGCCGGCGGACCTGCCCGGCACGGCGGTTCGCAGGGAAGGCCGCATCGTCGTGAATCCGGCGCGGGCCGTCCTGGAGGATCTGGACGCGCTGCCATTGCCCGCCTGGTCGCTGCTGCCGGGGTTCCCCGGAGCGTTCCGCCCGTCGCCCGGTCGCATCCGGCGGTGGCCGTGCGCCTCGATCGTCCTGACGCGCGGTTGCCCCAACACGTGTGTGTTCTGTGATCGTTCGGTGTTCGGCAACCGCTGCCGCGCCTACAGCCCGGCGTATGCCGTCCGATTGGTACGCGACCTGTACGAGCGGCATGGCGTGCGGGAACTGCTGATCGAGGACGACACCTTTGTGATCGTGAAGGCGCGTGTGCGTGAGTTTTGCGAACGCCTGATCGATGCGCGCCTCGACGTGAGTTGGTCCTGCCTCGGCCGGGCCGACCGCGTCGATCCTGGACTGTTGCGTCTCATGCGACGTGCCGGGTGCTGGCATATTTCCTATGGCATCGAAAGCGGGGATGAGGCCATTCTCGCGGCCATGCGCAAACGGCTGGACGTGGATCAGATACGCCAGTCGGTAGCGTGGAGTCGGGAGGCCGGGCTTCGCACCAAGGGCTTCTTCATCGTCGGCTTCCCGGGCGAGACCCGGGCATCGCTCGACCGGACGCGGCGCCTGGCCCTGACCCTGCCGCTGGACGATATCAGCGTGATGCAGATGACGCCGTTTCCCGGCAGTGAATTATACCGGATAGCCGGCGATCACGGCGCCGTCGATCGGGACTGGCGACGGATGAACGTGTTGAACACCGTCTTTGTCCCGCATGGGTTTACGCGGGCCGACCTTGAGCGCGCGCGGGGGGACCTCTTGCGCGCCTTCTACCGGCGACCGGACGTCCTGTGGCGCCAATGCCGGCACGTGGCGGCGCATCCGCGCCTCATCCCCTCGATCTGGCGCGGCTTGCGGGCCCTCAGACGCGTGACGGGAGGCGGGGCATGAAGTTCACCATCGTCACGCCGTCGCTGAACCAGGGGGCGTATATCGAACGGACCCTCCAAAGCATCCAGGCGCAACGACGTGAGGTCGACGTGGAGCATCTGGTCGTGGATGGCGGCTCCACGGACGGCACGCTGGATATCTTGCGGCGCCATGAGGGGCAGGTATCCTGGACGTCCGGTCCTGACCAGGGGCAGAGCGACGCCATCAACAAGGGGTTGCGGCGCGCCACAGGGGATATTCTGGCCTGGTTGAATTCCGACGATGTCTATGAGCCGGGCGCGTTGGCCGCAGTCGCGGCGGCCTACCGAACACAACCATTCCGGTGGGCATTCGGGAATTGCCGCATCATCGACCCGGCCGATCGGGAGATCCGCCGCGCGGTCACGATCTACAAGATCCGGCAGTCCCGGCGGTATTCTTTCCGGCGACTGCTGCGGCGCGATTTCATTCCGCAGCCCGCTGTGTTTTTCACGCGTGAGGCCTTCGAGCAGACGGGGGACCTTGACGGTGGGCTGCATTACTCAATGGATTACGATTACTGGTTGCGTTTGGGGCGGCGCGGGCACCCGTGTTACCTGGATCGCACCCTGGCGGGCTTCCGCTGGCATGCCCAGTCCAAGAATGGCGGAGCCTACCGGGCTGCGGCCCTCGAGACGCTCCGTACGGCGCAACGCCATGCACGGTCGGGCGAGGGCTTCGACGTCTTCATGCACCGGTTGCATGTGCTTGCCCTAGTGGCCGTGTATCGTTGGTTGTAGCAGGGGGGACCCATGCGTATCGGCGTCAACACCGTGTTTTTCATTCCCGGCCGGGTGGGGGGATCGGAAACGTACCTGATCGACACGTTGCGGCACATGGCGCCGTTGCGGCGCGACGTGGAATGGGTGCTGTTCACGACGGTCGAGAACGACGCGTTGTTGAGGGACCGGTTCCACGGCGACCCGAATGTCCGGTGCGTGGCCCTGGGCCTGCGGGCCAGCGGGAAACTGGTGCGCCTGGTGGGTGAACAGACGGCGTTGCCTGCCGCATGCCGGCGCGAAGACATCAGCGTGTTGTGGTCGCCCGGGTACACGGCGCCCCTCGCGCTCGCCTTGCCGCAAGTGGTGTCCGTGCTCGACATGCAGTACTGCGAGTTCCCGGAGGACTTCTCATGGCCGGCCCGGTGGGCGCTCCGGGCGATCGTGCCGCGGGCGGCCCGACGGAGTCGTGTGGTACTGACGCTGTCCGCCTTCAGCCGGGACCAGATTGTCCGGTATGCGCAGGTGCCGCAGGAGCGTATCCGGGTGATCCATCTGGGCGTTGATGATGTGTTCGCAACGGTCATCCCGGATGAGGCCCGACGGGCGCGGATCGGGCGCTGCATTCCGTTCGGTCCGTACCTCTTGTGCGTGGCCAACACCCATCCGCACAAGAACGTCGCCGCCCTGATCCGCGCGTTTGGCATGATGCCCGACGCTGAACGCTATCGGCTGGCGCTCGTGGGTGTCGCGGGGCGCGGCGAAACGGAGGTCCGCGCGGCATTGCGCGAGAGCGGCGCCGGCGACCGGATCACCCGGTTGTCGGGGCTGGCCCGTTCCGACCTCGTGGCGCTCTACCAGGGTGCGCGTGTTTTTGTGTTCCCCTCGCTCTACGAAGGGTTCGGTCTGCCGGTGCTGGAAGCCATGGCCGCGCGGGTACCCGTCGTCGCCGTGCGCTGCGGTCCGATTCCGGAGATCGGCGGTGACGCGATTGCCTATGCCGACGGAACATCGGAGGATCTGGCCCGTGTCCTGTCCGGTATGCTGTCGATGGGGGAGCCCGCCCGCCAGGCGTGGATTGAGAGGGCGGCGCGACGGGCGGCGGACTTCACGTGGGACAAAACGGCCCGTGCAACGCTGGCCTGCCTGATCGAGGCCGGCGCTTGACCGTATGTCTGTTGCGACGGCCGGCCGGCGCCCTTCGCCGGGGGTCCTCCCCGGGATCAGCCCAGCCGGTTCAGCAGGGCCCGTTGCGACGGGTGACGGTCAAACCTGCGCCATGCCTTGAGACAGGCCCGGTGGGACCGTTTCTGCTCTGCGGCCACTTGGGCGAGCAGGGTTTGCAGGACGGCTCGGCTCGCCGGTGTCGGGCATGTGACGGGGCTCCTCAGGGCGCAGCGAAGCCGCCTGGACGCCACTGACAGATCCTGGTGATGTCCCAGGACGCCCTGGAGCCGGGTGGCGCGCTTGGTGAACCTGGCGGTGGCGTCGCCGTATACGGCTGCCAGGCATTCACAGGCGTAACGTAATTTCCGGCAATGGATGCGCAATCGGTGGACCTTCGTGTCGGGGGCGTGGAGGTCGATGGATCGCCCGAAACGGCGGGTGCGTTTCAGCAGGCGGCGGACGTGGGACCGGGCGGTCTTGCCTCCGGTCTTCGTTTCATCGCCGGTCGACTCGAGGCGGCTGGCCAGGGTTTCCAGGGCGTGGAGCAGGGCGGTGAACGGGCGCGCTTGAAGGGTGACCGCGAGGCGCGCATGGAACTGCTCCCGCTGGCGTCGCCACTGCACCAGAGACACGGCCAGTGCGCGGCGGTCAGCCGGCGACAGCGCCTTCGCGCGGGCCTGCATGGCCGCAAGAAAAACGTCCCAGTCGCGGACCGCACCCATGCGCCGGGTCAGGCGCACAATGGAATTGCGTACGTCCCGGACAAGGTTATTGCCGAGGGTGGGCCTGAACGCTTCCAGCGTCGCGCGCAGACGGCGGCAGGAGACCCGTGCGTCATGCACGGCTTCCGGATCCAGATTGAGCAGTACCGTGGCCACATGCCGATGAATATCGCTTCCATGGACCCGGATGACCTGCGCCAGCCGCGTGGTGGCGGGCGTGGCGCGGGCTTGGGGTATCCTGCAACCGACTCGGCATCGTCCAATCTTGCCTGGAACGTGCATGAATGCGGCCCTCCGCGGCGGTTGATTCAGTCCCGGCCTGCGTGAGTGAGAATCCGGGGCGGGGCCAGCCATTCGAGAGCGCCGGTGTCGGCGCGTGGCATGCCCTCGAATCGGATCAAGCAGGCCCCGGATGTCTCGAATACAAGGCCGGCGCGTGAGAGGCCGCAGACCAGATAGCAGGCCAGTTCCGAAAGATCCGGCATATGCCCAACGGCGACCACGCAGGGCAGGCCGCAGCGCCGGAGCGCATCGACCAGCCCGGAGGGCATACCCCCCGGTGCCAGGGCGCTGCAGTCATGGACGGGCGGGTCGCCGCAGCGCTCGGACACGATGGCGGCGGTTTCCACGGCGCGTTTCAACGGGCTGGTCAGCACCAGGGCAGGCCGGTTCTCCAGCGCACACAGGGCCTCGGCGACTGCGCCGGTCACCCGGCGGCCCTCATCGCTCAGGGGGCGGTCGGCGTCACAACGGATGCCGGGCGTTCCCATGTCGAGCGCCTTGCCGTGCCGCATCAGGATCAGCTCCATGGTGTCTCCCTAGCAGCCTGCATTCAAGCCTTCCTGTCCATCGAGTGCGGAAAGCGCTTGCGCTCTGCGATCCAGTGCCCGGCGAATGGATTCCGCCAACTGGCGCAACGCAATCGGTTTCATCAGTATCTCTCCCACGCCGGCATTGGCGATATCGTCCTCGGAGACGGTCTTGCTGTAGCCGGTGCACATGATCACGGGAAGATCGGGCCGGATGCGCCGCGCTTCGCGGGTCAGTTCCAGTCCGGTCATGCCGGGCATGATTTGATCGGTGATGAGGATGTCGAAACGCCCCGGGTCTTCGCGGAACATCTCCAGCGCATCGGAGCCCCGGTCGCACAAGGTGATCTGGTAGCCGAGTTGCGAGAGCATCTGGTTGACCATGGTGATGATGTCCGGCTCGTCGTCGACGAAGAGGATGCGCTCCGATCCGCGCGGGAGGGGGATGCTCTCGGGGGATTTCGTCTCCGCTGCCTGCTCCAGCAGGGGCAGGTAGAGATGGAAAGTCGATCCTTTGCCCACTTCGCTTTCAACCGTGATGATGCCCTGCATGCTGATCACGATGCCATGCACGACGGCCAGTCCCATGCCCGTGCCTTCGCCGCTGCGCTTGGTCGTGAAGAACGGTTCGAAGATCCGGTCCAGCGTCTGGCGGTCCATGCCGTGACCGGTATCCTGCACGGACAGATCCACATAGGTCCCGTGCTTCAGGCGGGACAGGGCGCCGTGGCTGCGGCTGTCGACCTTGATCTCACGCATCCGGATTTCGAGCACGCCGCCTGTGTCACGCATGGCATGCTGGGCATTCGTGCAGAGGTTCATCAGGACCGAGTGCATCTGGGTCGGGTCGGCGCGCACGATGTCGCGGGTGGTCCGGCTGCTGTCCCGTAATTCGATGCTGGGCGGGAGGCGCACCTTCATCAGGTTCAGCACCTCGCTGATGATCGGTGACAGGCGTATGGGCTTGAGTTCCTCACGGGATTGCCGGCTGAACGTCAGGATCTGCTTGACCAGGTCGCGCGCCCGGTTACTGGCCTTGAGCACTTCCTCCAACTGGGCACGGATCGGGTTGGTGTCCGCCACGCTCAGGAGGGACATTTCCGTATAGCCGATGATGGGGGTCAGAAGGTTGTTGAAGTCATGGGCGATGCCGCCGGCGAGCGAGCCGATGGATTCCATCTTCTGAGCCTGGCGCAAATGGCGTTCACTCTGGCGCAGGGCTTCCTCGGCCTTGCGACGTTCCGTGATGTCCTGGACCTGAACGAGGTAGCCCTTGGGGTTGAAAGCCGAGTCGAGTCCCAGGTTGGTCATGATCATGTCGAAGTGATACTTGCCCGAGCGGCTGGACTGGAAACGGCGCTGCTGGTGGGCTTCGTCAAAATCGATGACGGTTTCGCACTTCACGGTGCCGCCCTTGAGCAGCGTCTTGCGGTCATCGTCGGTCACCTCGGGCTGGTCAAAAAGGCTGAGTTTGGCGAAATGACCCCGCTCGCTGAACCCGAACATGCCGAGGCAGGAGGGGTTGACATCGCTGAGTCGCTGGTGCGCATCGAAGATGGCGATCCCGATGGGCGAACGCGCAAAAAAGTCATGGAACATGCGTTCGGTGGCCTGCAGGGCTTGTCGGGATTGCAGGCGCGTCGTGATGTCGTGCGCGGTGCACATGATCACGGGCTGGCCTTCGTGTGTCAGCAGGGTGGCCGTGATTTCGACGGGAATGTCCTGACCGTGCTTGGTGCGGAACACGCGTTCGTAGGAGACGACTTCTTTTTCCTGGATGGCTTTGATGAGTTCAGCGCCGGTCTGCGCGCCCAGTCGTGTCGGCGCCCGGCTGCCCCCCCGGAGGGGCGCTTCCGGCGCGTGCATTGCCCCGGAGTTCGGGGCTGGCATGGTTTCAATGTCGTTCGGCGTCAGGCTGAGCAGTTCTTCGCGGGTGTATTGCAGCCAGGCGCAGGCCTGTTCGTTGGCTTCCACGAAATGCCCGGGCGTCCGATCCGGGGTGATGCCATACATCAGCACGGCATCGCGGGTGCGGGCAAACAGCATCTGGTACCAATGCTCCCAGGATTCCAGAGTGCGTTCGCGTTCTTCATGGTCGGTGATGCCCTGGCGCAGATCCTGCACCGATTGGGTCATCGAGTCGGCCCAGACTGAGTGCCGGCGGTGTTGTCGGTAGAACAGTAAGCTGCCGATGGACGTGACCAGCAGCAGGCTCAGTGCCAAGGTCGCAAGCAGTCGGGGGGTCGGCGGCTCATAGCCATAGTCCGTCCACCGGCTCAGCGCCACGTAGTAGGGGGAGCGGCGGTCGGCCTGGAAAAGGGTCAGCCAGTAATCCACGGGTTCCGTGAACATGCCGTTGCGGGCGCGCGGCGAGGCCATGCGAAACTCCACGGGCGGCGTGGACAGGAACGAGGCGATCACCCCGTACGACGCGCGATTCCGATCCCCGAAAAAACGATCGACGACCCCGGCATCGACCCGCCGCCGATCGAGTGCTTCGAAGACGGCCGGATAGTTCGGCATCTCGACGAATTCGCATTTCACCATGGCCTCATTGAGCAGGCTGCGCACTCCGGTATAGTAGGGGTCATCGCGTACGACCGCGATGGTCTTGCCTGCCAGGTCATTCCAGGATTGGGCATGTCCTCCGTTGGCGACATAGATGCGCCCCCAGGAGGTGATCAACGGCTTTCGGGTCAGGTCGAAACGACCTTCGCGTGATTTCAAGGAGGATATAGGCATCAGGAGGTCAATCTGCCCTGCTTCAAGCCGGACGAGGTTGTTCCCGATGGAATCCGGGATGTACTGGATCTGCCACCCCTTGCTGGCCGCAATGGTTTCGAGCACATCGGCGAAAAGGCCATCGACCTCGGTGCCGTCATGGCTGATGACGATGAATGGGTCGACGGGGTGGACGCCGACCCTGAGGAGCGTGGATTCAGCCGCCTGTGACCCCGTCCACAGCCCCAGGCATAGCAGGGATGCGGCTGACTGGCGCAGGACGTTGGCAAGTCTCCCGGGCATATCCCTCTCCCGCAGTCAATGCCGCCCTTCCAACTGGGCGATGGCGCGCTTCATACAGGCGGCATCGATGCACCAGGTGCCTGCGACATAGCCGGCCAGAAGGGCGTTGTCGCACACGGCGTTGATCAGGCGTGGAATCCCCTGCGAATACCGGTGGGCCAGGCGCATGGCCTTGGGCTCGAATACGATCCGTCCGTCCGATCCGGCCATGCGAAGACGGTGCGCCACGTAGGTCGCGAGTTCATCTTCGTCCAGGGGACCGAGGTGGTAGCGCACCGTGATCCGCTGTCGGAGCTGGCGCAGGGCGGGATCCGTCAGTTTCTCGGCGAGTTCCGGCTGCCCGATCAGCACAATCTGGATGAGCTTCTGTTGCGTTGTTTCCAGGTTAGAGAGCAGCCGGATCTGTTCCATGAGCTTGGGCGACAAGTTCTGGGCCTCGTCGATGAGAAGCGCCACATTAGCGCCGTCCTCCATTTTCTTCAGCAGGAACGCGTTCAGCGTGGTCAGGAGTCCGAGCATGTCCTTGCCGCGGCTCTTGAGGCCGAAATCCTGAAGGATGGCCTGCATGAGCTGCATTTCCGTCAGACAGGGATTCAGAATCAGGGCCGTTTGAATGGCGTGACCGAGCTCAGCCAGCACGGCGCGGCAGAGCGTGGTCTTGCCGGAGCCCACCTCGCCGGTCAACTGGATGAAGCCCTTCCGGTGCCGGATGCCATACATCACGTGGTCATAGGCCTCGCGGTGATGGCGGGAAAAAAAGAGATAGTGCGGATCGGGCGTGATATTGAACGGCGGTTCTTTGAGTTTGAAGAACTCAAGATACATGCATGCAAGGTAACGGTTGCGTGCGGTCGTGTCGAGTACAACGGGACCGGGTGAATGACACGGTTCCGCACGTCCCCACCACAGGCGGCCCGCCCGTCCTACGCCTTGAGCTTCAATTCGACAGCCGCGGCGGGTTCCAGCACGCGGAACGTGAACGATTCGGTGAAATACAGATCGACGTTTTCCTTATCGTGCGAACGATAGCCGACGGACAGATCCTGGCCGACGGTCATCTCGTAATCGCCGCCGCGTCGCGAGAGGATCACGCCGCCATGCAGGGCGGGGCTCCAGAAGATGCCGCCGTTGGCGATCTTCTCAACCTGCTTGCGCAGGGGATACGCCTGAGGGTCGCCCACCTGCAGCATGGCGTAGGGATCCGTGCCCAGCACGAGGGCGTAGGGGCCCGCGATGCCCGACTTCTGGATGGCGAGGACGCCCACTTCAACGGCTTCGGTGAAGGCGTCGGGATCCTGAGGCGGCAGCACCACCGGTTTATGGCTGCTTGACTCCCCGATGCCCTTGATGCCGGCTTCGCCAAAGCCGTTGTAGACGGCCGTTTCCTCGAAAATGGCGATTTTACGGGCCGCGCCGATGAGGGGGGCCAGATCCGGCGCCTTGGCTCCCCGGGAGACGTTGTCCAATTCCCATAATTTCAGGGTGAAGGGGACCCGAATCTCAATCAGGTTCAGGGTCTCGCGGCGGCCCCAACTGACGCCCTTGAGCGGTTCGCCGTTCCCGACGCGAACCGATCCCAGGTTCACGGCGGCCATGGTCCAGCCATGCGGCCCGCTCAGGTCCACCAGGCCGCGCGCGGACAGATTGCCTTTCAGCGTGCGCGCCGCCTGCGAATCAATTTCCTTCCAGCCTTCATCCGTCACCGGTGCCAAAGAACGCCTCAGAATATCGGTCATGGTCTAGTCCTCCTCGGTTTGTCCATCCCGTTCGTTCCACGCAGGGCCCCCGCGGGGAGGCGCCGTCTACTTCAACCCGCCAATGCCAAGATCCGCCGCCGGGCCCGCTCCGCCACCGGCCTCGATTTCAGTCACGGGCTTACTGGTGAACAGGTACGTCTTCAGGGCGCCGTCGACTTCCGGCATTGTCCGCCGCAGCCATTCAAGGAGCATGCTGGCGTGCTCGATTTCCTCGTTCCGATTGTGTTCCAGGATGGCCTTCAGCGCCGCATCGTCCGATCGATCCATCCGCTGGTGATAATAATCGATCGCCTCCAGTTCCTCCTGGATGCTCGCCAGGGCGCGGTGAATGGACCGCGCCTCGGGCGAGAGTTCCTGTTCGTTGTATCCGCTGCTCATCGTGCCCTCCGTGTTCGGTAACGCCTGCGGTCATCATGCTACGCCCGGCCACACCTGGCAAGTGCGATTTGCCTTACCGGCAAGTGCGATTTAACTGACCCGAACGAGGCAGATCAGGCTGCAGGGGCAGTCGCGGATTGCGGTTGAAGAGAGGCTTTCTGGCCGCTATGATAACGTCACTTTCAGCGGATGCTGAAACGGTGATTCATGATATGCCACGGAAGGAGACGGACATGAGCATGGTGCAGGAGTTCAAACAGTTCGCGATGCGCGGGAATGTCATGGACATGGCGGTCGGGGTCATCATCGGCGGTGCCTTCGGGAAGATCGTGTCTTCGCTGGTCAACGATGTGATCATGCCCCCGATCGGGAAGCTCATGGGCAATGTGGACTTTTCCGGTTTGTTCGTTCAACTGGGGGGGGAGGCGAAGTTCGCCACCCTGGCCAAGGCCAAGGAAGCGGGTGTCGCCACCGTCAACTATGGCCTGTTCATCAACACGGTCATTGATTTCATCATCGTGGCGTTTGTCATCTTCCTGGTGATCAAGGGAATGAACGCGCTGCGTAAGAAGGAAGAGGCCAAGCCGGTGCCGCCGGCCGAACTGCCTGCGGACGTGAAACTGCTGACCGAGATCCGGGATCTGCTGAAGAAGGGCTGAGCGCCGGGGCGATGACGAGATGAAAGAGACCCGGCAGGAACGGATCGGCGCCCGGATGGTCGTTCGTGCCCCAACGCCGTTTGAGCAGCGTGTGTACGGCGTCATTTCCCGTATTCCCGCAGGCCGGGTCAGCACCTACGGGCTTGTAGCTGGCGCCATCGGGTGCGGTTCGGCGCGTGCCGTCGGTCAGGCCTTGCGGCGCAATCCATTTGCACCCCGCGTGCCGTGCCATCGCGTGATTGCCTCCGACCTGACGTTGGGAGGATTCCGCGGCATGCGGGCGGGAGTCGAGCGGCGGGCGAAACGCGACCTGCTGGCGGGCGAAGGCGTTCGGTTCGACGGGCGCGGCCGGTTGGCCGAACTTGCCCGGCTCTTTCGCTTTGATGCCCGACCGAAGGCGTGGAGGCAGTGACGATGCAGGCCATCCCGACCGGCAATTACCAGGAAATGGACCAGCGCAGCCTCTGGCACCCCTACACCCGTCGTTCGACGGTGGAGGCCGGGCCGTTGCCCGTCATCACGCGTGCCGAGGGTGTTTACCTGTTCGACAGTGACGGGCGACGTTACTTGGATGCCATTTCCTCTTGGTGGGCCTGCAACCTGGGCCACAATCATCCGAGATTGGTTGAAGCGATCGTCCGCCAGGCCCGTGAACTGCAGCACAGCATACTCGGCAACCTCTCGCATCCGCGCGCCATCGAACTGGCGACGCGGCTGGCGGCCCTTTTTCCCGATGACCGGCGCGTGATGTTTGCGAGTGACGGGTCGTGTGCGGTGGAGGCCGCGCTCAAGATTGCCCTGCAATACTGGAGCAACGTGGGCCGGCCCGCGAAACACAAGTTCGTGGCCCTCGATTTCGCCTACCATGGCGATACGCTGGGGGCGGTATCGGTGGGGTATCTGCCGCATTTTCACCAGGCGTTCAAGCCGGCCCTCTTCCCCGTCTTCCAGGCGCCGTCGCCGTGTTGCGGAACCTGCGCGTTTCACGAGTCGCCGGATCATTGCCTGAACGAGTGTTTCGACACCATGCGGCTGATTATTCGCGAGCACGCGCACGAACTGGCGGCGGTGATCGTCGAGCCCCTGTGCCAGTGTTCGGGCGGGATGCGCATTTATCCGGCGGAATACCTGCGGCGGCTGGCGACGTTGTGCGCCGAGCAGGAAGTGCTGCTCATCGCCGATGAGATTGCCGTCGGCTTCGGTCGCACGGGTCGCATGTTCGCGTGCGAACATGCGGGCGTCTGGCCCGACATTGTGTGTGTGGGCAAGGGCTTGTCGGGCGGGTATCTGCCGATCAGCGCGGCGGTGGTGAAGGCCGACCTGTACGAGACCTTTCACGATCAGCCGGAGGATCACACTTTCTATCACGGGCACACGTTCACGGGCAACCCGATCGCGGCGGCGCTGGCGGTCGAGACGCTGCGGGTCTACGACGAGGAACGCATCGTGGCGCGGGCCGCGGCGCTGGGCGGGACGCTGGCCGTCGAGTTGACGCCCCTGGCGTGCCTGCCGGGTGTACGCAACGTTCGATCGCTGGGAATGATCGGCGTGGTGGAGTTGGACGAAGGTCCGGAGAGTTCCGGTACGCGGCGTGCCGCGCGGGTCCGGGACCGTCTGCGCGCCGAAGGCATTCTGCTTCGGCCGCTGGGACCAGTCATCTACGTTATGCCGCCGTTGATCACTCCCGAGCCCGTGCTGCGCGACCTGGTCGCCGTCATGGCCGCGGCCATCCGCGCGGAGGCGTGACGTGGGAGGGCGAACAGCGGGCGGCTACGACGCCATGGGGCGGTTCAATTCCGTCTCTTTCACCAGTGCTGCGGGCGACGTGGCCAACCAGTATCGGTAAGACATTTTAAGGAGAAAACCTGATGAAAACACGAGAACACCACCCCGCCCGCCGCCTGACACTGACAACCTTAGCCTTTGCCCTGGCACTCTTGGCCGCGCCTGCCGCCCGGGCGGCTGACACCTATCTGGTCGTCGACCTCTCCGGCGGCACGAATGCCGCCAGCTACCCGGTAAGCTACTTGGACGCCGTGCCATCCGGCGGCTGGACGGACACCTACAAGACCGACAAGCTGGTCCTGCGCAAGATTCCGGCGGGGACGTTCACCATGGGCAGCCCGACGAATGAGTTGGGCCGCGAGAGCGATGAAACGCAGCATGAAGTGACATTGACGAAGGACTTCTATATCGGGGTGTTCGAGGTGACGCAGCGGCAGTGGGAACTGGTGATGGGGAACCGTCCGAGCTACTTCAACAACGCGGCCTATTACGCCACGCGCCCGGTGGAATGGGTGAGCTACTACGACATCCGGGAGAATCCAAACAACACGGATGATCCAATCGTCAATTGGCCCACCAATAGCTTGGTCAATGCAGCTTCGTTCATGGGTAGATTGCGTGATAAAGCGGGCCTTTCAACAATCGATCTACCGACAGAATCACAATGGGAGTACGCCTGCCGCGCGGAGAGTACCTCGGCTCTGAACAGCGGAAGCAATCTGACTGGCACGACATCCTGTCCGAACATGTCAATACTGGGTCGTTACTTGTATAACGGTGGTTTGGGATCCAGCCAAGGTTGCGCGACGAACGCAGGTACGGCAGAAGTTGGGTCGTACGCGCCGAATCCATGGGGACTGTACGATATGCACGGCAACGTCTTTGAGCTGTGTCTTGACTGGCGTGCAACGTATCCCGGCGACGTGAGCGATCCTGTAGGGAATGCGACAGGGACCAGACGTCAGATTCGAGGCGGGTACTGGGGCTGCGGTGCACAAGAATGCCGATCTGCGTACCGCCATCCAACGGGCGACTACCCCGAATTCCGTGGCTATTTCACAGGCTTTCGAGCGGCAATGATCCTCTCCATTTCCGCAACCGACTCCGACCTCGACGGCCTGCCGGACGCTTGGGAGATCGAGCACTTCGGCAGCATCACCGTTTCCGACGGCACAGGCGACTTTGACCGCGACGGCCGCACCGACGCCGAGGAACGCGCCGACATCACCGACCCGGCCGATGCGGGGAGCACGCTGGGGCTGGTGCTCTACTATCCGATGGACGGCGATGGAAATGATGCGAGCGGACACGGGAATAATGGGACGGCGGTAAATACGACATCAATGCGGGATCGGTTTGGCAACTCAAATCGTGCGTTTGGTTTTGACGGATCGGGATACCTGGAGGCTCAGCAGTTGCCTGCCCTTAATCCCCAAGGAGATTTCGCATACTCCCTATGGATATACGTTCAGACACCGAACTACAGTCCTGCCGGAGGGGCTTGGTACCTCGATCGACGGCCACAAGGCTATGGCGATCCGCTCGTGTCAATGCACTCGCAACTAAACGTCTCGACCTCCAATCTTCTTTGGCTCATTAGATATGACAATGGGTCTGTGCCGCCAGGCGGCGATGGCAATCTGTCGGCAGGTATCCTGAGCACAAATTCCTGGAAACATGTGTTGATCTCAAGAAAATATGGAGAAAGAATAGATGCCTATATGGACGGGGTGTTGATTTCCCATGTGGGAGATAACCCTCTATCCCTGACGCCCGACCGCCCGATCATCGGCAACTATGTAAATGCCAGTTATGGTTTGGTGGGTGCCATGGATGATTTCCGCATCTACAACCGCGCCCTTTCCTCCAACGAAGTCGCCCGGCTGTACGTCGCAGAACCCCAGCCCGCCACCCACCTCATCACCCTCCACCCCGGCGACCACGGCAGCATCTCGAATGCGAACAGCGGCTCAAGCTACGTGACCAACGTCGCGCACGGCGCGGCGTTCCCGGCCGTGCAGGTTATTCCCAACGCGGGCTGGACCTTCACCGGCTGGAATCCTGCCGCCCCGGAGACGGTGACATCGAATCTCACGGCGACGGCGGGGTATGAGGCTGTCGCCACATCCACGTATCGGTTGATCGTGGGGGGGGGTTCCTGGCAACAGGCCCAAGCGGATGCAGAAGCCAGAGGTGGGCGTCTCGCCTGTTTCCCGACGTCTAATCGCTGGTTCGACTGCGTGGCCCAATGTTCACCGGGGATCTCTGACCAAAGTACGTGGTGGATCGGCGCCACCGATGAGCGTGTTGAAGGTGTCTGGGAATGGGTTAGTGGCGAAGCGTGGTTTTTTGAAGCATGGCGTCCAAACGAGCCCAACAACGCGAATGGAATCGAGCACTATGCCAACGCAAGTTATGTGCCCTCCGTCGGTTCAGGCGTCACGTGGAACGACGGAGATAGCACTGACACCTCGAGTCATTTCGGATACATTCTTGAGTTGCCTGGTGCACTCCCCCGACCCCCGACCCCCGACCTCTCCCTCTCCGCCTCGGACCTGCGCATCCTCTCCGCCTCGGGCGTGCAGACGGCGAATCCCGCCATCGGGGAGCCGATCATCCTCGATGTGACGCTCCGCAACACCGGCGCGACGAACACCACGGGCGATATCCTCGTGCAGGTCTTCCATAACGGCGCGCCGACCAACCTGCCCGCCTATAACAGCAACGCCTTCTCCATCGTCGCGGCGGCGGTAGTCGCCGAGTCGCTGGGAGTCGGCAATAGTCGCATCCTCCAGATCCCCTGGACCGTCACGGCCCCGGCCCGCGTGGCCACACTCACCGTCGTGGCGGAGTTCGCGGCCAACCGCGCGGCAAGCCAGGCGGGCGCGGCGTTGCCGAATCCCGAAACCGGCTACGCCAACAACGCCGTGGGTCGTTCGATCCAGATCGGCTCGCCGCCGGCGGGCGATTACCGTATCGCCGTGCGGCCAACCGTGCCCTCGAACATGCAGAGCGGCGTGCGCTCCATGCTCGAAGGCACGGCGGTCTATGCCTGGTCGACCTCGGCGGTGATCGGCGCGCTGGCGACGATCAGCGTGAATAACGAGTCCTACACGAACCGCACGGCCTTGCCGAACGGGGCGTGGAGCGTGCTGCTGAACGGGTTGCCCGCAGGCGACCATGTGGCGAACATCCGGGTTGATGACGGGGGGCTGGTCGGCTCGACCAACGTACTGCTCTCGGTCAGTCCCGGCCCGGCGACCATTGACCTGCGCGTGAAGCAGATCGCATTCGAAAGCGGCGTCTATCGCCCCGTGGGCGAAACCGCCTACGCGGTGACCGGCACACCGGTCGTGCTCAAGGTGCTGATCCGCAACGACGGCAACACCAACTCGGGCAGTTTCACGGTCGCCTTCCGCGATCCGTCCCATACGTCCTATGCCTCCCATACGACCAATCTCCCGGCCTTCTCCGAAGCCTGGGTCACTGCCCCCGCCGGCTGGGTGGCGCAGCCGGGCAGCCACGCGCTGACGGTGGTGGCCGATGCCAGCAATACGGTGGTGGAGACCAGTGACAGCAATAACGAGCGCGGGTGCGTCGTCATCGGCGTGAGCGCGCGGCCGGACCTGATCGTGGCGGACATCGCCTTCGAGCCGGCCGGCCCCAAGCATGGCGATACGGTCACGATTACGGCGACGGTCCATAACCAGGGCGCGGCGGCTGTGACGGCGGGCGAGATCTTCGCGACAGCCTTCAGCCCCGGTGGGACGGTCACGACCAACCTGGCGACCGCGCTCGCGCCGGGCGCAAGCATCGCGATGCGCACCACCTGGACCGCGACGGCGGGCGCGCATTCGGTGAGCGCGACGGCGGACAGCGCGGCCGCGATGGACGAGGACAGCGAGAGCAACAACAGTCTCACCAAGACCCTCTTCGTCCGTCAGGCCCTGCCGGACCTGCGGCCGTATTACCGCACCTGGCGCGATGTCAGCGGTCTGTCCTTCAGTCCGTCGCAGCCGGTGGCGGGCGAGACAGTGACGGTCACCTGCGACATTTACAACCACGGCACCGTGCCGCTGGACGCCGGCCGTTCCTTCAACGCGGTCTTCAGCGCCGACAGCATCCCATTCGCGACCAACACGATCACGCTGGACGCGGACCTGGCCGTCAACGGCAAAGTCGCAACCGCCACAAACTGGAGCGGCGCGGCCGGCGCGGTTTCCTTCGCGGTAGCGGTGGATACCGCCGCCGTCGTGACAGAAGAGAGCGAGGGCAACAACGGCACGGCCCTGGGCCTGACAATTTACCCGGCGGGGGCGCTCCTCGTCGTGGCCGATATCGCCTTCAGCCCCTATCAACCGTATCCCACCTCAAACGTCACCCTCACCGCCGTGATCCAGAACAACGGCGGTCTCGCGGGCGGCGCGGGCGCGCTGGTGACCTTCCACGCGGGCTCGACCAACGTGCCGGCCATCGGGCAGGCCAATCTCGTTGCCGATATCGCCCCCAAGGGCGGCACCGGATCGGCGTCCATCGAGTGGACCGCGCCGGGGCTGGCCACCAACGTGCCGATCTATGCCGTCATCGTCGGCGGCGAACGGCACGAGATTCTGACCGTCACCGCGACCCCCGCGCCCAACCTGCAGGTGTACAGCGAAGACATCAGCGTCAGCCCGCCGTTGCCCGTCAGGGGCGATCGTGTGACCGTGCTGGCGGACATTCGCAACACCGAGGGATCCAGCGCGACCAACTTCCGCGTGCGCTTCGCCTACGACGCGCGCACGGGGGGTTGGGTTGACCTTGGCGAAGTGGCGGTCACCGCCCTGGCCGCCGGGGCGAACCGCACCGTCGCCAGCCCGGTGCCCATCGCCACCGATCTCGGCGCCTACAGCGTGCGGGTCGAAATCCTGCCCAACACCGCTCAGGGCGACGCCAACTCCAATGACAACGCGGCGACCTCCTCGTTCCTGCTCGCCGGCACGCCCGACGCCGACGCGGGCGAGGATGTCGCGGGCTATGTGGGCCAGACCATCGTTTTCGACGGCAGCGGCAGCACCAATGCCACGAGCTATGCCTGGACGCTCGCCTCCGCCCCGGCCGGCAGCACGGGAACCCTCAGCGGCGTGAACACCGTCGCGCCCAGCCTCGTGCCCGACCAGCCCGGCCTCTACGAGGTGCGCTTGATCGTCAGTGACGGGGCCACGCCGAGCGAGCCCGACACCGTTCGCCTGACCGTCTCATGGCTTACCCTCGCCGTCACCAGCCCCCACGGCACGTCCACTCCCGCCACCGGCCTCCATCACTACGCCTGGGCTGCGGTAGTCGATGGTCAATCGACACAAGCCGTGGTAGTCGGCCAAACCCAATACGTTTGCCTCGGCTGGACCGGCGCCGGCAGTGTCCCCACCAACGGCGCTGCCACCAACGTGACCTTCACGATCACGAACCACTCGACGCTGGCTTGGCGCTGGAGCACCAACTACTGGCTGGAGGTTGCGGTCGTCGGCAGCGGCTCAGTCGATGTCGCCAGCGGCTGGTTTGCCTCCGGCTCCAACGTGGTCCTGACGGCCGCGCCCGATGCTGGCCACTGCTTCACGGTCTGGTCCGGCGACACCAACGCTTGCACGATCGCCGGCGCGGAAATCGCCGCGCCCATGACCGGCCCGCGCTCGGTGAGGGCCGCCTTCGTCAGCGCCGAGGTCATTGCCATGGTTGCGGCGCTGCTGCGCGGGAGTCTGGAAGACCAGGAAGCGCACGGCCTTTACACTCCGGACGCGCTTCGCAACCTCTTCGCCTCGCCCTTGCTTATTGCCGTGGACCCTGTCACCGGCAAGATCCAACTCGACCTGCAGATGCAGTGGACCGACGACCTCACTCCCGCCGACTGGCAGCCGCTGGGCGAGCCGATTCGATGGAGCGACACCAATACGGCAGGCAAGGCCTTCTACCGGTTGCTGCTGAGGGAACCGGGGGAGGAATAATCCGCTGGTACTGAATGCGACCGTGACTAATTTCGCGCTGTGAGCCGACGACCAAGACCTCACGGCGACAGCGGACCATTCTGGCGGCGCGGATCTGCTGAGGCGTACATGGTTGTGTGCGTGCGGTGGTACGGATGACAAGGGACAGGCCCCTCGGCTCAAGCCGGTGCGCGCGTCAGGGTCTTTTCTTCAGCGGCTTGTTCCGCGCTTTCCGCGTCTCCGTTCTTGCTTTGAGTGTGGCAAACTCTATCATGACGACTCTCAC
>CAZTAJ010000038.1:0-33661 GCA_964611575.1 uncultured Verrucomicrobiota bacterium
TGACGAACCTGCCCTCGCAGTTGGCAAGTCTGACGAATCTGCCGTCGCAGTTGAGCTATCTGACGAACCTGACGCAGCAGGTGGCGCTACTGACGAATATGCCGACGCAGTTGGACGCACTGATCGCCTCGGTAGGCGGACTGACCAACATGCCGGACCAATTGGCCCTGCTGACGAATATGCCCGCGCAACTGGCCGGGTTGACGAACATGCCGTCGTTGCTGACGGGGTTGACGAACCTGACCACGCAATTGGCGGGGCTGACCAACCTGCCGGTGCAACTGGCCGGCTTGACGAATCTGCCATCGCAGTTGGGCGGGTTGACGAACCTGGCGGAACAGGTGGCGCTACTGACGAACATGCCGGTGCAGTTGAACGCACTGCTCGCATCGGTGGACGGGTTGACGAACATGCCGGGTCAGTTGGCCCTGTTGACGAACATGCCCGCGCAATTGGCCGGGTTGACGAATCTGACGGGTCAGGTGGACGAGTTGCTTGCCTCGATGGCGGGGCTCACCAACCTGCCGGATCAGCTGGCCCTGTTGACGAATATGCCTTCGCAGTTGACTGAGATGACCAATGTATTGGGCAAGGTGGCTCTGTTGACCAATATGCCAAACCAGGTGGACGCCCTGCTCACCTCGATGGCGGGGCTGACCAACATGCCGGACCAATTGGCCATGCTGACGAGCCTGCCGGGACAGATGACGACCCTGACGAATCAAATGGCATTGTTGGCGAACATGCCCGGCCAGATGACCAATCTGCTGGGCGAGATGACATTGTTGGCGGACATCCCGGGGCAGATGACGACCCTATCGAATCAGATGGTGACGCTGACGAACCAGATGGCATTGTTGACG
Source organism: uncultured Verrucomicrobiota bacterium (assembly GCA_964611575.1). Lineage (GTDB taxonomy): Bacteria > Verrucomicrobiota > Kiritimatiellia > CAIKKV01 > CAITUY01 > CAITUY01. The sequence continues at coordinate 864 of CAZTAJ010000038.1, forward strand.
GACATGCCGGGGCAGATGGACACGTTGACGAATCAGATGGTGTACGCGACGAACGCCTTGGGGTACTTGACGAATGCCATACCCGCGAACCTGGCGAGTCAGATGGCGACCCTGACGAATCAGATGGTGTACGCGACGAATGCCTTGGGGTACTTGACGAATGCCATACCCGCGAACCTGGCGAGTCAGATGGCCATGCTGACAAACCAGATGGCATCGTTGACGAACCTGCCGGGGCAGATGGAAACATTGACGAATCTGCCTGCGGGCATGGCGTACTTGACGAACGCGATACCGACAAATCTGGCGAGTCAGCTGGCCATGCTGACGAACGCGATACCGACGAACCTGGCGAGTCAGCTGGCGATGCTGACGAATGCCATCCCGACGAACCTGGCGAGTCAGTTGGCCATGCTGACGAACGCGATACCGACGAACCTGGCGAGTCAGCTGGCGATGCTGACGAATGCGATACCGACGAACCTGGCGAGTCAGCTGGCCATGCTGACGAATGCCATCCCGACGAACCTGGCGAGTCAGATGGCGTCACTGACGAACCTGCCCGGGCAGATGACAACGCTGACGAACCAGATGGCATCGCTGACCAATATGCCGGGCCAGCTGGCGACTCTGACGAATCAGATGACGTCACTGGCGGCCATGCCGGGTCAACTGGCGCTGTTGACGAATATGCCCAACCAGTTGACGACGCTTTCGAATGCGTGGGCGGCGCTCCAGGGACGCATTGGAACCGATGTGGACCCCGTTTCCACGAACACGGTCTTCGGCCGTCTGGCCCTGCTGGTTGAGCAACTGGGCGGCGTCGGGGTTTCGGCGCAGAACGCCGCGACGATGGCGCGCTCGGCCAAGACGCAGGCCAGCGCTGCGGCCGGGGCGGCGAACGCGGTGGGCACGCAACTCAAAGAGGCGCAATTCAGTCGCATGTTGAGCGCGCTCACCCAGATGCGTACGGCGCTGGATGGGACGCTGTCCCAGGTCAAGGGCATTCCCGATACGATGAGCACCGACAGCCTGGTCAAGTCGCTTCGCGACACCATGGCCAAGATTGACGAGATCGCCAAACAGCGTGGCGTCAATCTGGGGCAACCCGAGGGGATCGAGCCGGGTTCGCTGAACGATCCCAAGGCGGTCGCCAAGCTTCTGAACACGATTTCCGAGACCAAGGCCATGATGGAGGCCATGCGCCTGCTCATGGATGAAGCGGTCAACAAACCGGTCGTGGTCGATTGGCTGGAAGGGTCTCAGGAGTAGGGCGTCAGGCGCTCCTGCCTGAGGTGCCCGCTGCGGCCGGTCTTGACCTGGGCTACCGCCGACCGGGTAGAGGTCGGTCCCGGGTTTATCCTGCATGGGCCGCCCGGCGAAGCCGGACGGCCCGCGTCGGCCCGACCTGGGTGGGCGATGGACCGCGTGATTCTGCGGAAATGCGCCGGACCGGCGAGGTCTGCCTCTTGTGCCCCATGGATTGGAGTTGTTTCAAGAATAGGGCACTGTTAACATCCGTCCGCAGTGAACATACAGTGGGGGTACCGATGGTGTTCAAGGGCAGCATATGGCCATCATGTTCTGGAAAGGATGGCACAGGACGCGTCTCCCGACGCGCTGTGGCGTGTTCTCTGACGGTCATGCTGGCCGCTATTCCGTTCGTTGCGGCGGCCGGCACCCTGACACTCAAGGTCCGCGCCATCAATCCTTCGACAACCGACAAACAGTCGGTTGAGGTGAAGGCGTTTCTTCCCAAGCCGGCCGGCCCGGAGACCGTGGTTTCCGCAGGCGGGCTGGAAGTCACCTACGACGTGGCGGCGCAAGCCTATTATGTTCACCAGAAGGTGGAGATTGACCCCGGGCAAAACCGCACATTCGAGGTGGTCCTGAACGATATCTGGGTTGTGCCCGACGAGACGTTGCGTGAGTTGGGCGCCCACGCCAAGGCCTTGCAGGAAGCGACGCAAGGCACGGAGCAGGCCGAAACGGCCCGGAATATGGCGACCTTGGTGGATGAGGCGTTGAAGGTGGTGGCCGAGCGGCAGCGCGCCTACGCGGTGGGGACGGCCAAGCCCGTCGATCACATCCGCGCCCACGAGTCCAATTTGCAGGCGCTGCGGCAGGTGCGGAAGGATGTCGGCACGCTGGAGAATCTCGTGATCGCCGCCGGGAAGGATCCCGGCCGCATTCTGGGTGCCGCTCGTTTGCCGCCGCCGGACATATCGGATCTCGGCCACAGCACGGATCGTGTGGTGGTCCTGCATGTCAAGATGACTAATCCCTCGCTTACCGGACAAAAGACTCCGCCGCTGCGCCGGGAACTGCCGGCGGAAATCAAATCGACGGACATTGTTGATGCCGGAGGATTGCAGGTCGGGTTCGACGCCGGCAAGGGGGTCAGTTATGTGTATGCCGACGCGGTTGAACTGCCTCCCCAGCAAAGCCGTGAGTTCGAGATCAAAGTCAAGAATCCGTGGTTCGCAGATGGCGATTACCTGAAGCAGCTTCGGGAACGGGCGGCCACCTTGGTCAAAGCGTCCAAAGACAGCCAGTCTTACACGTCGGTGGTGGCGGATGCCGAACGCCTGGCGGTGGCGCTGGACATGCTGGCCACGAATGTCCCGCCCGCCATACTGAATGAGGAGTACGTGGCGTTTGCCCGCCAGCGCGCCAAACAGCTTCGTGACCTGGATGCCGGGCTGATGCGGATCGACGAACTGTTCCAGCCCCCCCGGAATCAGCAACTGCAGATATCCGCTCCGATATTGAACCTGAAACCGCCCAGTCGGGAAACGACCTGGCGGATCATCTACATTATTCTCGGGTTCCTGGGCGTTTTCAGCGCGTTGTTCTTCCTGCGCTGGTACGGACGGGGGAAGGCGGAGACGTTCGCGGGAAGCGATCGTCGCTCCCCGGAGTCCACCCCGCCGCCCGGCCCGGAGAAGCCCTCTTCATGAATCGGCCTGTGTTGAACGGAGACGTGCGTCATGGCGATTAAGATCAGTCCCTTGCAGATAAGGGAATATGGAGTCATCACGGAGATCAAGCAGGATATCGCCCACATTGCCGGCCTGACCAATTGCATGAACGGCCAACTGGTGCATTTCGACGGCGGCAGCCAGGGCGTAATCGTGGGGTTCGACGGGGTGTATGAACTGGCCATGGTCGTGAAGGAAGGCCAGAAACTCAAACCGGGCGACCGGGTGTTCTCGACCATCGAAAGCTGCACGGTCCCTGTGGGCCAGGCCTTTCTGGGGCGCATTGTCAATGGGTTGGCCGAGGCGGTTGATGCCAAGGGCCCGCTCAAGGCCGATATGCGGTATCCGGTTTTTGGCGTGGCCCCGGCGGTGCTCGAACGCACGCCTCTCCAGGAAGCGTTGGAAACGGGCGTGAAGATCCTCGACATGATGAATCCCGTCGGCAAAGGGCAGCGCCAGCTGATCCTGGGCGACCGCGTCACCGGGAAGACCACGATCGCCACGGACGCCATCCTGAACCAGAAAGGGAAGAACGTCATCTGCATCTACTGCTGCATCGGCAAGGCCGAGGCGTCCTTGAATCGTGTGATCGATTTGTTTGTCGAACGCGGGGTGATGGACTACGTTGTCATTGTCTCCGCGACCGCGTCGTCATCGGTGGGTCAGCAATACCTGTCTCCCTACGTGGCGGCCAGCCTGGGCGAGTATTTCATGTATGAAAAGAGCCGCGATGTTCTGGTCGTGTTCGACGATCTCACGAAACACGCCTGGGTATACCGGCAGATGTCGCTGCTGCTGGAACGTTCGCCGGGGCGTGACGCCTATCCGGGCGACATCTTCTACCTTCATTCCCAGCTCGTCGAGCGGGCCTGCAAATTGCGCCCGGAGCGCGGGGCGGGATCGATGACGTTCCTGCCGGTCGTGGAGACGGTCCAGGGGGACGTCACCGGCTACATTCCCACGAATATCATTTCCATGACCGACGGGCAGTTGTATGTCAGCACGGCGCTGTTTACGGAGGGGTTCAAGCCGGCCATCGATATCGGGTTGTCCGTGTCCCGTATCGGCAGCAAGGTGCAGTGGCCGGCCATGCGCAAGCTGGCCGGGATTCTGCGCCTGGAGTATATCCAGTACAAGGAGCTGGAGAAACTCACCCGGATCAAGGCCGGGGTGTCGGAAGCGGTCGAGAATCGTCTGCGCAAAGGGCGCGTGGTGGCCGAGGTGCTCAAGCAGGACAAGAACGAGCCGGTGCCCGTCGCGGAGCAGGTCATCATCCTGTATGCCCTGGCGAACGGGCACATGGAGCATCTGATGCCCCAGAACGTCGGCGCGTATTGCCGGGGGCTGATGGCGAAGATCCGGGCCGAGCGGCCCGACCTCTTGAAGAGCCTGGTGGAACGCAAGGATCTGACCGAAGACATCAAGGAGGGGCTGAATCAACAGCTGACTGCTTATGGGCATGGCGCCGTTTAAGATCAAACTCTCCGAGACGGGGACGATCAAGGACATCAAGAAGATGATTGTCCGGATCACCGGGCTGCCGTCGTGTCTCAACGGGCAGCTCGTGGACTTTGGTGGCGACATCAAGGGTATCATCATGGGGTTCAACGAGGAGGATGTGCTCGCCCTCCTGCTGGGGGATGACAAGGGCGTGCGACTCGGACAGACCGTGTCGGGCACGAGCGAACCGTTTACGATCCCGGTCGGGGAGGGCCTGATCGGGCGCATGATCGACGCGCTGGGCGCCGCCTGCGACGACCGGGGTGAGGTCTTCTGCGAAATGAACCGGCCGGTGTTTGCTCCCTCGCCTCTGATCACGGAGCGGGCGCCGGTGGACCAGTTTCTTCATTCAGGCACCAAGGTCATCGATGCCCTCATCCCGATCGGAAAGGGGCAGCGCCAGTTGCTGATGGGCGACCGGATGACCGGCAAAACCAGCATTGCCGTGGATGCGATTCTCAGCCAGAAGGGCCGCGACGTCATCTGCATCTACTGCTGCATCGGCAAGGCCGTGGTCGCGCTGGAGAAGGTCGTGGGCCAGCTGGCCGAGCGCGGGGCGCTGGCGTATTCCATTGTGGTGGCCGCCACCGACAGCGCTTCGGCCGGGGAACAGTACATTGTGCCGTTCACGGCCGCGACCATCGGCGAGCATCTGATGCGTCGAGGCCGCCAGGTGCTGGTCGTGTTCGACGACCTGACCAAACATGCCTGGGCCTACCGGCAGCTCTCCCTGCTGCTCGAGCGGCCGCCGGGCCGCGAGGCGTACCCCGGCGATATCTTCTACGTGCAGACCCAGTTGATGGAACGGGCCGGCAAACTCAACGCCAAGTATGGCGGCGGGTCGATGACCTTCCTGGGCATCGCCGATACGCTGCAGGGGGACCTGACCGGCTATATCCCCTCCAACCTGACTTCGATCTGCGACGGGCTTGTGATCCTGAGTTCGTCGCTTTTCGGCGAAGGCATGCGGCCGGCCGTCGACTTCAACCTGTCCCTGTCGATCGTGGGCGGGCGGGCTCAACCGCTGATCCTGCGCGAGCTCAGCAGCACGCTGCGGCGCGAGCACATGACCTACACGGAGGTGGTGCGCCTGAGCAAGCTGCAGTCGGGCCTGTCGAAAGAGGCCGAACAGGTGCTCAAACGGGGCCGCGCATTGCTGGGCGTGCTCCAGCAACCCCAATGCAAGCCCGCGTCCCTGGCTGAAGTCGTCCTGTTGTTGTATGCGCTACGCTTGGGGGTGCTGGACGACTTGGATGCCTCGCAGCTCAGCCGGTTTGCGCACGAGATCATGGACTACGCGCACCGTGTCGACAGCCGCCTGGCGGGCGACATTGAGGCGCGGCCCGAGATGACGCCGGCGATCGATGCGCGACTGGCTGTTGTCGTGCGCCAGTGCGCGGCGGGGGCGGGATGATCGATCGTCAAGGAGGCCGGGAGTGGCGGATTTTTCGCTGAAGGTGCTGAATCCGAAGCACGTGGTCTTTCAGGGGCGGGCTCAAAACCTGTTTCTGCCGGGCGAGGCGGGCGAGTTTGAATTACTCGCCTACCACGCCCCGATCCTCAGCCTGCTGAAGGCCGGGGAGATTGTGGTTGACTGGAAGACGCGGATTCCGATTAAGAAGGGGATGGTCCGGTTTTGCGACGGCGAATGCGTGATTCTGCTGGAGGAGCAGGAGGCGCCGCGCCCGAAGACTGCGCCGGCTTGAACGGGGATGGAGTGCGATGCGCAATTTTATCATATTCGTGGTGATCTTCCTGACGGTGCTGGGCCCCTCGGCCGTCATCGCATCCATCGGGTATGCCAGCATCCGCGCCCTGGGGCGTAATCCATCCGCCGCCTCGAAGATCCTGCAGGCGATGATTGTGGCTCTCGTGTTCGCAGAGGCGATCGCCGTCATCGCCCTGTTGGTCCTGTTCCAGTTGTTCGGGCGGTGATAAGGCGGGATTCGCCGGCCGGCAGGGGGCTGCCCGGCGGACCCGCAATGAAGGAGATGGTATGATTGGCTTGTTGTACTTGGTCCTGGCGCAGATGGCCGTGTTCGCCATCATGGTGATGGCCATGCGCCGGTTCTTGCTGCGGGATACGATGAAGGCCGTCAACAAATTGCGTGACGTCGAGTCGGAACTGGGCAAGAAAGAGGACACCATCCGCAAACGCATCGAAGAAACGGAAAGCGAGTTCCGCCGCAAGGCCGCGGAATCCCAGGATACGCTGGCGCACGCCAAGGAGGATCTCGAGAAGGAACTGGCGCGGACGCGGGAAACGCTCGTGGAGGAGGCCAAGCGCGACCGCGACCGCATCATGGATGAGGCCACCCGCAGCAAGGAACGCATGCGCCTGGAACTGGCCCGGGAGATGGAGAGCAAGACACTCGACAACACCGGCCGGATCTGCGAGATGGCGTTCAGCGATGAAATGGGCCGCCGGGTGGATCAGGCCTTCATCGACGAACTGCTGGCGGCGCTCGAGGAGATGGATTCCAGCAGCATCACGCTTGCCGCGGAGGCGGTTGAAGTCGACTCCAGCCACCCCATGCCCCAGGCCACGAAGGACCGGATCCGCGACCTGGTGTCGCGCAAGTTTGGGGCGACCCTGGACGTGCATGAGACGGTCCATCCCGAATTGATGGCGGGCATCCGCATGAAACTGGGCAGCCTCGAGATCGATGGCAGCTTGCAGAACCGCTTCCGGGAGGCGGTCGACCAGATCAAAAAAGAATACGCCTGATCGCTTCCGATGTGAACCCCGATGGCCCTGCTCAGTCAACTCCGGCGCGAACTCCGCTTCAACGCGGAGTTCCTGCAGTTGATTCAAACGCTCAAGAATATCGCCGCGTCCCAGTATCACATGCTGGAACGCCAGAAGGAGCGGTTTGCCGAATTCATGGAGGAGTTCACCGGATTCTTTCGTGTCGTGAACATGGTTGAGGTCGACGATCCCCTGGTGCGCGTCTCCAATGACATGCTGGGGATCGTGCTTGTGACCTCGGACTCGGGCTTCATGGGCGGTCTGAACGCCGGCGTGATCGAGGCGGGGTTCGATGCCCAGGGCGTCCTGCCTGCGGAGAGCGTGCGCCTGGTCGTGATTGGCGAAAAGGGGGCCGCGAAACTCACGGAACGGGGGTGCGTGTTCAAGTCCTTTCCCGGCATCAGCCCGGAAACGCGGTACGAGCAAGCCATGGAAATTCGTGACTACCTGGTCAAGGAGGTTCTGGAGGGCCGGCTGGGCCGCGTGGTGCTGGTGTATCCGCGCCCGATTTCGTTCACGCAGCAGACGATCGAGACGATCCGGTTGCTCCCGTGTGCGGATCTCTTCGAGGCTCCCCCCGGGACGGAGGCGGCCGACCAGGGCAGGCCGAAGGGGTTCCTTGCCAGTTCGCGCCAGGTGGTGGTGGAGTCCTCCTTTCGCGACATGGCCGAGTACCTGGCGTCGGTCTGGGTGGCCTCCAAACTCTTTGAGGTGTTCGAGGACAGCAAGCTGGCGGAATTTGCCGCGCGCGCCATGCATCTCGAGGAGAGCGTACAGAAGTTGGAGAAGGATCATAAGCGGCTGAAGCACCAGTGCTTCCGTGCCGCGCATGAACTGGTGGACAAGAGCATGCGGGAGTCGTTCTCGTCGCGGAAGAAAAAGAAACGTAAGGTCGCCTAGGCGCGAGCGGGCCGGCAACCGGAGGAGTGAATCATGGCAGAAGCAGCCAAGACGGAGTTGAAGCGGGGGCGGGTCACCGCCGTCCAGGGGCCGGTGGTTGATGTGACGTTCCCGCGGATCGAGGACATGCCCGACCTGCATGAGGTCGTCATCACGAAGACCTTCGACAAACGCCAGTTGACCCTCGAGGTCGCGGAGCATCTGGAGGGCAACGTGGCGCGGTGCATCGCCCTGGCCTCGACCCTGAACCTGCAGCGGAATGCCGTGGCCGTATCCACCGGGGACGTTCTGCGGGTGCCCGTGGGTGACGCGTTGTTCGGCCGCATCATCAATGTGATGGGGGATCCCATCGACGGCAAGGGGCCGATCAACGCGTCCGAAACCCGGCCGATCCACCGCGACGTGAGCAAGCTGCGCATGAACGTCGCCGGCCTGGCGGACTCGAAGCGCGAACTGATGGAAACCGGCATGAAGATGATCGACCTGCTGTATCCCGTGGTCAAGGGCAGCAAGACGGGAATCCTCGGCGGCGCCGGTTGCGGCAAGAGCGTCGTCATCCAGGAACTCATCCATAACGTGGCGAAGGAGCATGACGGCTGCAGCGTCTTCACGGGCATCGGCGAACGCATCCGTGAGGGCAATGAGTTGTACTTCGAGTTCGAGCGCGAAGGCATCCTGGCCAAGGTCATCATGGCGTTTGGCCAGATGGACGAGCCGCCAGGCGCGCGTTTCGAGGTGGCCAAGACGGGCATCACCCAGGCGGAGTGGCTGCAGGAACAGGGCAAGAACGTGCTGCTGTTCATGGATAACGTGTTCCGGTTCGTTCAGGCGGGATCCGAGATTTCGACCTTGATGGGCCGCGTGCCGTCGGAAACCGGCTACCAGCCCACCCTGAGTTCCGAGGTGGGCGACCTGCACGAGCGCATCAAGACGGGGGCTGGCGGTTCGATTTCGGCGTTCGAAGCCGTGTATGTGCCGGCGGACGACCTGACGGATCCCGCCGTGGTGGCGATCTTCAGCTACCTCGACTCGGTGCTGGTCCTGTCGCGCGACCGCGCCCAGTTGGGGCTCTACCCGGCGATCGATCCGCTCGCCTCGTCATGCTCCAATCTCGATCCCGCGGTCATCGGGCAGCGGCATTTCGCCATCGCGCAGGAGACGATCCGAATCCTCACCAAGTACGACGAGTTGCGCCGGATCGTGGCCGTCATCGGCATCGACGAACTGTCGCGGGCCGACCGCACCCTTTACGAGCGGGCGCGCAAACTGCAGAACTTCATGACGCAGCCCTGCTTTGTGGCCGAGGCCTACACCGGGCGCAAGGGCCAGTACGTGCCCACGGAAGTCACCGTCAACGACTGCTCACGCATCATTGACGGCGAGTGCGACGACCGCGACGAGCGCGAATTTTACATGATCGGCCGGTTGCCGTAGAGGGAGTCCCATGGCGCCACGGCTTGGAGAACGGTTGGTCGAGGAGGGGGTGCTCACCGCAGCCCAGTTGGAGACGGCCGTGCGCCTGTCGCGGGAACGGAACGAATCCCTCGTCAAGACTGTGGTTCGCGAGCGGCTCGTGCCGGAGGACCGATTGCTGCAGGCGCTCGCGCATCAGCAGGGTATTCCGTTTCTTGCGTTGCGCGACACGCCGGTCGAGCCGGCGGCGATTGCCAGCCTGACCGCGCGTTTTGTCTCGCACTACCGGATTATGCCCGTGCGGCTGGCCGGCGGCGTGCTGACGATCGCGATTTCAAATCCTTTCGATCTCTCGGCGGTCGAGGACATCGAGAGCAGCCTCGGCCTGAGAGTCTCCCTGGCGCTGGCATGCGAACCCGATATTCTCGAGGCCGTGCAGCGTCATTACGGCGTGGGCGCCGAGACGGTTGAACGTATCCTGGCCGATGAGCCCCGGATCACCGGGGGGGGCGTGGCGGAATCGTCGCTCGACCTGGACCAGCGCGCCGACGATGCCTCGGTGATCACGCTGGTGAACCAGTTGCTGCAGCAGGCCATCGCGGACCGCGCCACGGACATTCATTTCGAGTCGTACCGGGATGACGTCCTGGTCCGGCGGCGCATCGACGGCGTGCTCTACGACACTTCGGTGTCCCGCCAGTTGGACGTGCTCTACCCGGCGATTGTCTCGCGCATCAAGCTGATGGCCGGGTTGAACATTGTCGAGCGCCGCATGCCCCAGGATGGCCGTGCGCGGGTGTCGATCGCCGGCCAGCCCTACGACCTGCGCGTGTCGGTGGTGCCCACCGTTCACGGCGAGAACGTGGTCATCCGCATCCTGCCGACGGTCATGCTGTTCAGCCTGGAGCACCTGGGATTCTCCCCGAAACCCCAGGCGGCGATTCTGGAGTTGCTCCGGCTGCCGCATGGGATCCTTTTTGTCACCGGCCCGACCGGCAGCGGCAAGAGCACCACGCTCTATGCCTGCCTCAGCCGCCTCAACTCGCGCGCCCACAAGATCATCACCATCGAGGATCCGGTGGAATACGAGATCAAGGGCATCATGCAGACGCAGGTCAATCCCCGGATCGACCTCACGTTCGCCCGTGCCCTGCGGGCCATGCTGCGGCACGATCCGGACATCATGATGGTCGGGGAGGTGCGCGATCGCGAGACGGCGGAAATCACCATCCAGACGGCGTTGACCGGTCATCTGGTCTTCAGCACGCTGCACACCAACGACGCGCCCAGTGCGGCGATCCGCCTGCTGGACATGGGGGTCGACCCTTACCTCATCGCCTCGACGGTGCGCGCCTTTATCGCGCAGCGCCTGGTGCGTGTGGTCTGCGAGGGGTGCCGCGAATGGTACGAGGAATCCGGGCGCCGGATGAGCCGCGGGCGCGGGTGCCGCCAGTGCAACGGCACCGGGTACCGCGGGCGCGTGGCCATTTGCGAGGTCATGCCGCTGCTGCCGCCCCTGCAGGACTTGATCCTCAAGCGCACCTCGGCGCGTGAGATACGCGAACGCGCCGTCAAACTCGGGATGGTGACTCTGGCGGCCGACGGGTGGGACAAGGTGCGACAGGGCATTACGACCGCGGATGAGGTGTTGAGGGTGACCTTCGACACCCAGAGTGAGGTGGTATGACGGTCCCGAACGTCAGCCGGTGACGCCCCGTTATGTCCGTATTCGCCTACAAAGCCAAGAAGGGACCCGACGAGACGGTGGACGGCCGGATCGAGGCTGACAGCCGCACGGTGGCGCTGGCCCGCCTGGACGCCCTCGGGTTGAGCCCGATCTCAATCGAACTGGCGGGATCGGCGGATCGCCCCGGGGTTTCCGCCCGGCAGGGGCGGGGGCGCGTGTCGAGCCGTCACGTGACCGTGTTCACCCGGCAACTTGCCGGACTCCTCCGCGCCGGTGTGCCCATCCTTCGCGCGCTGGCCACCATCCAGCAACAAAGCGGCAACGCCGCATTCAGGACCCTTCTCGACGACATGGTCGGATCGGTGCGGGACGGCCGCATGCTTTCGGACACGCTGCAACGCTACCCGGCGCTGTTCCCCGAGCTTTATGTGAACATGGTGCACGCCGGTGAATCCGCCGGGCTGCTGGACGAGATGCTGTTGCGGTTGGCCGAGGCGCGCGAGCGCGAGGACGAACTCCGGGGCAAGGTGCTGGCCGCCGTGGCCTATCCGGCGCTGGTGCTGACGATCGGTGTGGTGAGCGTCTTTGTCATCCTGGCGTTTTTCCTGCCGCGCATCACCCACCTGTTCGAGGGCATGAACCAGGTCCTGCCGCTGCCCACGCGCGTGGTGATGACGGTGAGCGGGGTGTTTGCGGCGGGATGGGGCTGGCTGCTGGCGGTCTTTGCCCTCGGCGCGTTCCTCCTGCACCGGTATGTGCGCTCGCCTCACGGGCGGCTGGTCGTTGATGCGCTGGTTTTGCGACTGCCCGTCGCCGGGCGGTTTGCGCTCGACACCGACCTGGTGCGGTTCTCACGGACGCTGGGGTTGCTGCTGGCCGCCGGCATCCCCATCGAACGGGCGCTGGAGTTGAGCGCGAAGACGCTGCTCAACCGGCGGCTCCAGGAGGCGGTCCGCCAGGTGGCTGACGCCACCGTGCGGCGGGGCGCCTCATTGGCTGAGGGATTTCGGCAACGACCGGAAATCCCCGTGTTTCTGACCAACATGATGGCGGTGGGCGAGGAAGGCGGCCGCCTGGACGACTCGCTGCAGGAGGCGGCGTCATTCTACCAGCGTGAACTCGACCGGGATTTGCGGCTGATGACCACGTTGCTCGAACCGGTCCTGATCCTGGTCGTGGGCCTGGTTGTGGGGTTCATCATCTTCGCGATGCTGCTGCCCATCTTTCAGATCGGTCAGGGATTGCGGTGAGGGTCGAGGCACACCACGGGAGGACATCATGAAACGCATGGACGGTACACGGGGATTCACGTTGATCGAGTTGATGATCGTGGTCATCATCATCGCGGCGCTCGCTGCCATGGTCGCACCCAGCCTGATCAACCGCTCGGACGATGCCAAGGAGAAGATTGCGCAGGGTGACCTGCACAGTCTCGATCTGGCCCTCAAACTGTTCCGCCTGGACACCGGCGCCTATCCCGCCACGGAGCAGGGCCTGGACGCCTTGATGGCGGCAACGGGGAAGGGCCCCTACCTGGAAAAGCGGCCGTTGGACCCCTGGGGTCGCAAATACCTGTACCGCTGCCCCGGAACCCATCGCGCCACCAGTTATGACATCTTCTCCGCGGGCAAGGACGGCAAAGAAGGATCCGATGACGACGTTACGAACTGGCAGGACTGAGGGTCGGCGCGGATTGGCGCTGGTTGAAGTCCTGGTCGCCGTGGTGCTGCTGTTCGCGGGAATCACGGCGATCCTGCGGGTGTACAGCATGGCGGTGTCCGCGCTGGACGCGGCGGATACGACCCTTGCCGCCACACTGGCGGCGCAGCAGGAGCTCGATGCCGTGCGGTTGGTGTCCGCCGGACCCGGGGAGTCCATCGCGGCAGGGCAGGCGGTCGGGGGCTACGATGGCCGTATGACCTTCCGCCCCGTCGGTGTCGGTGAAGGCCTTACCCTGGTGGAATGCGATATCCGGGCCGGCCGCGCCGGGGCCGGCGATTCGGTGCGGGTGTCAACCTGGTCGGTGCCGGTTTCTTCTCGTTGAGTGCAGGGCCTATGATGTCAGGACGTTCACCGGGGCGCGGCGCAGGTTTCACCTTGATCGAGTTGTCGATTGCGGCGGCCATCGGCGTGCTGGTGATTGCCGCCGTTGTCACCGCATTCGCGGGCGGTTTGCGCGTATGGGAACGGCTGCGCGGCGGATCGTCGGATTTGATGGACACCGCCATGGCGATCGAATGGCTCCAGCGCGATTTGCGCAATGCAACGGGGACGCGCCTGGCGTCTTTCGAAGGGCGGGCCGATGAACTCCGGATGCCCGTCTTGGTTGATGTCCCCGGGTTGGTGCCCGGCGGGAGGTCCCTTCTTGAGGTCACCTACGCGGTGCGCAAGGAGACTCGGACCTTCGAGCGGCGCTTGACCGCCTTGGCACCCGGCGGCGCCGCGCCCGGTGGCGATGCCTTGATTGCGGGCGTCGAATCCGTGCGCTTTGCCTATCGGGGCGGCGGCAGCGGGGGGCAATCCTCGTGGAGCAGCGTAACCAACCGTCCCGGGGCGGTCGACGTGGCAATCCGGTTTGGACCCGACAGGGGGAATCTTGAGATCCGTCGAACGATTGTCATTCCGGGCGCCTGATTCCGGCAGCGTGCTGATCATCACCGCGTGGGTGCTGTTCTTGATGGCCATGCTGGCGGCCGCCGTTGGCACGCAGTCCTCTCGACGCCTGGATGCCGCGGGACGCATCCGGGATCGACTGAAGGCGTACGGCGCCGCCCGGGCCGGGGTGGCTCGGGCCGTCGGGGTGCTCGGGCTTGAGACCAACGCCTGGCAGGCTCTGACTGAACGCTGGGCGGACAGTCCCGGCGACTTCCAGACCGTGCCTTGCGGTGACGCCGTCTACTCGGTGATTCGGGTCGGCTCCGGTGAATCTTCACTGGTGACGAACTACGGCGTGCTTGACGAAAAGGCCCGAGTGGATGTGAACTATGCAGATCCTGAGGTCCTGCAGGGGTTGCTGATGACGGCTGGTGAGTTGGACGAGCGTGCGGCCCTCGGGGTGGTCTCCAATCTTGTGGCGGCCCGTTCTGTGCCGGGCGACGGTGCCAAGCCGCCGGAGCTTCGCCCGTTTCTTTGTCTTCAAGACGTGCTTGCGGTGGCGGGCATTGACGAGGCCCTCTTCCGGCGCCTGGAACCCCACATCACCGTTCATGGCGGCGGTCGACGGGTCAACATCAACACTGCCGGCCCCGTGGTTCTCGAGAGTCTCATGCGGCGGGGGGGGGCGCCGCCCGGGGCCGCCCGGGATGCGGTTGGGTCCCTGACAAGGAAGATATTGCAGTTCCGGGAAGGCGGCGGTATGTTCATGTTTTCAACAGGGTCCGGACTGCTGGAAGCCCTGTCCAAGGCCGTGGCGGTGGAGGTTGACGAGGGCGCGTTGCTTCAGGGCCTGGACTCGGTGATCACGGTGGGTTCGGATCGATTCCGTATTGTGGCGGTGGGGGAGTCTCGCGGGGGTGGACGGATCACGCGGCGCATTGAATGCGTGTGGAACCGCACCGCACGGACCTTCGAATTCTGGCATGAAGACTGATCGGCATATTCCGGCATTGGGCGGCGTCGTGACGGCGATCGAGCTTGGAACGGACTGGATCAAACTGGTCCAGGTTGATCGGCGACGACAAACGGCGACGGTGTCCCGTATGGTGACCCGAAAACTTGACGAAGCCGACACGTCGGTCGCCGGGTTCACTCACGCCATCAAGGCGCTCGATCTTGGCGGTGCCGAGATCATGGTGTGCGTCCCGCGTCAGGCGGTGACCGTGCGCACGTTTGAACTCCCGTCGGCCGATTCCCGTGAAGTGAGCGATATGATCGATCTGCAGATTGCCAAGCAGACGCCCTATTCGCGGGACGAAATTGTGTTCGACTATCGTCTGTCCGCGGGCACCCGTGAAGGTTACACGCGCGTCATGCTGGTGATCGCCCCATCGGCGGTGATGCGTCAACGTTTCCGGATGCTTGAAGACGCCGGACTGAAAGTGCGTCTGATAACGGCGTCGACCGACGGACTGGCGGCGGCCTTGCAGTGCCGGTTGGCCGGCACCGAAACCGGTCTGGGCGGAGGCGTCGGGCTGCTGGATGTTGACGCGGGCAATGCCGAGCTCTTGGTGCTGCAGGACGGGATGGTGCTGTTCAGCCGCAGCCTGGCGGTCGGAGCCCGTGACCTGGCGGGCGACCCTGTGGCAGGCAGTGAACGGCTTATCCAGGAGACGGCGCGCGCCCTGGAAACGTTCAGGCACGAGTCTCCATCGGTCGGGATCGACCGGCTCCTGCTGGCGGGCGCGACGGGCGGCCAGGACGGACTGTCGGATCGCCTGCGGTCGATCCTGGGCCTGCCGGTTGCGCTTTTCGACACGCTCAAGGGAGTCGGCGGCAACGGTAGTGCGGCCATCACCGGCGATGAGCGGGCTCGCGACGTGTCGCTGACGGCCGTGGCGGGAGTTGCGCTGGCCCCGGAACGCCTGGAGATCGATCTGACTCCGGAATCCATCTTGACGCGCCGCGCCATCGCTCGGCGTGCAGCGGAGATGACGGTGACGGCCATTCTCGGGATGGCCGTGGTGACTCTGCTTTCCACATGGGTTGAAAGTCGGCTCTTTGTGCGGCAGCACTACAGGGACCGCCTCATGGCGCGGGTGCAGTCGACAACGCCGGTGGCCGAAGAAGTGGAGTCGATGCGCCGGAAAGTGGCCATCGTCAGCGGCCGGATGAGGGGTGCGCTGACACCGGTGACCGTGCTTACCGAACTCCATGCGTTGATCGGCGGCGACACCAGTTTGATGTCGATTGAACTGGAGGATGCCCGGTTGAGATTGCGTGGCATGAATACGGGCGGTCCCGAAGCCAGCAGCAAACTGGTCAATGCGCTTGAGGCTTCTCCCGTTTTTCGTGAGGTCAAACGGACGCGGACGGTTAGCGCCCGGGACCAGACGGAATTTGAAATCACCTGTGAACTTGAGGCCCGACAGCCATGATGCCGAAATCAATCGCCGGCGTGACCTTCGACCGCAAGACGCTGTTACAGGCGGCGGGCGGGCTCGTCCTGGTGGGCGCGGTGATTGCGGTCGTTCTCGGTCCGGTGCGCGGGCAATTCCGGGCGATCGAGGAAGAATCGATCGGGCAGGAAAAGAAGATGGATCACAATCTGCGCGTCCTCTCGCCGGCGTCGAAAGATGTGGTGGTCAAGGACTACCGGCAGTATGGGGATGCGCTTCGGAAGAACGGGTCGACAGCGGCGGAGAGTGCGGCCATGCTGGCTGAAGTGGAGCGGTTGGCCAAGCAACTCAAGATTGAACTCTCGGCGACCAAACCCCGTGAGCCGCGTCTCGATCCCGATTACGAACAGTACGCGGTTGACCTTGAGTTTGAGGCCGACATGGCCCAGGTGGTGGGTTTTCTTTACGCCGTTGAAACCTCCGCTCAGATGTTGCGCGTCGACCGGTTGTTGCTCGATGCAAAAGGGGCGCGTCAGCCCGGTGCGCTGAAGAGCACCGTTGTCGTTTCTCGGGTGGTGACCCTGTAATGCCGACGCGCATCGATGACGGCAGCTTCGGGATAACTGACATTTTTTTTGCAAAATAATTATTGACTGGGTATTTTCAGTGAGCGAGAATAGCAACCATACAAAGTAAATAGTTTCGGAGTTCGAATAGGTGTTCGGGGGCTCTTGTTTCCAACCAAGCAGGGGGAAGGTGAACCGATGAAGATGACAGCGAGGTACTGGCTTGCGGTAGCGTCGGGGCTCATACTGGCGGGGACGGCATCGGCTGCGCTGCTCCATGACGATTTCGAGAGTTATACGGATCAGGACCCTCTCGACGGGGTGAACGGCTGGAAGGCGTCAAGCACCAACGTCAAAGTGCAGCTTGTCAAAGCGCACGATGGCACAAAGGCGGCTATTGTGCCCCAGAATCAGACGCTCACCAATGTGATCTCTGCCGGTGGCGGAAAGATCTGGAGCGACTTCTTCACGATTCCCCGGCGGTACAGCTCCGAGACCTCCGCGGGTCCCGACCCTGATACCAACGCAACCGCCCAGATCTATATCACCACCAACGGCTACTGGGCGGCCATCTGCCGCGCGGCTGTTAACGGCCCCATAGTAACCAACGAGTTTACCACAGACACCAACATTGTTGTTGGGATTGACGATTCGAACACATGGCAACATGTCAGCGTGCTGCATGACTACGACCTGAAGAAGTGGTCGTTGTTCGTCAGTGGTGTGGCGCTGGGCACGAATCTCACGTTCATCAATACCGGCGTCAATGCCTACGCCTGGTTCAAGTTTAAAAACGGTGATGCGAATGACGCTTGGCTGGACGATGTGACGATCACGAATAAGGTTCCGTCCACGTTGATCACGACAACCGGCGGCACCAATGATGCGGATGGGGATGGTTTGTCGGATCCCTGGGAGATCATGACCTACGGTTCCACGGGTGCGACCGATCAGGCTTCCGCCTACATTTGGGGCGGCACGAACACGGCGCGCATCTTGGAGCTCGGCGCGCCCGCGAACGGTTCCAACACGATATCCTTGGTCGTTCAGGTTAATCCCGATCGGACCTACGAACTGCTCGGCGGCACGGATCCCGCGGGGATTTCTCCGCTCGGCATAACCCTCTACACGGGTGAGAACGGTGAGAACAACCAGTTTGTGGATCTGGCTGGTCTGTCGCGTGCCCGCTACTTCTATCGTCTGCGCTCCACATCGCCGCAGGGTGCGATCGTTACGAACGAGGAGACGTATGCGTGGTACAGGCAGGAACGCTACGGACAGAATAACGACTATATGGTTGGTATTCCGGTCGACTACGGGACCAACAACGTCCTGAACGGTCTGCTCGGCGCTGATCTGGCTCGTGGTCTGGCTGGCGGAGACGAGGGTGACAGTGATCGGCTTTACATCATGAGTACGAGTGGCGTTCTCAGCAACTACTGGCTGAATGCGTCCAAGAGCTGGAGGATCGTTGGGTCAGGCTTAGAGGCAACGGCCGCAGTGCGACCTGGGGCTGCCGTTTGGATCCAGCGCAAGAGCCTCGCTCTCTCCACAACCAACTCGGTGTTGGCTGGCCTGCAGCGCACAACAGGCATCGCTCTGCCAATAAACGAGGGTTGGAATCTCATCGGCTGGCCCTATGATGCCATCAATGCGTGGGCATGGGGACTCACCAACGCAACCACAACGACAGGCGATGACCCGCTCGCAAGGGATGAGGTCCACCTGAAGCGCACGATCCTTGGCGAATCTCGGTACATCACAGTGATTCCTCGCACGAACGGGTCATGGAGAGTCATCGGAATGCCGGCTCCTGGCGGAACGTACACAGGTCCGATAACGAATCTGCCAGCTCTTCAGCCTGGAGAAGCATTCTACTACCGCCGTGCGGTGGGATCTACGAACGTATGGGCTCCTGTGAAGCCGTGATCATGAGTTGGGGGAGTTGAGAGAAACACTCAATAGAAAAAGGTGGGCTCGATGAAGAATACTCTTGCGGAAGGGCTGAAAAAGGGACTCGCGTTGGCAGTAGCCTCGTGGGTGACTGTGGCGGGGGCGGCCAATGTCGGGCCGATCGCAAATCTCACCGAGAAGTGGGATACCGAAGATGGCTGGCAGTCTGCAGCCGGCAGTCCGGCGTATCCCGTGTGGTCATGCAACGGGTCCGCCTTCAGCGTGACGTTCCCGGGTGTGGCTGCCACAGAGAACCCGCCGCCCGGAAAGGACACGAAAGTGTTCACCGCCGACAGCCGGTTCGTCGGGAATTACGTCGCGAATCGGATATTCGAAGTTTCGTTCGACATCAGCGGCGACCAACTGAGTGGCGGGGTCTACCTGTACTTTGTCGGTAGCGCGCATGTGTGGCTCTATCCGGTCGCTGTTTCCGCCACTCCGACGAAGGTAACCGTACCATTGGCCTACTCCTCCACATGGTTCATCTACGACCTTCCCAAGGGCGTGCATGAATCCGCCGAACTGATGCAGGCCGATCTCGCTGACGTCAAGGAAATCGGCATCAGAGTGGTTAAAGAAGGTGCCCTGACCCAGGGTCTCACGCTGGATAACTTCAAACTCGCGGGTCCGTGGAATGGTACCTTCGGCACAGATGACCTGATCGCCGACGCATGGCGCACAGAGCACTCGCTGCCAGAAGGCGGAGATAAGGCTGGGGCGACTGACGACAAGGATGGTGACGGATCCAGTAACTATGCGGAGTTCATGGCGGGAACGGATCCGAATGACGCCAACTCTGCTCTCAAGCTTGAGATCGGAAAGAACGTTTACGGAAAGACGGTTGTTGCTTGGAAACACGAACCCTTTCGCACTTTCAACCTGATTCCTATAACCAACTTGGTCAATCCGACTCAGGGTCCGCAGGCCCTGGCAACCGTAAAGGAAAGTACCGCCCCGAAAAACGAAGTTGAGATTCCGGACAATCAGGGGGCAGGACCGGTATTCTTCAAAGTTCAAATTCAGAAGTAAAAACGGGGGAACCGAACATGGCACACATCACACGAACGTTAATCGTAGCGACAGTCTTCGGGCTCCTCCTGGAGGGGAAGTTACTTGCAACGCCCACCATAGGCGCAACAGAAACGTGGAATCCAACGGCCTACACATGGGGCACGGATGTGCGCGGCGGCACAGGCATATCGGGCGACCAAACCGGTGGCGACTTCAAGCTGACGTTCGACGCAACGCCGGGGTCTACAAGAAAGGCGGTCATATGGACGGAAGACGCTAATCTTACGGGTGCGTACCTTGGGCAACCGAGTGGATTTGCTGTCAGCTTCAAAGTCCAGTCGTACGATGAGCCGATCTCCCAGTTGGGTCTCTATTTCAGTGATGCGGGGGGAACAGGGAATGAATGGGTGTACTATCTCAATCCGCCCTCAGCCGGCAATTCGTCTTCGTACAAACTGATGGCATTGCAGGATGCCGGTCAGTGGTTCAATCTCGCCACCGGCGACTCGGGCAATGAGGATCTGGCGTGGAGTACTGATTTCGCCACAGTGGGGCGCTTCGGTATCTATGTGGTTGAAGGAGCTGGGTTTGGCGCGAAGAACTACGGTCTGGATGACGTCAATCTCAGTTTCTCGGTTCCGGAGCCTGAGAGCGTCTGGCTTATCATCGCGGCGCTGGCTTCGCTGGGTGTGACGTTCCGCGGCAAGGTGAGCGACTCGGTGCGCGGTCTGATCAAGCGCGCCTGAAACAGTGATAGTTTAATCTGAGCCGGACGCTAGCCGTCCGGCTCTTTTTTTTGATGCAAGGACAGAGCATGAAAATCGGCATCCTCGGATACGCGCAGTCAGGCAAGAAGTCACTCTTTACGCTCCTCACCGGTCGGGCAATCCCACCGGGTCGCAAGGAGCAGGAGTGCATTGAAGGGGTCGCCCTCGTTCGGGATCCGCGGGTGGATGTGCTCTCGCGTATCGTGCAGCCGCAGAAGACACGCTACGCCGATACTACAGCCGTCCTTCTGCCCGACCTGGAGCAGGGCTCCAAGGACCGGTTCTGGCTGGAGGCGGCACGGCGTTGTGAGCTCTTGTGTGTCGTGGTGCGCGCCTTCGAATCCGGCAGTGTGTATCATCCATCGGGCTCGGTTGACGCGGCGCGCGACCGTTCTGACTTGGAGGCCGAGCTCCTGCTTGCCGATCTTGAATTGTCAGAAAAGCGCCTGGATCGCTTGCGTCGTGAGAAACGTGCCGGCCAGACTCCTGCGCAGGCTTTGGAGGAGAGTGTCCTGGAAAAGTGCCGGGAAGCCTTGGAGGCAGGAACGCCTTTACGGGCCCTTTCGTTCGATGAACACCAGGCAAAGGCCATTTACAGTCTCGGGTTCCTGACCATGCTGCCGGTGTTGTGGACCTACAATGTGGACGACCGGCACATCACCGATAATCCATGGAAGGATCACCGAGATACGTTTGTGGTTTCCTGCCTCATTGAGCAGGAGATCGCAGCACTTCAGGACGAGAACGAGCGGCGGGAATATCTGCACTCGATCGGACTGGAGTCATCGGGTCTGGATCGGCTCAATCGCGCCGCCTATGACATGCTTGGGCTCATGTCGTTCTACACGATCGGCAAGGATGAGGTCCGGGCATGGACGATCCGTAAAGGTACCCGCGCTCCGGAAGCGGCCGGCAAGATTCACAGTGACATTGAGCGCGGGTTCATTCGCGCCGATGTCATCAAGTTTGACGACTTGGTGGCGGCCGGCAGCGAGGAGGCATTGCGCAAGGGTGGCAAGGAGCAGTTGCGGGGCAAGGACTATGTCATTGAGGACGGTGACATCTGTCACTTCCGCTTCAATGTGTAGGCCGGCCCCTTCATTCGCCCACAAGACCGAGTGCGATGTGGCGTGAAGGGGTCAGTTCCAGATGGTAGGCCAGCAGGGCGCCCAACGCTTTTTCGATCCCGGTGCGCTGCTCAAGGGAACAGGCAGTCCTCCTGGCGCGCAAGGGCGACTTCGCCGACTGCCAGGACCTCAGGATGGCCATGGCATCCAGGCCCAGCGGGATGAGAGGGCCCCCTGTGTGGGATCGACAGCTTGCGCAAACCACCCCGCCGTGGGGAACAGAGATGACATGAAGAGGGTGTCCCGGCGAAGCCGCCCGCCCGCACGCGGCGCAGGGGTCGAATCGTGGCGCCATGCCGAGCAACCCCATCAGCCGCAGTTCAGCCCAATGCACAATCCGTCCGGGCGCAGCGGCCTCCTCGCAGAGGGCGTCCAGGCACTCCTCCATGAATAGAAAGAGCGCCTCCTGAGGCGTTCCCTGAGGCGTCAGGCGCTGTACCAGGTCGCAGAGGTACGATGCGCACGCGCTGGCCCGGATATCGTCTCGCAAAGGCTCACGCACGTTCAACGCTTCACATTCCTTCAGCGTCGAGAGCCCGGATCGTGTGGCGCCGTAGTAAACGATTTCACAGGTGTAGAACGTATCAATCTGGCCGCGGAAAATGCTGCGCGGGCGTTGAGCCCCCTTGGCCAAGGTTACAAGGCGACCCTGCCGGGGCGTCAACCATGAGATGATTTGGGAAGTCCGCGAGAATGGGTCGGCGCGCAGGGCTATGGCATGGGTCTTATGTATCATGACACGACCCCCGTTCCCGCGATCAGGCGGTTCTTCGCCGGATGAGGCCGTCCATCCTGTCGCGCACGATGCGCGATCGCAGCCAGCGGCATTCCCTCGCCCTCATTCGGCGTCGCCCGACTGGGGTGGCATCGTCGGCGCCCCCCAGATGATCGCAGCCGTGGGCGAGGTACAGAGCCAGTTCACGGTCCGGTCCACCGTAACGGTAGCCGATGAGCTGCGCGCGCTCAACATTGATGACCAGTTCGCCGGTCGCCCCTGGTTCCGCTCCCGGCATGGGGGCGTAGCTGAACGCAATGACATCGGTCGGGCAGTCATGACTCAGGAAGTCGGCGTTGATGCGGCGGATTACGGCATCGTCGGCCAGAATGACGGTGATGGCCTCCCACGTTGCCGGGGAGTCGCCATGAACCACAAGCTGCATGAAATAGCGCGCCAGATCCCGGAGCCGTTCATGATCGATCCGGGCCCTCCGTTGGCGGTCGATCACGGCGACTTTCATGGCTTTGGATAGGCTACGCGGCTGTGCAGCATGTTGGTCAGGCAGAAGACGAATGCCCGTTTTACAGTCGACAGCTCGGCCAGGGTCAGATCGCACTGGCTGAGTTGACTGTCTCCGATGCGCGCATCAACGATGCGATCCACCAGTTCGCGAATGTGCCCGGGTGTGGGTTTTTCGAGGGACCGCGACGCCGCCTCGACGGCGTCGGCCAGCGAGATGATGCCCGATTCCTTCGTGATGGGTCTTGGCCCCGGATAGCGGTACTGTGATTCATCCACCCCGACATCGCGACCCGTAGTACGACCGCTCTCCTGCAATTCCATTTGTCGCTGTTGGCCGGCTTTGTGGTGGAAATAGGCCACAAGTCCGGTTCCATGATGCTGTTGTATGACGTCGAGAAGCGGGGGGGGCAGGCGGTGCAGCATCGCCAGGCTAAGTCCCTCCTTCACGTGAGCCATGACGAGCAGGGAACTCATGCTGGGCGCAAGCTCATCATGCGGATTCTGGTCAATCGCGATATTCTCGGTGAAGAAGTTCGGCTTGGTGAGTTTGCCGATGTCGTGGAAATAGGCGGCGACACGCGCCAGCAGGCTGTTGGCTCCAATGGCTTCCGCGGCGGATTGCGCCAGATTGGCCACCATGAGGCTGTGATGGTAGGTGCCGGGCGCCTCCAGGGCAAGTCGCTGCAACAGGGGGTGGCCGAGGTCACTCAGTTCAAGCAGTCGGATGTTGGTCGTGAGGCCAAACAGGGTCTCGCAAGTGGGGAGGATCAGGATGGCGGCAATGGCGGACGCCAGCCCGCTGGCGATGCAGGCCGCGGACTGCATCAAGGCCAGCGGGAACTCCGCCGCGGGGCGATCAATCAGCGCCACCACCGTGAGGAGCTCCGCCATTCCGATCATCACGCCGATTCTGATCAACTGGGAGCGGCGCCGGACAGACCTGGCCATGACGCAGGCCACGGCTGTCGCCACGAGCCCCAGGATGAAAACCGTCAGGCTGCGTCCTGCCACAATGGAGGCGGCATAGCTGGACCAGAGCCCAACCACGGTCCCGGCTGCAGGTCCCAATAGCAGAGTACCCAGGAGCGGGGCGGCAGCGAGGGGGAAGAGATACTGAGCAAGCGGCAATGGCAGGCGTGGCGAGGCATCGGCCATGTGCAACAGGATTTCCGCGGGAAGGAGCGTAACGATGCTGATCAGCGACAGGAGAAGCAGTCGGGAGTTATTTCTTAGTACGTCGGGGGCCAGCACGGACAAGAACCCGGCGGTGAACAACACGCCAAACAGGAGCAGTAATTGGCTGCTGGCCAGGGTCAGCGCCCCGTTGAATTCAACCGGGACGGTCGTCTGTCGGCTGTACAGCAGCAGGCTGGCGGCCAACCAGACCAGCGCCCCGATCAACACACCCAATGACGATCGGTTCCACCAGCGAATGGCGGCTGCGCTTGTTCGGCGTGCCGCCTCACGCTGCCGTTCCTTCAAGCGCTGCTCGCGGAATTTTGAAAGCCAGACGTTCATGTGCCTTTGATTGAGTGTCTCACGTGACAAGGCCTACCCAACCTGATACAAGAGTTATGCCTTTTTTGAACTCCGGTGACAAGGTATGACTGGCAAAGCTTCTGCATATCTCCTGGTGGGGGATGATGAGTTCCCCCGAACGACTGCCGCCCGCGACCTGGTTGGCAAGCTGGTCCCGGAGTCTGAGCAAGCGTTTGGACTCGAGATTGTCGAGGGCAAGGCCGACACGGTGGACGAGGCGGTCCGCCGGATCAAAGCAGTCCGGGACGCAGTCCTGACGTCCGGATTCCTTATGACCGGCGGCAAGTTGGTCTGGTGGCGGGATGTCTCTTTCCTGGCGGAGGCTTTCGCGACGCGCAGTGACGAGGTCAAGGCCCAGTTGAAGCAGTTGGCCGAGATCATCCAGTCACTGCCGGCTGACGGGAATTCGTTGTTGGTCACGGCGTCAGGCGTCGACCGGCGTTCATCCTTCTTCAAGGTCTTCAAGGACCGTCATCACGTTCACGAATTCACGCTTCCGGAAAAGTCCCGCGAAATCGAGCAATACGTTCGTACGGCGGCGCAGGCCGCCCTCCGCGAACGCGGGTTGAAGACGCCGGACAGTGTACTGCAGGCTTTTGTTCAGCGCGCGGGTACTGACGCGCGGCAGATTGCGGGCGAGGCGGAGAAGCTCGATCTCTACCTGGGCACGCGACGCGAGGTGACCGAGGAGGATGTCCAGGCCGTGGTATGCGCGTCGGCCTCAGCGGGAATGTGGGAATTCCTGGATGCGCTGTCGGAACGGCAGGCCGGGAAGGCGTTGGCGGCCCTGCGCGATATGCTGGCGAACAAGGAAAGCCCGGTGGGCATCGTCATCATGGCGGCATCTCGCCTGCGCGATATCGCGCTCTACCGGGAAGCGATGGACAAGGGATGGGTGAGGTTCAGGTCCGGTGGGGGGCGTGACGAAGCGATCTGGAATCCGTTGCAGCCCGAGGTCGAGATGGCCTTGGAGACCGGCCTAAAACGTGATCCCCGCTCGGCACATCCGTTTGTCATGGTGAAGTTGTGCCGGCAGGCGGCCCGGTTTTCGGCGTCGCACATCCGTCAGGCGCAGCGCGTGACGGCTGAGACACACGAGAGACTGGTGTCGAGCAGTCTTCCTGAGCGGTTGCTGCTCGATATGATGGTGATCCGCATAGCGCGAGAGCCAGGGATTGACAGGGGCTGAGTTTCCGGTATCGTATCGAGCGTCATTTTCCGCCAACGTAGCTCAGTCGGCAGAGCAGCGCATTCGTAATGCGCAGGTCGTCGGTTCGACCCCGACCGTTGGCTCCAGCTTCTTCGGTCAGCCCGGTTTGGTGTAACCCCGTTCAACTTTGGCCGCCACGTCACGGTAGCCGATGTCGATCTGGTAGATTTGCTTGTAGTGATCGATGGCTTCGGGCAAACGGTTCGTGCTTTCCAGTATCTGGCCCAACTCGTAGAGCACGGCCTTTTTCTGGTCGTCCATCACGGGCAGTTCTTCGAGCGCCTTGTTCAGTTGCTCAATGGCCATGTCGTACTGTTGTTTGGCTTTGAAGCACAGCCCGATGTAGTAGAGCGAACTGATGCGTCGCTGGGCGTTGCGTTGGGCCGCCTGGAATTGCTGAACGGCTTCATTGATTCGATTCTGCTGGAAGAGCAGCAGGCCGTACTCATACTTGATCTGAAGGTCGTTCGGGTAACGCGTCGCACGGTCCTGCACGTCGTTGAACAGGAACTGGTCGCGCTCTTTCTCCTTCTCCTCAACGGCCGCCGTCATGCCGCTCTCGCGAAGTCGCTTGATGTCATGTTCGAATGCCTGCAGCCGGACGTGGCTGACCGCTTGTTCGATTTGCGGATCCCGCCCATTGGCGACGGCGAGGGCCTCCTGCAGCGTGAGGATGGCTTGGTCGAACCTTGCGCTGCCGGCGTAGAGTTGGGCCAGTGCGCGGCGGTAGTTGATGTTGCCGGGTTCGCGCTGGACTCGCGCCAGGTTCTCGGCAATCAACGACTCGACGTCCTGCTGACCTTTGACTGCCTTGTTTTCCTGCTCCAGGATCGTGGCCTCTTTCTCGTCGCGGATCATCGTTCGGAAGCCCTTGCCTGACGCAGCGGCCTTGGCCCAGCCATCCGTGGTCATGCTGTCGGTGGCCATGGCATCCTTGAGCGCCTTGAGTGCCGCCGTGTCATTGGGCTTGAGCTCGCACAGCGTCTCGAAACACTCGCGCGCCAGACGTGGCTGCTCGGTCTTCATGTAGAGACGGCCCAGCAGGTTCAGGACGAACGTATCGTGTGGCTGGTGCTCCCGCACCATGGCCAGCGTCTGGATGGCGATGTCCGGCTCGCCTGCGGCTTCGGCGGCTTTCGCCAGCACCTTGATGTAGGACAGATTGAGCGGGTCTTTGCTCAACACTTTTTCGATGGCGTGGATCGCCTGCATGGGCTTGCCGGCATTGATCATGGCCTGGGCCGTGGCCACGGTCGGAAATCCCGTGATGGTCGAGATCAGGTGTGTAAAGGCATTGCCGCCCCGCGTCCTGAATCTCTTGATCTCCGCGGCGCGGAGATACCGGCGGGCCTGATGGAAAAGGGGTTCCATGCCCAGACATGCCGTGAGCATGTCGATGGCGTAGTCCACGTTACCCCGCTCGATGGCCGTGAATCCACGGTTGAAGAGATCCCTGACCTTCTGCGGAACTTGCTCGAGTGTCACTTCTGCCATACGTCCAACTCCCATTGCGGGGACGAACGCCCCACTTGACACGACAAGGATGCCTATATCAAAGTGCCTCCGCCGCAACCAGCAAAAAGGCTGACCGGTCGCGGCCAAGTGCTGCGGAAAGCAACGCATGAGATGTCACAAGGTCGTTCCGCTTGCCTGCACGCTGGCATGGGTGGGAGTGTGCCTTGCCGGGGTTGCGCCAGCCGCTCCGTTGCACAGTGGATTGCCGTTGACTGACGTCATGGCGGCCTACGGGTTCACCGATCAGAGTGTCTATGGCAGTACCCTCCTGTTCCGGGGCCGGCACGCCGTGTTCACGCTCGAGAACGGCAGCCGGAAGTTTGTGTGCAACGGCGTCACGTTCTATATGAACGACGCGGTTGACCGGGCAGCCGGGGAGTGGATCATCAGGCCTGTCGATGCGGTGGATGTGATCGGATCCCTGGTGCGGCCTGATGCCGTGCTGGCGGGCGCACCTCTTGGCCTGGTCGTGCTGGATCCCGGCCACGGCGGATCCGACCCCGGGACCCGTACGGCAGGCAATATCGACGAGAAGCGACTGACCCTCGATCTGGCCAGACGTGTTCGCATCCGGCTGCGCGCCTGCGGGGTGGAGAGTCTGCTGACGCGCGACCGGGATGCCGCGTTGACTCTGGATGAGCGGTGCGAACGGGCGACCCGCGCAGGCGCCGCTTTGTTCTTGAGCATTCACCTCAACGCCTCGAGGGACCCTGCCATTTCGGGCGTTGAGACGTTCATTGTTCCTGCCGCGGGATATTCCTCGACGGCGGATGCCGGCGCCGTGCGGCGGGCGGGGCGGCCCGTCGCGTGCCCCGGGAACCGGTACGACCGGGCCAACCTGCTGTTCGCCAACTACGTGCACCGGGGATTGCTGGCCCAAACCGGAGCCACGGACCGCGGCATCCGCCGCGCCCGGTTCTTTGTGATCCGCAATGCGTTGTGTCCGGCGGCGCTGGTCGAGTGCGGGTTCCTCTCCAACGCGCGGGACGCCGGGCGACTGTCCTCGGAGGCCTATCGCGAAGTGGTGGCCGAAGGGCTGACCCGCGGCATTTTGACCTACCTTGTCCGCGCCCGCCAGGCCCGGTTGCCGCCAGCGCCGTACCAGTGATTACCGTCTTTGCCGGCCGGACCGCGTTTTGGGACTGGCCCACAGGGCGGGGGTGAACCCCATCTTGACAGGTCATGCCCCGCTCACTATCGTAGCTCCCTCACTGTAACGAGGAGTTGATTGTGATTCGTGCCAAAGTCATTGGGGCCGGAGGGTATGGCGGCGTCGGCATCATCGAGCTGCTCGCCTCTCATCCGGAGGTCAAGATTGCGTGCCTGGTTGATGTCACGGATGTCGGGTCGCCCATCAGCAAGCTGTATCCGCATCTGATGGGTTTCTGCGATATGCCGATCCTGGATCCCGGGGATGCCAAGGCGCAGGAACCGGTCGACGTGGTCTTTACGGCCACGCCGGACGGGGTCGGCATGAAACTCGCTTCCCAGATCCTGGCCTCGGGCGCCAAGCTGGTGGATTACAGCGGCGATTTCCGGTTCAACTCGGCCGAGAGCTACGCGGAGTATGCCAGCCGGATCGGGCGCGAGACACAGCACGCGTCGCCGGATCTGTTGCCGCAGGCCGTGTACGGGCTGGCCGAACTGCACCGCGGCGACATCAACGTCGGACGCCGCCTCGTCGGCAACCCGGGGTGTTTTGCCGTCAGTTGCATCCTCGGTCTGTCGCCGGCGGTTCGCGCCGGACTCCTGGCGCCGGACAGCATCATCTGCGACTGCAAGACGGGTGTGTCCGGCGCAGGCAAGAAACCGAGCGCCACGTTCCACTATCCCGCGCGCTATGATCATATGAACGTGTACAAGCTTGCCGGTCATCAGCACGTGTGCGAGATCGAGCGCGAACTGACCTTGCAGGCGGGCCGGCCGGTGGCGGTCACCTTCACCGCGCAGGTCGTGCCCGTGTGCCGCGGGATCATGTCGTGCCTTTACGGGCAACTGACCCGTGATGTCAGCGCCGAGCAATTGACCCGCGTCTACCGCGAGTTCTACGACGGCAGTGCGTTCGTGCGGCTCTTTGATCGGTCCGCGGCGATCGGGTCGATGCATGTGCGCGGCACCAACTACTGCAACCTGATCGTGGATGTCGATGTGCGGACGCGCAAGCTGCGCGTTGTTTCGCATATCGACAACCTGATGAAGGGACAGGCCGGGTCGGCGCTCCAGAACATGAATCTCTTGTTCGGGTTCCCGGAGACGGCCGGGTTAATGCGCGCCGGAATGTACCCGTAGGGGCGCTGACAACGAAAGGGGCTCGCAGATGGATAAGACTCAAGGAGGCATCATGGAAGAGATCAAAACGATTATTGCGGACGATGTGGAGATCAACGGTTCGATCAAGTGCGTCGGCGGGGTCAAACTCGGCGGCAAATTGAACGGGGACCTGACGTGTTCCGGGGATGTGCTGGTCGAAAAGACCGCGGCGGTGAAGGGCAACCTGACAGTCAATTCTGTTGTGGTTCTGGGCCAGGTGAAGGGCAATATCGTGGCGCGGGAACGGATCGAACTCAAGGGCAACGCACGTGTGGCCGGCGACATCAAGGGCAAGCGTTTGGTCGTCGAAGACGGCGTCAGCCTTGCCGGCAAGACCGAAATCGCCCCCTCCGAGTCTGCCGCAGGCGATATGGCATTGGACATCCCGGCCGAGGCGTCGGCGCCGTCGGTGGAAGAATCGGGTGCGGGTTCCGATGACGTGTCCCGTCTGCCCTCCGGCCACCGGCCGGTGACCGACAGCCGGGCCCGGGCCTCGCAGTTGTTCGCGCGAAAGTAATCCCGGGGCGCCGGCATTGATCGTGAGGCGGCTACCATGGCGGCAAAACACGGACTGGGACGGGGACTGAACGCCTTGATCCGGGACAATCCTGTCCCGGCAGCGGCGGATGCTGCGGATGCGAAGGGTGGCATTCTGCAGGTTGACCTGACCCGGATCCACCCGAGCCCCTGGCAGCCGCGCCGGCACTTCGATCGACAGGCGCTGACCGAACTCGCCCAGTCGATTACGGCGCACGGGGTGCTCGAACCGCTGCTCGTCCGCAAAGTCGCGGATGGCTACGAATTGATCGCGGGCGAGCGACGCTGGCGGGCTGCCGGCGAGGGCGGCCTGAAACAGGTGCCGGTGATCGTCATTGAGGCCTCGGACCACCAGGCCCTGGAACTGGCCCTGATCGAGAACCTGCAGCGCCAGGATCTGAACGTCATCGAGGAGGCTGAAGGCTATCGCCTGCTCGCCGACAAGTTCGGCCTGACCCAGGAGGAAATCGCCCAGCGCGTGAACAAGGCGCGCGCTTCGGTTGCCAACGCGTTGCGCCTGCTGGGCTTGCCCGATGAGGTCCGGAAGTTCGTCGCCGAGGGATTGCTCTCCTCCGGCCATGCCAAGGTGCTGTTGGGCCTGACCATCGCCGAGGAGCAGTGCCGCCTGGCTGAGCGCGCCATCCAGGAGGGCCTGTCGGTCCGTGACCTTGAACGGCTGGTGGAACGCCTGAAGCGGCTGCCGCGCAAGAAACGGGAAAGCCGGGAGGACATGCCCGCGAGCCATGTGACCTTCCTGACCGACCGGCTTCATCAGCATTTCGGAACCGCCGTCCATATCCAGCCTTGCCGGACATTGGGAAATGGCCGGAAGGCCAAGGGCCAGCTGACCATTGATTTCTTCTCGAATGACGATCTCGATCGTCTTCTGGAGTTGTTCGGGATCACCGAGAAATAGCACGCTTGTGCGACGACTCTCCCTTCAGGTCAGGATCGGCGTTCTGGTTCTTCTCTGCGGCGCCGCCGTGCCGGGCGGTTGTCGGCCGTCCGCCGCTCCCGTGGCGGCGAATCCCGATCCCGCCTCATTCGAGGGATCGAATGCCATGAGGGAGGTGGCTTCATTCCTGGCATTGGGGCCCCGTGACGGCGGCACGGCGGCGGCCGCACAGGCGGCGCGCTATTTGTCCACCCGGCTGAACGGACTCGGCGTTCCCTCTGAGATTGATGCGTTTCCCGATCTGACTCCGGACGGCACGGCCGTGTTTCACAATGTCATCGGACGATTGCCGGGCACTTCGACCGGCATCGTTGTGCTGGGGGCGCATTTCGACACGAAGGCTGGTATTCCGGGTTTCCAGGGAGCAAACGATTCGGGGTCCGGGGTGGGGGTCCTTCTGGCCCTGGCGGCCTGGTATCGCACGGTTCCATCGCCCGGGCCGGCCGTTTGGCTGGCCTTCTTTGACGGCGAGGAATGCCGGCGCGCGTATGGCGCTCACGATGGGTTGCACGGATCCCGGCGTCTGGCGCGCATCATCGCTGACCGGGGACTGGCCGACCGCGTGCAGGCCGTCGTCGTGCTCGACATGATCGGAGACCGGGACCTGAAGGTCACGCTGCCCCGGAACGGCACTCCGGGATTGATGGCGGCTGTACTCAAGGCCGCCACGGCAGAACAGTGCCGCCCGGTGTTTGCCTTGCATGCGGGAGAAGTGTTGGACGATCACCAGCCGTTTCTCGATGCCGGCCTCCCGGCGGTCGATCTGATCGATTTCGAGTACGGATCCTCACCGGGCCGCAATGACTACTGGCATACGGCGGAAGACACGCTCGACAAGTTGTCGGCCGATAGCCTGGGCCTTGTGGGTCGCGTCGTGATCCGTCTGGTGAATGATCTGGCCGCTCAGACCGCCTCCGGGTCCGCATCGACCAGACTCGATAACTGATCGCCGATGGCGGCCCCGATGGGGTCGATGCGCTTGCCTTCCAGGAGTTTTGAGACGATCTCCTTGGTATCGCTGGCGAAATCCCCCTTGAGGATCCAGCG
Source organism: uncultured Verrucomicrobiota bacterium (assembly GCA_964611575.1). Lineage (GTDB taxonomy): Bacteria > Verrucomicrobiota > Kiritimatiellia > CAIKKV01 > CAITUY01 > CAITUY01. Next base: position 32,865 of record CAZTAJ010000038.1, read on the forward strand.
CAGAAATCCGGGGTCCGTGCGGGCCAGATCCCGGACCTTTTCGCCTTTCTTCTTGCCGAAATTGATGACGATTTCGCCGCCTGCCCAGCGCAGCTTTCCGTCGCGGTCCACCCAGGCGGGATCCCGCACCGAACAGTACTTGTCCAGTTCGTCCATATTGCGGGGGAGATCGGGATAGTGCTCGAACTGCCCTTCCAGGACGCGCAGGGTGGCGAGGGCGTCCGCCTCGGCGCGGTGGCCTTCCAGAAAGAGTTCATTGCAATAGAACGCCAGGGCGGCTTTCAGGTTGCGTGGCTCCCGTTTGTGGAAGATCCGCTGGGCATCGATGAGGCGCCGGCCCTCGAACGTCAGGTTCAAACTGGCGCGCTGGAACTCCTCGATCAGCATGGGGACGTCGAACCGGATGATATTGAAGCCGGCGAGATCGCAGCCGTCGAGGATCTTGAAGATTTCGGGTGCCAGCGTTCGAAACAGCGGCTTGCTGGCGACATCGGCGTCGCTGAATCCGTGAATGGCCGTCGACTCCGGAGGAATCGGGATGCCCGGATTGCACAGGTAGGTCAACACCTGTTGTCCGCCCTTGGGCAGCACCTTGACGATGGACAACTCGATGATCCGGTCGGAACGCGGATTGATGCCGGTGGATTCAATGTCGAACACCGCCAGCGGACGATCCAATTGCCACTTGAACATGATAGAGGCCCCCCAAGCAAGCCGATCATACCCGAGCCCCGACCCGAACACAACAGCCCCTCAGAAAATGAAATTCGTCGCACCTACGGAACCAGCGGGGGAGG
>CAZTAJ010000039.1:0-33490 GCA_964611575.1 uncultured Verrucomicrobiota bacterium
AACCCTGAACCCTGAACCCTGAACCCTGAACCCTGAACCCTGAACCCTGAACCCATGCACCCCCTCGAGACCCTGTTGCTTGCCCTCGGCCTGGCGATGGATGCCTTTGCGGTGTCCGTGGCCAGCGGGATCACGTTCAAGAATTTCCGCATCCACCATGCCTTGCGCATGGCGGCCGCCTTCGGGCTGTTTCAGGCGTTCATGCCGCTGATCGGGTGGCTGGCCGGCATGACCATGCAACGGTTCGTCGCCGGCATCGACCACTGGATTGCCTTCGGCCTGCTGGGGCTCATCGGCGGCAAAATGATCTACGAGGCTTTCCGGATGGACGAGGCCGAGGAACCCTCCAACCCCTTCGGCCTCGCCGTCCTGCTTGTACTGGCCCTGGCCACCAGCATTGACGCCCTCGCCGTGGGCATCACGTTCGCCATGCTCGAGACCGCCATCATGACGCCGGTGATCGTCATCGGTTCGGTGACCTTCGCGCTATCGCTCGCCGGCGTCTACATCGGGGAAGCGTTCGGCCATTTCTTCGAGAAGAAGATCGAAATCTTCGGCGGCCTGGTGCTCATCGGCATCGGCCTCAAGATCCTCATCCAGCACCTGTTCTTTCTGTAATTGACTTGCCCGGCCGCCCCGTTACTGTGTGCGCCATGTCACGCTTTCTGTCAGCCGTTGCCGCCGTCACGGTGGTCCTGTCCCCGCTTGCCGTCGTCGCAGGACCTCTCTCCAAGGCCCAGATCCCCGCCACGGCGAAGTGGGTCATGCATGTGGATATCGACCGGCTGGCCGGGTCACAAACCTGCGCGGTGCTGACCAACAATCCGGCGACCGGCAGGGCGTTCATGAACGCCCTCGCGCGCTACCGCTCGCTGCTGGGCGTCGACCCCTTGCGCGACCTGCGCCAGGTGACCCTCTACGGCGAGGATGTGACCGGCAACCGGGGCGTGGCGCTCATTTCCGGCCGGCTCAAGGCCGACACCATCACCCGCTCCTTGTCGGCCTATCCCCAGTACCGGTCGGCGCCGTGGGGCTCCTGGACACTTCACAAGTGGCGCGACCGCAGCAGCGGGCAGGAAATGAATGCCTGCCTCTACTCGAGCAGCCTCCTGGTCATCGGCTCCGACGAGTCCGGTGTGGCCGGCGCGCTAAATGTGCTCGGCGGCGTGAAGCCGAACGCGATCAAGGGCGGGAGCCGCCTCGTTTTTCCCCAACCGCGCGAGGGGGTCTTCTTCACCGCCACCAGCCGCGGCTTTGAGGGCGCCGAACAGGATCCACTGAAGGCCATGATCCTGCGCAATACGGACTCCGCCACGCTGCAAATCGGGGAGAAGGCAGGCAAAGTCGACGCCGGCCTGCTGCTGAATGCGGTTTCGCCGGAGGCGGCCCAGCAGATCGAGCAGATTCTGAACGGCCTGGTCCTGACCGCCGCCCTGTCCGGAGATGAGAACGGACTGTCGCGCCTGGCCGGCATGAGCGAAGTGAGCTGTCAGGACCGATCCGTTGGCCTGCAGTTACGCTGCCCGGCCCGCGATGCCGCCGCCGCCCTCGCCGCCGCGATCCTGTCGCAGTGAGGAAGGCGGGGGGCAAGGGTTCAGGCGTCAGGGTTCAGGAGTTCCGCCGCCAGCCCAAATGCCAAGCGCATCGGAAGAACGGAAAACGTTCAGCACTTTGCTCACACCTTGGGCGTTGAGTGTTGGACGCCGGTTGTTGGGCATCCAAGAAGACAAACACAGCCTAAACCCCGAACCCTGAACCCTTTCTTCAGTCTTCCGACTGCCCGACCGGCTTGTTGCGCATGAGCCAGTAGTAGATCAGGGGAATGATCACCAGCGTGAAGGCGGTTGAGACAAACAATCCGAAGATGATCGACCACGCCAGACCGCTGAAGATCGGGTCCAGGGTGATCGGCCAGGCGCCCAGCAGGGTTGTCCCCGCCGTCAGGAAGATCGGCCGAAACCGCACGGCCCCGGATTCCAGGATGGCATCCTCGATCGGCACCCCGCGTTCGATGCCGGTGCGGACAAAATCGATCAGGATGATTCCGTTACGCACGACGATACCCGCCAACGCTATCATGCCGATCATGGCGGTGGCGGTGAAGAAGACGGGATTCTCATACCCGCCGACCGGACGGTTGACCAGCAGGTTCAGCAGCCAGAAGCCCGGCATGATGCCAATCATCGTGAGGGGGATCGACAACATGATGATCACCGGCAGCGCGTACGACCGTGTTTCGTAGACCAGCAACACATAGATCGCCATCAACGCGGCGGCAAAGGCAATGCCCAGGTCGCGGAACACATCCACTGTGATCTTCCACTCGCCCTCCCCGGCCCACTCCGCGCGAATCCCCGCCGGCAAGGGGTGCCGTTTGAACCAGGATTGCAGCGCCAGCACGGCATAGGCCGGCCCCCTCCCGGCCGTCTCGCCGGTCACATACACCACGCGCTCCTGGTTTTTGTGGAAAATCGTGACGTCAACGGCGCTCTTCTCGAAGCGGCCGAGTTCCCCCAGTTGCACCATCTGGCCGTTTCGCCCCCGGACTCCCAACGTCTTCAGGCGTTCGGGATCCGACCGCTTTTCCAGGGGCAGACGCAACTGGATGGCCAGTTCGTTCTGCTCGCCCGGCAGATGCACCATCCCGGCCGGCATGCCATGCAAGGCCACTTGCAGGGTCTGGACCACATCTTCGGTCGACACGCCGTTCAGCCCGGCCTTCTCGCGATCCACCCGGAAGAACAACTTGTCCTGGGACTCCTCAACGGAATCATCCACATCCACCACGGCGTCTTCCTGCTGCATGCGCTCGCGCACCGTTTTTGCCGCCGCCACCAGGTCGCCATACGCATGGCCGGGCTTCCCGTACACTTCGGCCACCAGCGTGGACAGCACGGGCGGCCCGGGAGGCAGTTCCACGAGTTTGATGTTGGCGCCGGTCCGCTTCCCGATCGCGGCGATATCCTTCCGAATCCGCAGCACCAGCGCATGGCTGTCCATTTGACGCTCTTTACGGGGCAGCAGGTTCACACGCACGTCCGCCACCGACGGCCCCTGCCGCAGGTAGTAGTGCCGCACGAGGCCGTTGAAGTCCATGGGCGATGACGTCCCGACCATGGCCGTGAACGAGGTCACCTCAGGCACCGTCCGGAGATACGCCTCCAATTCGCGCACCGCGGCATCCGTGCGCTCGAGCGTCGCGGACTCGGGCATATCGACCACGATCTGGAACTCGTTCTTGTTGTCGAACGGCAGCATCTTCAACGGCACACGACCGCTCATCGCCAGAAAGATTGAAAAACCGAACAGGAGCGCCGTCACCACCATCAGGAGTACCGTCCTGCCCTTCGATGCCACCAGCGGCCGCATCACCCGGGAGTAGATCCGGTAGGTGGCGGTCCCACGGATGTCGGGCTCTGTCTCGATCCCGGGCCCGACTTTCAATAGCTTGTTGGAGACCCAGGGCGTGATCGCAAACGCCACAATCATGGAACTGATCATGGCCAGCGGCACGTTGAGCGCCATGGGCCGCATATAGGGCCCCATCATGCCGGTGATGAAGAACATCGGCAGGAACGCCATGATAACCGACAGCGTCGCCAGAACGACCGGCGGCATTACCTCGTTCATCGCCGCCGATATGGCGCCGAGCCGCGGCAGCCGTTTCATGGCCAGGTGCCGATAGATGTTCTCTACGCCCACGATCGGATCGTCGACCAGCAGCCCCAGCGCCAGGATGAGCGCAAACAGCGTGACCCGGTTGATCGTGTATCCGGCCAGATAGTTGACCAGCAGCGTGATCGAATACGTGATCGGCACCGCCAGCACCACGATAGCCCCCACCCGCCAGTTCATGGCCAGCGCGATGAGGCCGATGACGGTCAGGATGGCGATCACCAGGCTTTCCACCAGGTTGTTGACCTTCTCGTTGGCCGTTTCGCCATAGTTGCGGGTGATGACCACGCTCACCTCGTCCGGGATCAGGGACCCCTTCAGTCCGTCGAGCACCTGCTCGACCTCGCGCGCCACGCGGACCGCGTTGCTGCCCTTCTTCTTCGCGATCGCCAGGGTGACGGCAGGATAAGACTCGCGCGACCGGACGAATGCCCCGTTGTTCGTGCCGGCGCCACCGGGCCCGAACCCGATCCGAGAGTAGCTGGCCGGTTCCGGGGCCGCGTCCCGGATTTGCGCCACGTCCCGCAGGTACACCGCGCGGTCGGCGTGGGTGCCGACCATGAGGTTGGCCACGTCCCGCACATCCTGCAGGAACGGGCCCGCCTCAACCACGATCTCGCGGTCGCCCGATTGCAGGGATCCGCTGACCGCCTGCGCATTGGACACCTTCAGGGCGCCGGCGATGTCCATCGCCGAGAGGTGATAGGCCGCCAGGCGTTCCGTGTCCAGGTCGACCTGCACCGTCCGCCGTTCGCCGCCATGAATCGTGATCGCGGCGCTGTCGGACACATGCTGCAGCTTCGACACCACGTCCTCGGCCACGCGATAGAGCTGGGGCGTGTCGTAACGGTCGCTGTACAGGGTCGCTGCCACAATCGGGACATCGTCGATTTCGACGGGTTTGACAATCCAGCCCGCAATGCCCGGCGTCGTCTTGTCGATGTTCTGGAAGACCTTGTTGTAGAGTTTGATCAAACTCGCTTCGCGGTCCTCGCCCACGAAGAACCGCACCGTCACCACGGCCATGCCGGGGCGCGACATCGAGTAGACATACTCCACGCCGTCGATCTGGTAGAGCATCTTCTCCAGCCGCGACGACACCAGCCGCTCCACTTCCTCCGCGCTGCCGCCGGGGTACGCGATCATCACGTCGGCCATCGGCACAACGATCTGAGGCTCCTCCTCGCGCGGGGTCGCCACCAGCGCCACGGCGCCGGCCGCCAGCGCGATGATCATCAGCAACACCGCCAGATTCCCGCGCAGGAATCCGTCGATGAGCCGGGACATCGGGGAATGGTTCTCGTCCATGGCTCAATCCTCCCGCACGGGGTTCAGTAGAACCGCATCGCCGGCGGACAGGCCCGCGATCACCTCGACCTGCCCCGGCCCGGCCTCGCCGGCGGTTTTGACCACGCGCCGCAAAGCGCGGCCGTCAACCACCGTCTGGACAAACTCCTGCTGGCCGGCACGATACACCGACGAGGCGGGCACCTGCACCCGATCGCGCGGCTCCGTCTCCACCCAGATGCGACCGAAGGTGCCGGGGAGGACCGGCCGCGGCATCGGCCCGATGCGCACCTTGACCTTCTGCGTCCGGCTCAGCGGATCGACCTCGCTGACCACCTCGCCCACCGTGCCTTTGAGCGGCTCGGCAAACCCATCCAGGGTCACGTCCAGCGCCTGGTTGAGGGCGAAACGCGACACCAGGCGCACAGGCACGGGGACTTCCAGCCGCATGCGGGTCGGGTCGTAGACAAACGCGATCACCTGGCCGGGTCCCACCAGGTCGCCGGCCTCCATGCGACGGTCGGTGACGACCCCGTTGATCGGCGAGGTGATCACGGTGTAACTCTGAAGGACGCGGACCTGCTCCAGCCGGGCGCGGGCGGCGTCGTACAGCGCCTGGGCCGCCTGCAGCGCCTGCTCGGTCGAGGCGCCCTTGCCGAACAGTTGTTTCGTGCGCTGAAATTCCGATTCCGCCTGTTTGAACTGCGCCTCCGCGGCGACAACCTGCTCACGGACGTCACGGTCATCGAGTGTCGCCAGCACCTGCCCGTTCGTCACCCTGTCACCGGCCGATACGGCCATGCTCTGGATCGTGGCGCTCAGCCGGGCGCTCAACGCGATGCGCTGCTCCGAGGCCGCCGTGCCGACCACATCCACGCGAGCCGCCGCGCGTTCGACCACCACCGTGTACGTCGCCGCCCCGGCCGGGACCGCCAGGCCCGCCGGCGCCTCCACCTTGCCCGGCGCCACTTTCGACTCGCACGAGCCGGCCGACCAGATCACCAGGACGGCCAGGCCCGCCACTCCAACCACCGGGCGCCAGCTCTTCCGCACGACCTCTGCCACTCGCGATTGCTTGATTTCCGTTGTACTCATGATTGTTCCTCCCGCCTATCCCATTCACCGCCCAAAACCCGACTCATCCCGTCACCTGTGCGTCCTCATGGCTTCGCCAGCCCGCCCACGGCGCGCTGCACATTCGAGCGCGCGATCAGGTAATCGTACCGTGCCGCCACCTGGCGCGACCGGGTGGCCGTCAACCCGACTTGCGCCGTCATCAGCTCCGTGATATCCGCCGCCCCCTGCTGATAGCGTTCGCGCGTGATCCGCAGCGCTTCCTCGGCGCTGCGCAAACTGGTGTCCGACACGCCCACCCGTTCCCAAGCCTCGCGCTCGGCGAGCGCCGCCTGGGTGACATCGAAGGCGAGCCGGTTCTGCACACGGTCCCGTTCAGCCCGCGCACCGGCCAGCGCCGCCCGCGCCTGGGCCACGCCGGACCGGGTCCTCAGCCCGTCGAACACGTTAACCTCCGCCGTAACCCCCCCCAGGTAGCTCTGCTCGAAGTCCGAAGACCCATCACTGTCCCAGTCGGCCGACCCGAAGGCGCTGAGGGTGGGCATGTACTCGCTGCGCGCCCGGGCCGCCTGTTCCCCGGCCAGGCGCACGCCGATCGCCACGGCCCGCCACTCGGCGCGTTGCGCGGTCGTCCGCGGGGCGTCATCCGGCTTTTCCAGCGCGGCCGGCCCCGGATCCAGGGCGGCGATGTCGCCCGCCCCCACCCGCTCCCGCCCGATGGCGGTGTTCAGGGCCGCCACGGCCAGTTGGATGCCGTTGCGGGCGCGGATCAGGTCCTCGCGGGCCTGCGACAACTGCACCTCAAGGTTCAGCGTGTCCGTCTTGATGGCGCCGCCCGCCTTGAGTCGTTCCGTGGCCACTCTCAAGCTCTCCTCAATGCTGCGGACGGCTTCTTCCTGGACGACGGTGAACGCGCGCGCCTGGAGGACGCTGTAGTAGGCCCGCGTCACCTGATGAACCAGCTCGTTGCGCGCCGCCTCAAGCTGCAGGGCCGCCAAGTCGGCCCCAAGACCGGCCGTCCGCCGGTCCGCCCCGCGGCGGCCGCCGTCAAACAGGCGCCATTGCACGCCCACGCTGCCGCGCACGTTCTCCGTGTCATCCGGGTTGTTGAAGTCCGATTGCATGGAGGCCTGGCGCTGGTTGAGCGCCATGAAGAAGGCCTGGGGCGGATTATCCGTGCGGGTCCACGAGCCCGACAGACTGACCGCCGGATAGTAGGCCGACGCCGCCTGCCGCGAGGCGGCCCGGGCGGCCTGCAACCGAGCATCGACCGCCTGCAGGTCCGGACTGCCGGACAGGGCCGCCTCCAGGCAGTCCGGCAGGGTGATCGGCCCGCCCGCCACCGGCCCGGCCAGCAACCCGCCCGCCATCGCAAGCCCCAGCATCCCAACCCAGTGTCTTGTCTTCATGCGACCTCCTCCTTCAGAGCCCACGCTCCCGAACTGTTTATATACATATCATGACATCCTGATATGTCAATAGACTTCCGCCCCGATTTTGCGCTTCGTCATTTTCGCCCTGCGCCAAGTCCGGATGTCCCGGCACTCAGCGGCTTAGCACGGCGTTCATGCTGCCCGTGCGGTAGCCTTCCAGGTCGGCCGTCACATAGAGGAAGCCGGCCGCCCGGGCCGCCGCCACCACCTGTCCGCGGAGTCCGGGCCCGGCCAGCCGCGGCAGTTCCGCCACCGGCACCTCGATGCGCGCGGTATCGCCGTAGTGCCTGACGCGCACCTGCGTGAAGCCGAGCCCGCGCAGGACGGTCTCGACCCGGTCCACGGCCTGCAGCTTCTCCGGCGTGATCGGCGTGCCGTAGGGAATGCGCGACGCCAGGCAGGCCAAGGACGGCTTGTCCGCCGTGGCCAGCCCCATCTGCCGCGACAGGGCGCGCACGTCGTCCTTGCTGAAACCCGCCTCCAGCAACGAACTGCGCACGCCCAGTTCGCAGGCCGCACGACGCCCCGGCCGGTGGTCGCCCAGATCGTCGGTGGTCGTCCCGTCGAGAATCGTCTCGATGCCTTCCCGCCGGGCCACCTCACCGACCAACGCGATCAGTTCATGTTTGCAGTAATAGCACCGGTCGGGCGGATTCGCGATAAAGCGGGGATCCTCGGTCTCATGCGTCGTGATCTCGATGTGCCGGATGCCGATCTGCCGGGCCAGCGTTGCCGCCTCGTGCCGCTCCCATTCCGGGTAGGTCGGCGAAAGCGCCGTCACCGCCACGGCGCGAGCGCCCAGCACACGGAACGCCACGGCGGCCAGCAGCGTGCTGTCCACCCCGCCCGAGAACGCCACCACGACGCCGCCGGTTTCGCGGATCAACGCCTCAAGTTTCGCCGTCTTCTCTTCCAACGTCATTCTGACTCCTGACTCCTGGCTCCTGACTCCTGAACCGTCAGGCACACCGAAACCGCCGACCAGGGCTGGCCCGACGGGCTCAGTCGCCAGGATTCCCACAGGGGCTCCCCGCCCCCGCCCTTGAACTCGGCTTCGGCCATCCAGCCCGTCGCCCTCAAGTCCGCCGCCACCACGGCCGACTCTAGGCCCGCCGCCCGGCTCGCGGTCAGGCGTTCCAGCGGGGCCAGCCGGGCCTCGACCGCGGCAACCGCCCGGGCGGCCTTGAGCGTCTGCAGGTGCGTCAGCGAGACGGCGCCCACCGCCACGGCCAGAATCGCCAGGGCGATGACGACCTCCGTCAGCGTGAACCCGCCGGACCTACAGTGCCGCGCTGCTGATATCGGCCGATTCACCACTGCCGCCTTCCTCCCCGTCGCTGCCGTAGCTGATTACTTCGTAGGGCTCCCCGCGCTGTCCGGGCGTCAGGAAGATGTATGCATTGCCCCAGGGATCCTTCGGCAGCACGCGGCTTTCGAGATAGCCTTCGGGCGGATAGTCCTTGGGCACGGGATCGGCGGTCGGCGCCTCGCACAGCGCCTCCAATCCCTGTCCCTGGGACGGCACACGCCCCTGGTCGGCCCGGTACATCTGCAGGGCCGTCTGGAACGTCTTGATCTGGGCCCGCGTCGCTTCGACCTTGGCGCGCCGCAGATACTGATACAACGACAATCCCACCACGCCCGACAGGATGCTGATGATCAGCATCGCAATCAGGATTTCCATGAACGTAAAACCGTTTCGACTTTTCATCGTCATTCGTCATCCTTCCCGGCCCCGCCCAGTTTTCCGCCGCAGAATTTCTCGTACAGCGCGTTGAGCTTGTCGACGTAGTACGCCACGTTCTCATCGCGATTCGCCGGATTCCATTCCGACACCAACCGGGCGCTGGAATGCACGGGCACGGACTTCTTGAACCCGGTGACATAGTAGGACACCTGATCGCCGGCCCGATACTCGCGTCCGGACTTGAGGGCCAGTTCGTACGCGGCGCTGCGCCCGCGGCCGCCCTGCCCGATCTTCGCCGCGTAGGTCGCCGGCGAGTCCTGCAACGTCTCGGTCTTGGCCAGTTTCTGGATCGGCCACTCGCCCTTCAGGATCGCCTTCCCGCACTGCGCCTTGAGCGCCGGAAGTTCGGCGTCGCGTCCCTCGAGTTTGAGCCGGATCATCTCCTTCAGAAACTGCCGCTGGAACGGCTCCAGTCCGCGCGACTTGAGCGCTGCGCCTCTGATCGTGATCTCGCCGTCCGCGGCCAGCAAGGCGTAGTTCTTCATCTTGTAGCTGAACATCGCCGTGTATTCGCCATCGAACTCGATCTCGATGCCTTTCGGCAGCCAGGCGGAAAAGGCCTCGCGGAATGCCGCCCGTCCGTTCGCATCGTCTGCCGCGGGCACGAAGTAGATGCCGTCGGTGTCGATTTCCACCGGCTGAGCGCCGTGGGCACGGAGCCACTCGATCATGGATTGCAGCAAGTCGCGCCCGGCGGCCGTCACGGCTTCCGCGGCATCGAAATCGCTGAAACGGGCCTGATCGAACCCGAGATAACCGTAGAAGGAGTTGATCAACACCTTGAACGTCGTCTGCAGGGCGTCGTAGTGCATCCGTTCCGTGGGCTGGCGCGCCTGTTTGGACCGGTCGCGCGCCGCCCAGCGAAACCGGCGCAACTGCTCCAGCATGCGCAGGAACACGCCCAGTTCGTCGGACCGCGGCGCAATCTTGCGCGACAGCATCAGCGAGGGATAGAGCGACCGCACGTCGCAGTGATGCACGTTGCGGACCACCCCCTCCATGAACAGGTCCGTGTAGCCGCCGGCGAACGACCGGGCCTTGTCGGGAAACGGCAGTGCCCGGCCCTGGCGCAGGTACTCGCGCACCAGTAAGGCATCGATCTTGGTCGCGTTGCCGCGCACGGCGATATTCTGGTAGGAGAAGGGGACCAGTTGCGCCTGCACGAAGGCGCTTTGCGACAGCAGACGACTGAGCGCGCCGGTCTCCGCCACGTCATGCCCGGCATACCGCATCACTCGTGCCGGATCGCGCCGGAACTCGGCCGAAATGGCATGGCCTTCGATGTAGGTCCGGTCCGCGGCGGCCAGGCCGAAATGCCGCGCGACCTCCTTCAACCCATACCCTTCCAGCGAACGGTGGGTGATGTCGTAGGCATGTACCAGGAACAGCGTGTCGACCACATGGCGCCCGTGGACATCGAAACGCGTGTAGGCAATCGTCCTTTCGCCGAACGACAACCGGCTGGGGCGGCGGCCGGGGGTCGACCCATCCCGCCCGAGCGTGAGCTTGATGCGATGCCGCTTCGCCCGCTCCGCAAGGTAGGGCAGGTCGAAATTGAAAATGTTGTGGCCCTCGATCACGTCGGGGTCGTGCTCCTGCACGGCCGCGACGAACTGTCTGAGCAACGCGGCTTCATCCAGCTCCGCACCGGACAGCACCGTGTGCCAGCCCGTGGAATCGGCCATCGCGATGGCAATGATGCGGTCCGACTCGCGTTCCGCGTTGCAGAACTCATAGCCCTCCCCGGTCAGGCATTCGATGTCGACCTGCATCCGCCGCAGGTCATCGAAGTGCATCCCCTTGAACAGCGTGCGTCCCGAGCGCATCAGGTACTGTTGCACGGGATCGCCGATGATGATGTAGGGGGTGCGGGGATTGCCGGCGGTCACCCCGGTTTGCCCGGCCAGCCAGGTCCTGGCCTTCTGAAAGGCCTTCCAAGTTGGCGGTTCGACCAGGAAGCGGAACTCGCCGGCGCCCTCGAGCCGCCGGCAGGGCAGTCCCTTCAGCGGACCGTCGCACAGCGCGTCGGAAACCAGGGGAATAAACGGGGTGAAGGGCTCGCGGACGCGCTCAATGCGGTCATGGCGGCGCAGGAAACACTCCATCGTGTCCCCGGACTCGCCCTCCCCATGCTCGACAGCCACCAGGCCCGGGGTGTCATCGACACCGCCCAGCAGTGAATCATGGAAACCCTCGTCTGATGCCACGCGGCTCATCGTTACGCCTCACACGTTCCGGCGCGCGGCCCGGCCAGCCTTAATTGCGGGGAATGGTGCCCACGCGGACATTCGGAAAGGCCGTCAGCGACATCTGGAACATGGCCCGGTACTCGTCGTCGCGTTCGGATCCGTCGGACCGGGTATACCCGGGCAGGTAGCTGACGCCGACCAGGTAGGTCAGGCAATCCAGGTTCCGGCTGATATACACCCTCTGTTCCTCAAGCGTGGAATCCTCGAGTTCGTACCGGTCGTAGACGCCGAAGGTCCAGCGCGTATTGGGGGACCAGGCGATGTCCGCGGCGATCAGACTCGACTCCTGTTCCCGATAGTAGTACGACAGCGACGTCCGCCATATTTCCCCGTTCACCACCGACCTGAGTTCACCGTAGTGCACCGCCGAGTCGTACGGCCCGTAAGCGACCGTTCCGTAAACGGTGGCCCAGTCAGAAGGCCGGAATTCCACCACCGCATTGACATCCCCGAACGGCTCCTCTTCATAGTCCTCAATCCGGTACTGGGTGAAGACATTAACGTCGAGAAAATCGAACACCTGCAGGTCGCGTTTGGTCTGGAAGCGGTTACGCAAGCCGAACGTGATGGAATGGTCCTTGCCCAGACCGTCGAGATAATCGAACTGGTAAAGCTCATCCGGCGTCAGGTTGGGTTCCGGCACATACGTGTAATTGGCGTAGGGCTCGACCAGGTGCCGCAGTCCCGTCCCGAAGATTGTCTCGTCGGCATCCAGGACCTTGAACGCCCGGAACGACGTCTCGAGCCCGATCGACGGCATCGAGCGGACGCCGCTGCCGCGGGGGTCCAGGATCGTGACCGTGTTCGATTCGACATTCGTCACGCGCGACGTCACGGAGCCCGAGACAACCTCATTGGTGACGACATCAAACCGTGTCTCCTCGCGCGGCTTGATGGTCTCGGAATAGTACGTCGCCTGGTAGCCGGCGCGGGGCGTCACGTTGAGAAACCCGAAGAGGCGGTTCGGGTAGTAGACGGTATGTGCCGTATTGAACCGCACGGCAGAGTACTCATCCTCCTCGATGGCCGGTTCCGGCCGCAGACGCTGCAGGAACGCCACGGCGTTACGCCCCTCGTAATAGAAGGGCGAACTACCGATCTGCTGCCGGTTGAAATTCAACTCGCCTTCCGGCAGACGGTCGACGGCATCGTAGAAATCGTTCAGCCGCTTGTACGCCGCCAGCGATGCGCCGTAACTGTCCCCGCGGTGCATCAGGATGCCGAAATTCTGGGACTGGAACCCGCCGCGGTATTCGTCGTTGAAGAAGTCCTCCACGACATACGGATCGCTCAGGTAGTTGATATCCGTCAGGAAGTAATCGCGGTCGGAGAACGTCTGGCTGTGACTCAGGCGCAGGCGGTAGCGCTGGGCCTCGACGAGTTCGCGATCCCTTTTTGTGTAGTCTTCCTCGACGCCCTGGTCGTTGATGTAGTAGCCGTAGATCCGTCCGTTATCGACGCGGTCGTCCGAGTACCAGCCCACTTCCTGGCCCAGCCCCAGGCCGCGCTCTGTGCGGCCGTCGATCTGGGTGATGCCGCGCAGGTTGGGCGTCATCCAGTACTTGGTCGAGGTCAGCAGGTAGGCGCCCATTCGGCGGCTGTAGCCGGCTTCGGCGCTGAACCCCACGGAACGGTCGCCCAGCGAACGGTAGAGCCAGGGCAGATAGAAGACCGGCACCGGGCCCAGGTACATCACGACATGCGTCCCCTTCATCCGATCGCCGGGATTCACGCGCAGCCGGCGGCACGTCATATGGAAATGCTCGTGCGTATAGTCATTCGTGCAGGTGGTGAGGTACGCGCGCTTGAGCAGGTACTCGCCGTTGGTCATGGACGACGACTGCGCCCGCATGTAGAAGGGGGTGAAATACGAGGTGAACGCCCCGGTATTCCAAGCCTTGGTGACGAAGTTGTACCGGAGGTAATCCCCGCGCCACACGTTGCCCGGCCGGGTGAAGACCACGTTGCCCCTGGCCTCGGCCTCGCTGGTCACCACATTCAACCGGATGACGTCGGCGCGCATCTCGTCGGTGCCGCGCCGTACCACCACGTTGCTGGAGGCGATCACCACGTTGTTCGACCGGTCATACTCCATGACCTTCGCGTCGATGTCGATCGGCGCGTCTGCCGCCGGCGGCGCCGCCGACGTCACCGCGCCGGAGGGCGACCCGATCCGGTCCACCTTCGGCAACTGTGAATGCGCCGCGCCGGCGGCCAGGATCACCACTCCCATCAACCCTGCTGTCAATGTCCGCATGCGCATAGACCTCCCTGCAAACGAGTCGCGGCCACTCTACACCATCCCGCCCGCCATGGGCCAGCGGCAAAACACCTCCATCCGGGGCGCCTGTCACGCGCCACGGCCGGCGGCACGCCGGCCCTCCCAACGGTTCCACCGACGTCTGACTTCTGCCCTCTGATCTCCGCCTTACACCGGCTTGGGCGACGCGAAATGCACTTCGTTGGTCTCGGCGTTACGCACCTCGAAATCCTCGACATGCCGCATCGGGTCCGACTTGAAACTCAGGTAGCCCGCGAAGCGCTGCTCAAGGTCCACCAGGATGGCCTCGTCGGCCGTGCGCAGGCGCTCGAGCACCATGGGATGCACGATGATCTGGAGTTTGCCGATCCGCCCCTGTTCCTTCTGCCGCCGCATGAGGGCGCCGACCTGGCGCTGAATCTCGACGCTCATCGAGAGCGGCGACTTCACGCTGCCGCGCCCCTTGCAGTAGGGACAGTCGACGTACATCGACGACAGCACGCCCTCGTCCACGCGTTGCCGGGTCATCTCGATCAGCCCGAGGTTCGAGATCGGCAGCACGTTGGTCTTCGCCTTGTCGCGGTGCAGCGCATCCTTGAGCGTCTTGTAGACCGCGTTGCGGTTCTTCTTCTGCTTCATGTCGATGAAGTCGATCACGATCAGCCCGCCCACGTTGCGCAGGCGGAGCTGCCGCGCGACCTCCTCGGCGGCCTCGGTATTGACTTCAAAGATCACTTCCTCCTGGGTCGTGGCGCCCTTGTGACGGCCGGTGTTGACGTCCACCGAGATCAGCGCCTCCGTTTCCTCGAAGATGATGTAGCCGCCCGACTTGAGCATGATTTTCCGGGCGAAGGCGTTTTCAAGCTGCCGCTCGATGTTGAAGTGCTCGAAGATCGGCACCGCGCCCTCGTACTGCTGGATGCGCGACCGCACCCGGCGCGAAATGCGCGAGGCGAGTTCCTTGACGCGCTCGCAGGTCTTTGCCTCATCCACGACGATGCGGTCCACCTCCTCGGTCAACCAGTCCCGCACCACACGCTCGACCAGGTCGAGCTCATTGTACAGGCAGCACGGCGCGGGCGTCTCGCGGATGCCGCGCTGGATATCCTCCCACACGGACAGCAGACCGCGAATGTCGCGCACGAAACTGCGCTGCTTGGCCCCCTGCCCCGCCGTGCGCACAATCAGGCCCACCCCCGCGGGCATCGGCAGGCGCGCCAGCACCTTCTTGAGACGCAGCCGCTCCTTGTCCTCCTCGATCTTGCGGGACACCCCCTTGAGATCGCTGCCCGGCAGCATGACCAGGTAGCGGCCCGGAATGCTCAGGTTGGCCGTCACGCGCGGCCCCTTCGTGCTGATCGGGCCCTTGGTCACCTGCACGATGATCTCCGAGCCGACCGGGAACATCCGCACGATCTCCTCGCTCGAGATGCGTTTCCGGCGCTGGGGACTGCGCGGGCCCGGGTCCTCGACCGCCTCAAGCCGCGCCGCATCCTCCGGGATCATATCCCAGTAGTGCAGGAACGCGTTCTTCTTCAACCCGATGTCGACAAAGGCCGCCTGCAAACCGTCCTCGAGATTCTTGATGCGGCCCTTGTAAATGCCGCCCACGATGCGCTCCTCGCTGGGGTGCTCGACCTGGAACTCCTCCAGTTTGCCGTTCTCGAGCACGGCCACGCGGGTCTCGAGGCTCTCCGCGTTGATCACGAGTTCACGCTTGAACTGTTTGGGTTTCAAAAACCTGAATCCGAACATATGACTTCATCCTTCCCGGCGGCTAGAGTCCCTGCCGCCTGACATAAACGCTCTGCACCAATCCCAGCGCGAACAGCGTGATCACCATGAACGTGCCGCCGTAACTGATCAGCGGCAACGGAATGCCGACGATCGGCATCAGTCCCATGGTCATCGCCACATTCACGAATACGTGCGTGAAGACAAGCGTCATAATCCCCACGCACAACACCCGCCCCATCTTGTCCCGCGCAACCATGGCCGCATAGAGCCCGGCCACGATCAACACGGCAAAGGCCGCCAGCACGCCCACGGCGCCGGCGAACCCCGATTCCTCCGCAATCACGGAGAAAATGAAGTCCGTCGGGGCCACCGTCTTCGGCAGGAAGCCGAGGATGTTCTGCGTGCCCTGCAAATAGCCCTTCCCGGTGAGGCCACCCGACCCCACCGCAATCTCCGACTGCCGCTTGTTCCAGCCTGTTCCCAGCGGATCCTTGCCGGGCTGGATAAAAACCTCGATCCGGTCGCGCTGGTAGGCGCTGAGCCCGATCGCCCCGAAAAACCGGTCCTGCGTCTCCGGCCGGACCCCGAGTCGCTGCGGGAGCGCCACGGCCGCCAGCACCAGAGCCACCATCAGCACGCCGGACGCCACCAACCCCAGCAACGGCCGCCAGGCCGCCCCCGCGGCGAACAGCATCGCCATGATGACCGGCACGTACACCAGGGCGCTGCCGAGATCCGGTTCCTTCATGATCAGGAGCATCGGAGCCCCGGCCAGCAATAGACTCCACAGGATCGACGGCCGCCGCTCGAACTTGTCGCCCGGCGCCGCCATCAGGCAGGCGCCCGCCAGGATCAGGGCCATCTTCCCGAGTTCCGACGGCTGCACGCCCACCCCCAGGAACATCAGCCAACGCCTCGCCCCGTAGATGCGTGTCCCGAAAAACAACACCGCCACCAGCAGGATCAGCGCCATGCCGTAGAACCACCACGACACGTCCCGCATCGCCCGGTAATCCAGCAGCGCCGTGATCACGTAGCAGGTCAGGCCGAAGGCCGCCCACACCACCTGCTGCCGCCACAGGGTCACGGTCACATCCTCGCGCGTGTGCGTGGCGCTGAAGATGAACATCACGCCCGTCGCGATCAGGAGGACGACGACCAGGTTCATCATCCAGTTCATCCGGCCGATCAGCGTCAAGGCCTGGCGCAACCCGCTCATCCGCCCGCCTCCGTTCCGTGAAAAATGCCGTCCATCAGCTCGTGCATGCGCGGGCCGACGGTCAGGCCGCCCGAGACGGCTTCGTCCACCACCATTGCCGCCGCGTAGCGCGGCTGGTCGAAGGGCGCAAAGACCAGCATCCAGCCGTGCTTCTTGCCGGACCCCTTCTCGCCGAACTCCGCCGTGCCGGTCTTGCCGGCCATCTCCACGCCCTCGATCCGCGCACGCTTGCCCGTGCCGGCGGGCGCCATGACCACATCGTGCATGCCCCCGCGCACCACGGCCATCGTGGCAGGCGACCAGCCCAGATGGCGGACCACCACCGGCGGCATGTTGGTCCGGAAAGACCCGTCGCGGTCGCGCACGCCCACCACCAGCCGCGGCCGGTAGAGCGTGCCGCCGTTGGCCAGCGCCGCCGCCACCACCGCCATCTGCAGCGGCGTCACCGTCAGCGGTCCCTGCCCGATCGACACATTGCACGTATCCCCGAACCGCCACCCGTCGTGCATCACCCGGCGTTTCCAGACTTCGCCCGGCACCAGGCCGCGCGCCTCGCCATCGAGGGCAATGCCGGTCTTCCGGCCCAGCCCGGCGTTCTGCGCCACCGCCTCGATCGCCTCGTAGCCGCACAGCAGGCCCGCCGACGCAAAATAGACGTTGCACGACTGCTCGATGCCGCGCCGCATACTGACCGGGCCGTGCCCCTGCAGGTTCCAGCAGCCCATCCGGAACGCGCCACGCTCGAAACGGCCCGTACAGTCAAAGGTCGTCTCCGGCGTCACACGGCCCGACTCCAGCGCCGCAATCGCGACCAGCGGCTTGAAGACACTGCCGGGGGCGTAGACCTCGGCGATGGCCCGGTTCAGCAGCGGCTTCGCCGGATCCTCATTGGATTCATTCCAGAGGGCCGTTGTAAGCACGGGCACAAACTGATTGAGGTTGAACCCCGGCGAACTGGCCAGGGCCAGCACATCGCCGTTGGCGGGATCGATCACGACCACCGCGCCGGCCGTGTCCTTCAACGCGGTCTCGGCCAGCGCCTGGATGCGAACGTCCAGCGCCAGCACCACGTCGGCCCCCGGCCGCGGTTCACGCTCGATGTTCTCGGCGTGCTTGAAACCGGAGGCGTCGATGCGCAGCAGCCGGCCGCCCGGCTCGCCGGCCAGGACGTCGTTGAACACGCGCTCGATGCCCACCTTGCCTTCCATCTCGGGCAGATAGAACTGGAAGCCGTCCTCCCCGGCTTCATCCGCGAGATCCGCCTTGCCGACGTAGCCCATCACGTGCGCCGCCAGTTCGTTGCGGGGATAATGCCGCACCGGCTCCACGAACACGTCCACGCCGTCCGGTTGCTGAGGCTGCTCCGCCAGCCGCGCCAGCGCGGCCTGGTCGAGACTGCGCCAGGCCACCAACGGCAACGGCAGCCGCCGGCGGATGTGCTGCCAGATGTCCTCCTCGGTCACAAGCGGCGGGCGGCCCACAATCCGGGTGAGCGACTGGAGCGTGCGCGAGACTTCCGCCACGGTGTTGCTCCACTTGCCCGGGCGGCGCATCTCCTCCAGGTAGAGCGCCAGGCAGTAACACGGCTGGTTGTCGGCCAGGCAGACGTCCCGGCGGTCGACAATCCTGCCGCGCGCGGCCGCCAGGCGAACGCGGCGCATGCTCTGCTTGCGCAGACTGGTCTCGTACTCGTGGCCGCGCACCACTTGCAGCCACAGCAGCGTGCCGATCAGGAGCGCAAACGCGCCCAGCATCAGGAACAGAATCGTCCTGATGCGGCGCAGTTCAGAATGAATGGTTTCGCCCGTCACTATTTTCGTCTCATTTTCAGACACAACGCCCAACGTTCAACGCCCAACAGCCAACGTCCAAGGGGGAGCCATCCGAACTTGGGGGTTGGACGTTGGACGTTCATTGTTGGACGTTCATTTCCATCGACCCTCTTTCCCCCGACCCTCAGTCATCCTCAGGATGCTCGATCCCCACCTGGCGCTCGATCAGTCCCGCCACCGCCCACACCACCGGCGCTGCCAGCAGGCCCAGCAGCGCGCTGCCCGCCATGCTCAGCAGCAGCCACCACACCGGCACGCCGACCGTGTCGGTCCCGAGCCGCAGCATCCCGTACAAAACCAGTTTGGTCAGCGCCCCCAGCGCCGCCCCCAACACCGCCACCGTCAACACACTGTCGCGGAACAGCACGCCGCGCAGGTGATGCACGATCAACGCAAACCCCGCAAAACAGAACGCCGAATACCCCGCCGGGATCCGGCTCAGCGAATCCTGCATCACGCCCGCCAGGATCGCCGCCACCGCCGTCACCCCCCGGTTGTGCGTCAGCGCATAGTAAATCGCCACGGCCAGCAGGAACGGAGTCTTCGACGACGCCAGCCAGTCCGCCGCCGGGATCAGGCTCTGCAGCACCCCGGCCGTCAGCAACAGAAAAGCCATCACCATCGCCGTCACAGTCCGCTCCTCACCGGCCGGTCACCACCAGCACATACCGCAGCCGCGCCAGGCTGGCCGCCGGCAGGACCTCGGCATGCTGGAAAAGCCCGCTGGCGTCCATGAAGGTCCGCTTGACCTGCCCCACGACCAGTCCGGCCGGGAACACTCCCCCCAGGCCCGACGTCATTACCGTCTCGCCCGCCTTGATCGTCAGGTCCTTTCGCACAAACTCCACTTCGCCCGGCGCCGGCTGACACAACACATCCAGGGCGTGCGCCCCCTCAAGGGACACCCCGCCGCCATGCATGATCCCGAACGAGCCTTCCGGATCGAACCGCACGCTGACACGAAAGTTACGGTCGGAAATCAGCAGCACATCACAGCAATTCTCGGACACCTCGGTGGTGCGCCCGACCAGTCCGGCCGGCGTGATCACCGGCATGTTCTCCTGAATCCCCGCGGCCCGCCCCTTGTCCAGCCTCACGGTCTGCCACCACCCGTAGCCGTCATCCCGCGCAATCACCTCGCACGCCACCGTGCGCAGGCCAACGCCCTCGCGAAACTCAAGCAGGACGCGGAGTTCGCGGTTCTCGCGGGACAGGCTGTCCAGATTGCGGACCTGGCCGCGCAGGGCGGCGTTCTCGCGCTCCAGGCGGTCGCGTTCCCGCACGACATCGGAGAAGCTGCCCATGGCCGAGGACGTGCGTTGAATCCCCGACACCGCCCGCGTGGCGGCGCCCTGGTAAGTCGCCAGACCCTCGCGGAACAATCCGCGCAGGAAGGACGAAACCGATAACGGCAGGTTGAAAACGACCAGGAAGAACGTTCCCAGTACGATGACTATCAGCGTGCGTCGTTCCCTCACCGGACCCCAAACCCTTCAGCGGCGACCGGCGACATGCGCGGGCACACCTGTTGCGTATGGGTGGAGTGGCGGCCCTCCGGGCCGCCGCGACGAGGATCGATCGAGGATCAGTAACTGCGCTCGTTGGCGGCAATCTTGCGCAGGACGTTGAGCTCCGTGAGCACCACGCCCGTGCCTTCCGCCACCGCGCTCAGCGGGTCATCCGCCCGATGCACCGGCAGGCCCGTGTGTTCGGCGATCAGCCGGTCGATCCCTCGCAGGAGCGATCCGCCGCCCGACATCACCATGCCCCGGTCCACCAGGTCCGCCGCAAGCTCCGGGGGACACCGTTCCAGTGTCACCCGGATGGCATCGAGGATTGAAGACAGCGGCTCCTGCAGGGCTTCTCGGATTTCCTCCGACGTCACCGTGAGGGTCTTCGGCAGACCGCAAACCAGATCCCGTCCCTTGACCTCCATGGTCACCTCTTCTTCGAGAGGATAGGCGGACCCGATCTTGATCTTGATCTCCTCGGCCGTTCGCTCGCCAATCATCAAATTGTATACCCGCTTCATGTACTGGGCGATGAACTCGTCCATTTCATCGCCGCCGACACGCACACTGCGGCAAAACACAATGCCGGCGAGGGAAATCAGCGCCACTTCCGTGGTGCCGCCCCCGATGTCGACAATCATGTTCCCGGCCGGCTCCTGTACAGGCAGCCCGACGCCGATCGCCGCCGCCATCGGCTCCTCAATCAGGTACACTTCCCGTGCACCCGCGTGCATGGCCGAATCCTTGACCGCACGCTTCTCCACCTCAGTAATTCCACTGGGAACCGCAATAATCACCCTCGGGCGGACCATCCGCCGCCGATTGTGAGTCTTCCGGATAAAATACCGCAGCATCGCCTCGGTAATCTCGAAATCCGCGATGACACCCGCCTTCATCGGCCGGATGGCGATGATGCTGCCCGGGGTGCGCCCTAACATCTGCTTGGCTTCCTCACCGACGGCCAAGACCCGTCGCGTGCCGGCCTGGATGGCCACCACCGACGGTTCACGCAGCACAATGCCCCGGTCCTTCACGAAAACCAGGGTGTTGGCCGTGCCCAGATCAATCCCGATGTCGTCGGAGAATAACCCCAACAAGAGGTTCAACATAGCGATTCCCTTGTCACGCCGTCTCCATTCTCTATGGAAACAAAGACATGATGCGCCGTACTTTGCGGAAGACCACCCCAACCGTCAAGCACGAAAAGAAAACCTGACCACATGGTCACTGCCGGCGGAGGCGCGTCCTGCCTCGCAGGGTCCCGGCGGGATCTGTAGTCGACGGCTGACGGCATGGGGCATGAGCGGAAGGGGAGACGGACGGGACTCAGGCGGCGTTCGCCTGTCCTCTCACGGCCTTGCGGGCCTTGGGATCCTTTCGCAGCCGGACGTTGCGAGGCGTAACCTCTACCAGTTCGTCCTCATTGATGTAGGCGATACAGTCCTCCAGACTCATCAGGCTCGGCGGTGTGAGAATGATGTTCTCATCCGACCCGGCCGCCCGAATGTTGGTGAGTTGTTTCCCCTTCGCCGGATTGACGACCAGATCGTTGTCCCGGCAATGCTCCCCCACAATCTGTCCCTTTTGCACCCGGACCCCGGGGCCCATGAACAACCGGCCGCGCTTCTGCAGATTGAAGAGCGCATAGGCGACGGTAGTGCAGTTCTCCATGGAGACCATGACTCCGTTCCGCCGTTTGCGCATCTCGCCGACCGCCGGTCCATACTCCAGGAACATGTACGTCAGGACCCCCATCCCGCGGGTATCCGACATGAACTCGGACTTGAACCCGAGCAGGCCGCGCGTGGGAATCCGGTATTTGAGCCGGACCATGCCGGCCGCCTTTTCCATCTCGAGCATGATGCCTTTGCGCAACCCAAGCTTCTCGATCACCGTCCCCATATACTCCTCGGCCACATCGACGGTCAGCTCCTCATAGGGCTCCAATGTCTGGCCGTCCGCCTCGCGGTAAATGACGAGGGGACAACTGACCTGGAACTCATAGCCTTCGCGCCGCATCTTCTCGATCAGGATGGACAGATGAAGCTCGCCACGACCGGAAACCTTGTGCCCGGAGCTGTCGCCCAGCGGTTCGACCAACAACGCCACATCGCTCAAGGCTTCCCGCCTCAGCCGCTCGGCCACGTGGATCGACGTGGTGAACATGCCTTCCGTGCCGGCAAACGGCGAGTTGTTGGGAATGAAATTCATGGAGATCGTGGGGGGATCGACCGGAATCGAAGCCAACGGACGCGGAGACTCCGGGTCGGTGTAGGTATCGCCGATGGTGACCGAGTCCAACCCGGCCACGGCAACCACCTCGCCCAGCCCGGCCTCCTCGGTCTCGACCTTCTGATTACAGTTGAAGCGATAGAGCTTGGTGATGCGGGTGGGGGCCAGCTTGCCGGCCATGTTGGCCACCACCACGGGCATGCCGGTCTTGATGGAGCCCGAGGTGATCTTCCCGATGCCCAACCGGCCCATGAACTGCGAGTGGTCGATGGAACTGACCTGCAACTGAAGCGGCGCCTCGGGGTCGCCGCCCGGCTTGGGAACATACTTGATGATCGCATCGAGCAGAGGGCGCATGTCAGTGCCCTGTTTATGGGGATCGGTCGACGCAAACCCGCCGGTGGCGGACGCATAGAGGATATGAAAATCAAGGGCCGCGTCGTGGGCATTCAATTTGACGAACAGATCGAACACCTGGTTGACCACCCAATCGATCCGCGCCGCAGGCTTGTCGATCTTGTTCACCACCACGATCACGGGGATGTTGCGTGCCAGCACCTTCTTCAGGACGAAGAACGTCTGGGGCATGGGCCCCTCCTGGGCGTCAACCAGCAGCAGCGCGCCATCGGCCATCTGCAGCACGCGCTCGACCTGCCCGCCGAAATCGGCATGGCCGGGCGTGTCGATGATGTTGATGGTGTGCTCCCCGTACTGAAAGGAACCATTCTTGGAGGCGATCGTGATGCCGCGTTCGCGCTCAAGATCGATGGAGTCCATCAAACGCTCGGCGACCTCCTGGTTATCACGGAACATTCCGTTCTGTTTGAACAGTTTGTCCACGAGGGTGGTCTTGCCGTGGTCAACGTGCGCCACAATGGCGACATTTCGAATCAAGTCGGAACGATGCATGTTTGCCTTCAGGGGGAATGCAAGCGGAAGACTTGCGGTACCGTACCAGTAATGTCATAGGATACCCGATCCGGAGGGGGCTGTCAAACGAACCCCTCATGCAACGCGCCATTGACGTCCTCTCATTCTCTCGCAACAATAGGGTTTTTGCGTCCAGCCATGGCAGGAAAGAGGTCCGCATGAAGACAACCGGCACGAAGCGCATTCTGGTCACAGGGGG
Source organism: uncultured Verrucomicrobiota bacterium (assembly GCA_964611575.1). GTDB lineage: Bacteria > Verrucomicrobiota > Kiritimatiellia > CAIKKV01 > CAITUY01 > CAITUY01. The sequence goes on from CAZTAJ010000039.1 coordinate 23,386, forward strand.
CGCAGGGTTCCTGGGCTCCCACATATGCGAGCGTCTGGTGGCGCAGAAACACGAGGTCATCTGCCTCGACAATCTTTTCACCGGCAGCAAGACGAACATCCGCCACCTGCTGGGAAACCCCTACTTCGAGTTCATGCGCCACGACGTGACCTTCCCCTTGTATGTGGAGGTCGACGAAATCTTCAACATGGCCTGTCCGGCCTCGCCCGTTCACTACCAGTACGACCCCGTCCAGACCACGAAGACCAGCGTGCATGGCGCCATCAACATGCTGGGGCTTGCCAAACGGGTCCGGGCGCGGATCCTGCAGGCGTCCACCAGCGAGGTCTACGGCGACCCCAACGTGCACCCGCAGCGCGAGGATTACTGGGGCCACGTGAATCCGATCGGCTTGCGCGCCTGCTACGACGAAGGCAAGCGCTGTGCGGAAACCCTGTTCTTCGATTATTATCGCCAGCACAAGGTCAGCATCAAGGTCGCCCGCATCTTCAACACCTACGGCCCCCGCATGCACCCCCAGGACGGGCGCGTGGTGTCCAACTTCATCATGCAGGCCCTGAAGCACGAACCGATCACGCTCTACGGCGATGGCAGCCAGACCCGCTCGTTCTGCTACGTCGACGATCTGGTCGAGGGCCTCATCCGTTTGATGAACAGCGATGAGGCCCTGACCGGCCCCGTGAATCTGGGCAATCCCGGCGAGTTTACGATCCGCCAATTGGCGGAGAAGATCATCGCCCTGACCGGCTCGCGGTCCGAACTCGTGTTCCGCCCCCTGCCGTCGGACGATCCCCGGCAGCGCCAGCCCGACATCACCCTCGCCCGCGCCAGACTGGACTGGCAGCCCGCCATCCAACTGGAGACAGGACTGAAGAAGACCATCGCTTATTTTGCCTCGCTGGCCGCCCCCTGATCCGCGCAGGGGCGCAGGGCATCGCCTGGATCCGGGTTCAGCGCGAGGTTTGGCTGGACGATGCGGGGGCCGCCGGGTATGATCGACAGCCTTTCGGTTGAATCCCCGATGAACCAGGAAGGAAGCAGACGATGGCCAAGACATACAAGATCGCCGTGATCGCCGGCGATGGAACCGGTCCCGAAGTGGTCCGCGAAGGCGTCAAAGTGCTCAACGCGGCCGCCGCCAAGTACGGATTCAAACTCGACCTGACGCCCTTCGACTTCGGCGGTGAACGGTACATGCGCACGGGCGAGGCGCTGCCGGATTCAGCCGCCGCGGACATGAAGACATTCAACGCCATCTTCCTCGGCGCCATCGGCCATCCGGACGTCAAGCCCGGCATCCTGGAAAAGGGCATTCTCCTGCGGCTGCGCTTCGAGCTGGACCAGTACATCAACCTCCGGCCGGTACACCTGTATCCCGGCGTCGAAACGCCGCTCAAGGACAAGGGACCCAAGGACATCGACTACGTCGTCGTGCGCGAGAACTCGGGTGACGTGTACACCGGATGCGGCGGTTTCATGATGAAGGGCACGCCCCACGAAGTGGCGATCCAGAACATGATGTACACCCGCGCCCAGGTCGACCGCTGCCTGCGCTGGGCCTTCCAGTACGCCCGCAAGTACGGCAAGAAGTCGCGCGGCGTCGGCCCGGACAACACCCTGGCCCTCGTGGGTAAGACCAACGTGTTGACCTACGTGTTCGACCTGTGGGAGCGCGCCTTCCATGAGATCGGCGCCAAAGAGTTCCCGGACATCAAACGCGACTACTATCACGTGGATGCCACATGCATGTGGATGGTGAAGAGCCCGGAATGGTTCGATGTGCTCGTGACCGCCAACCTGTTCGGCGACATCATCACGGACCTGGCCGCGATCACGCAGGGCGGCCTCGGCATCGCCGCGGGCGGCAACATCAACCCCGAGGGCGTGAGCATGTTCGAGCCCATGGGCGGCTCCGCGCCGAAGTACACGGGCAAGAATGTGATCAATCCGCTCGCCGCGATCTGCTCGGGCATGATGATGCTCGAACATCTCGGCGAGGAGAAGGCCGCCCGCGCCATCGAAGCGGCCGTCATGGATGTGACGGCCCACAAGATCAAGAGCCTGGCGGCGGGCCGCATGGGCTATTCGACCACCGAGGTCGGCGACCTCGTGGCCGAGCGTGTATAGATCTCTTCCGGGAGGGACGGCGTGTCGCCGTCCGCGGCGCGCACCAGGCGCGCCATCCCGTAGGTGGCGGGCGAAAGACCGACGTGGGGGAGAGTGGCAATGAATCAGTACAATGTCTGTGTGGTCGGCATCGGCGCCGTCGGCACCGAAATGGTGCGCCTTCTCAAGCAGCGCCGGTTCCCTGTAAAATCGCTGGTCATCCTGGCGCGCACCGAGCGCACCGAGACGATCGATGGCGACACCTATCCGGTCAAGGTGGCCCGCCCGGAAGCCTTTGAAGGCATGGATTTCGCCTTCTTTGCCGGCACCGAGGGATCCAAGGGCGCCTCGCAAACTCTCGGCTGGGAAGCCGTGAAACGCGGCTGCGTCGTGATCGACAACGGCGACGATTTCCGCATGGATCCGCGCGTGCCGCTGGTCGTGCCGGAAATCAACCCGGAGGCGCTGAAGAGCCACCAGGGTTTCATCGCGAACCCGAATTGCAGCACCATCATCGCGCTGATGCCGCTGGCCGAGTTGCACAAGGCCGCCCGGCTCCGTCGCCTGATCGCCAGCACCTACCAGGCGGTCTCCGGCACCGGCAGTGCCGCGATCCGCGAACTGGACGCCCAGGCCCGGGCCTGGGTGGCAGGCCAGCCGCTGCCCCGCGAGGTCTACCCTCACCCGATCGCCTTCAACCTGATCCCCAGTGTCGGTTCGTTCAAGGACGACTCGGGCGAGAGCACCGAGGAAATCAAGATGCGCCGCGAGACGCACAAGATCCTCGGGGATGACTCGATCCGCGTCTCGACCACCTGCGTGCGCGTGCCCGTGTTCAACGCCCATAGCATCGCCATCAACGCCGAGTTCGAAAAGCCGATCTCGCCGGCGGAAGCCCGCTCATTGCTGGCCAGGGCGCCGGGGGTGACCGTGGTGGACGATCCAAAGAACGCCGTCTATCCGATGCCGCTCGAAGCGTCCGGCAAGTACAATGTGCTGGTCGGCCGCATCCGGAAGGATCCCACCGTGGATCATGGCCTGGCCCTCTGGTGCGCGGGCGACAACATCTGGAAAGGCGCCGCCCAAAACGCCATTCAGATCGCCGAAGTCATGGTTCAGAACGGCTGGGTCCGCAAGTAGTCGGCCGGGGGCTCAACGCCCGCCAGGCGTGAAACCGGGAATCGAGGGTGAGCCTTCCCACGGCTGGGGTTGATTCCAGGGCAGATCGGAATCCCCCGTCGAGGCGCAGCCCCCGGCGCCCGCCAGCGCCACCAGGAGCAACCCACACCCGACCCCCCGCAGCAGGGATCTCAGGAGGGAGGCGTGCGCCCCTGAAAGAGTCACTATCGTCGATGCGGGCATGGGAATGCGGGACGGTCGCGCACCGTCATCAATAGAAGACGTAGTCGCCCTTTTGCGGGGCGGACTGGGCCCAATCGGGAAGAATCTCGGCCACGGCGAAGTTACGGTCCGAGATGACTTCCGAGACGCGCACCTTGCCGACGAGTTTGTCCTTGCGCTGGATGGTCAGGTCGGTGAGGGAATAAAGCCGGCCCTCCGGCATCACATCCACCACCACGAAATTCCAGTTCGTATTGACGAACACGATCTGTCCTTGCAGCCCGGGCGGCGGCGCATTGGTCACGCCCCCCACCTGACGGACGGCCAGCTCCCTCTCCAGCTTCTCGGCGTAGCGCTTCGTCGCCTCCAACTGGCTTTCCCGGTCGCTCAGTTTATCCGTCAGTTTGCTCAACTCGACCGCCTGCTTTTCCGCCTTCGCCTCGCTCGTTTCGTTCTTGGCCGTGAGTTCATCGACCAGGGTCTTCTTCTGCTCGACCTCCTGCTTGGCAACGCCCAGGTCGTCGGAGGTCTTCTTGAGGGTTTCCTTGGTTTGCGTCAAGTCCCCTTCGGTCTTCGTCAGGGTCTCTTTCGCTTCCGTCAGGGAGGTGCGCGCCTGGGTCAAGCCGCTGCGGGTGTCATTGAGGCGGCTGTACTGCAGGTCGGCACGGGTGACGATATCCTTCAACACAGTGTCCATGGTGTTGGGTCCGGTGGTCAATTTCTTCCCGGAGGCATCCTTGACCACATTGCCGGCGCCATCGCGCTGGTAGAAAGCCTTGAGCTGCTCCTCGGTCACCTGCATGCGGGGATGGTCGCCGGCCGCGAGGTCGGTAACTCCCTCAGCGGGCACCTCGATCGTCTTGGCGATCTGGGTGACATAGCGCGCCAGCGTCTGGTTCCGGCCCTTCAGCTCCCCGCGCTGCGGGAACACTTTCATCTCGAACGCCAATGCCAGCGCACTCAGAATCAGCACCAGCACCACGAGCACTTTCAACACTTTGTCCATGAGATTCCCCTGTCGAAAGCTGTCAGCAATTGGTTGTTACTATGCTACGCGCCGTCCCGTCCTGTCAACGGAAAACAGGTCACGGCCCGCGCCCCGGCGAATCACAGAGAACCGTATCCTGCCGGCAATGCGCGTCATCCCGCTCCGGATGGTCCAGGGTGTAGTGCAGGCCCCGGCTTTCGCGGCGCGACCGGGCCGACCGGATGATGAGTTCCCCCACATCGGCGATGTTGCGCAATTCGAGGATGTCGGGAGTCACCAGGTAGTCCTGGTAGTACTGGCGGATCTCCTGCCGCAGATTGGCGATGCGCCGGGCCGCCCGCTCGAGCCGCTTGTCGGACCTGACGATGCCCACGTAGTCCCACATGCAGGTTCGAACCTCATTCCAGTTGTGTTCGAGCACAATGCTCTCATCGCTGGGCACCGCCGACCCGCACTCCCATTCCGGGATGTCGATCCGGCGGATGTCGTGACGGGGCTCGCCCCCCAGATGCTCCGCCATCCGGTAGGCGCAGACCAGCGCCTCGAGCAGCGAGTTACTGGCCAGGCGATTCGCGCCGTGCAGGCCCGTGCACGCGACCTCGCCACAGGCGTACAGGCCGCGCATGGCCGTGCGCCCGTCGACCGAGGCCTCGACGCCCCCGCAGAAATAGTGCGCGGCCGGCACCACCGGGATCAGGTCGCGGGCCATGTCGATGCCCAGCGAAAGACACCGGGCATAGATCGACGGGAACCGCTTCAGCAGAAACTCAGACGATTTGTGCCGGATGTCCAGGTAGACGCAGGACGCCCCGCTCAGTTTCATTTCGCGGTCGATGGCCCGGGCCACGATGTCGCGCGGCGCCAGCGGGCCGCGCGGGTCGTAACGGTTCATGAAGGGCTCGCCCTTGGCGTCCACCAGCGTCGCCCCCTCCCCGCGCAACGCCTCGCTGATGAGAAAAGACTTGGCGCGCGGATGGTACAGGCAGGTCGGATGGAACTGGATGAATTCCATGTTCTTGATCGGCAACCCGGCCCGCCACGCCATGGCAACGCCGTCCCCCGTTGCAATGTCGGGATTGCTCGTGTAAAGGTAAACTTTTCCGCCGCCCCCGGTGGCCAGGATCGTGTGGGACGCCCGGATGGCGAAAATCTCGCCGCTGCTCTCGTCGAGCGCATACACGCCCACACAGCGGGGCTCGTCCGCCCCCGCCGTCCGCCCGGGCGTTCGTTCCGCCAGCCAGCCCGTCGTCACCAGGTCGATGACCATGCTGTGTTCGAGGGTCTGGATGGACGGCTCGGTCATCACCCGGTTCAGGAGCGCATGTTCGATGGCCTGCCCCGTGATGTCGCCCGCGTGCAGCACCCGCCGGCGGGTGTGCCCCGCCTCCCGGCCAAGGTCATACCTGCCGCCGGCGGAGTCCTTCTGTTCCGCAAACGCCAGCCCGAGCCGCTCCAGTTCGGCGATCCGTTCGGGGCCGTCGCTGACGATCCGGCGCACCACGGCTTCATCGCACAACCCCGCGCCGGCATCGAGCGTGTCCTCGATGTGTTGCGCAAAACTGTCATCCGAGGCCATGACGCAGGCAATACCGCCCTGGGCATAGTTGGTGTTACTCTCGGCGCGGTCCTTCTTGGTGACAATCATCACGCGGCCATGCCGGCACAGGTGGAGTGCCGACATCAGCCCCGCGATGCCGCTGCCCAGCACCAGATAGTCGCAATCGTAAACCTTCATCGTTCCCTGCCCCCTCGAATTCGGGCCGCCTTGGCCTTGATTCGCGAACGCACCCGCATTCATGAATCAGGCACGTTAGCCCGCCACGCCCCGGGTGTCGAGCTGCGCCGGAGTCAACCGAACAGCGGCTCCGCCGTTCGGTCGGCGGACACGCGCCAGGGCTGCCACACCAGCGCGACTTCAGAAACCGCAATATCGGCCTTGCGGGGACGCACGACGCTCCGCGTGAGTTCGGCCGTGACCGGATCGAAGCTCGCCTGCAGCCGCGCCGTGGCCTGGTTGAATTCCTCCTGCAGCGCATCCAGGCGTCCCTGGACCGCCGCCACCGATTCCGCGGCCCGCCCGATATCGCCCCGTTCACGCATGGCCCGGCCCGCCCCGCGCACCGCCGTGGTGGCCCGGCCCAGGGTCCCCACACTCATCGCCTTGCGGCCGAACAGCGCCCCCATGAGCGTCGCGCCCACCGAGATCGCCGTCTGGAGGGTCTGCTGTCCGAACTGCGCCTTTTCCGCCTCGACGCGCGCCTGGGCGCGACGCAATTGTTCCTGCAGGGCCATGAGCCGGGGGGCGTACTCACGACGCAGCCGGTCCAGTTCCCCGTCGCGCCGCTCCCTCAGCACCTGCCCCAGCCGCGCCCGGAAATCGCCCTCGGTTTCGCCCGGCCGCGACGCCAGTTTGAGCGCCGGACAGGCCAGCAATTCCAGCGTCACAGTCTGATAGAGAAAGGTCTTGAGCGTCTTTTCCGCATCGGCGTAGGCGGCCGGGCGCAGGGCGATTGCCGGCAACGCCGCAAAGGTCGCCCCGGGCAGGCCCTGGCGGTCCAGCGACATCGCCCCCCCCGCCAGCGGTCGCGCCTGCTCCCAGTCGATGTCGGCGCCCGCCGTGCCGAAGGATGCCACATGGACATACGGCACCCAGGCGTCAAGGCCGGACTTGGCCTCGACAAAATGCAGTTTGCTCAGTCCAGCCGCCGCCGCCCGATATCCCCACCCCGGCGGGGTGCCCGCCGGCCGGATGAAATACTCCGACAGGTTGGCCGGTCCCACCGGTTTGTCCATGGCCATGCCGGCCGGCGCGGCCGGCGCGGAGGGCATGGCCATCGACGCCGGTATCGCCGCCGGCGGACTGGCGGCCACGCCGCGCGACGCCGTGAGCGATTGGATCTGGACGGTGGTCATGGGGCCGCGGAGGAATGACAGGGCCCAGCGGGATTCAAAGAGCACCGGGTGATCGTCATGCACGTTGTGCATCAGGAAGACGCGGCTGCCCAGCCCGGACAGCAGCGCATCGACCCGCACCCGGTCGAAGCCGCCACTGCCGGACAGCGCGCTCTCAAGGCCCTCCAGCACGCGCGCCTTGTCACGGTCGGTCTGCAGGCGGCCGATGAACCAGGTGCCCGCGTTCGCCAGCCCCTTGTAGTCGAGATCGACCGGGTTCTGCGTCGAAAGCACAACCCCCACCCCGAAGGCCCGCGCCTGCTTGAGCAGCGTGAGCATCGGAATCTTCGAGGGCGGCACTGCCGTCGGCGGGAAATAGCCGAAAATCTCATCCATGTACAACAGAGCCCTCAGGCTCGCGGTGCCGGGTTGGGTGCGCATCCACGACAGCATCTCGTTGAGCAGCAGCGTCACCACGCACATCCGCTCAGGTTCGGACAGGTGGGCAATGGAGATGATCGAGATCCGGGGTTTGCCCTCCGGCGTGTAGAGCAGACGCTGCATGTCGGGCGGGTCGCCCTGCAGCCAGGCGGCAAACCCGGGCGACGCGAGCAAGTTGTTGAGTGCCATGGCCAGGCCCAGCCGATCCGCCGCGGGGAAGAACGTCTCCATGTCGAAAACGCCGACCTTGTCGAACGGCGGCTTCTGAATCGCCTGGATGAGCGCCGGGATATCGAGACTGCGCCCCTCCCGCCACGCCTGGTCAAGGAGACTGGACAACAGAATGTATTCCCGGCTCCGCAAGGGATCGGCCGGGATTCCCACGAGGGCCAGCAGGCTGGAGACCGCGCCTGCGACGCGATCCCGCAGGGCGGCCGGGTCCTGGAGCACCGCCGCAGGCGGCGCCGCAAACGAGCGGAGGATCGACAACGGGCGCCCCGCCGTGCTGCCGGGCGTGTAGATGGCGATATCCACCGCCTCGCGGTAGCGCGCGATTCGGGCGCCGTCCTGGCCCCACGCCGCCAGCCCGCGGCGCCACTGGTCCGCCGTCTGCTCCGCCAGGGCCTCCGTCGTCAGCCCGCGGCGCGCCGCCTCGGCCGGTTCGACCCACGGCTGGAAATCGCCCGGCGCGAGCGCAGGGAACGCCAGCAGGAGATTGCCGAGATCGCCTTTGGGATCGATCACCAGCGCGGGGATGCCGTCAATGGCGGCTTCCTCCAGAAGCGCCACGCAGAGACCCGTCTTGCCGCTGCCGGTCATCCCGACGCACACGGCATGCGTGGTCAGGTCACGCGAATCGTACAACAGCAGGTCGTCGGTGGTCTTGCCGCTTCGGTCATCCCGCAGCTTTCCCAGGTAGAATGCGCCCAACTTCTCGAAGTCCTGCATATCCGAGTCCCTCCTGCCTTGCCGCACCGCATCATAGACTCGGGACCTTCTCCCCGCAACAGCATCATGGGCAGCCCTTGGAAGTCAGAATCCCGGAGTCAGAAGGCAGGGAAGGAGGATCCACTCGATACTCTGACCTTTCCTGAGTTCCTGAGTTCCAGATACATGGTTTCTGCAGTTCGCGGAAGCGCGTGATGCAGGGTCGATCGTTGACTTGCCGGGGGGTCCATTCCTGAGTATCGTATCACCGCACCGAAGGCCATGAGGCCGAACGTTTCCCTGCAAAGGAACATGACCATGCTGGAAAAAGGCAAAACGTATGTTGTGATGGGCTTGCTGGACCGCCACTCGATCGCCTATGCCATCGGGCGGACCCTGCAGCAACAGGGCGGGCGCATCATCTATACGATGCAGAACGAGGTGCTCAAGCGGCGTTTCTGGGACTCCGACAAGGCCCTGCCCGACGCCGAGAAAGGGGCCATCGAGTGCCGGTACTGCGACGTGGCCAAGCCCGAGGAGATCCGGGCGGTGTTTAACGGCGTCGGCCCGGTGGCGGGCGTGGTCCATTCCATCGGCTATGCCAATCCGAAAACCTGCCTCGGCCCGGAGTTCCACACCGACGCCATTCACGACATCCAGAAATCCTATCAGGTCAGTTGCGTCTCGCTGGCCACCGTCGCGCAATACGCCGTGCCCCGCATGACGGGGGGCGGCAGCCTGGTCTCGCTCTCCTTTGACACCCATCACGTCTATCCGCTCTACAATTGGATGGGCGTGCACAAGGCGGCCCTGGAGGCGCTGGTCCGGGCGTTGGCCCGGCGGCACGGGCGCGACCTGGTGCGCGTCAACGCGGTCTCGTCCGGCCCGCTCACGACGACGGCGGCGAGCAAGATCCCGGATTTCGAGCGCATCGGGAAGATCTGGCTCGACGCCTGTCCGATTCCCTGGGATCCGGCCGCCGACAAACAGGCCGTGGCGGACGCGGTGGCATTCCTGTTGAGTCCGCTGGCCGCCAAGATTACCGGCCAGATCCTGGCCGTCGACGGCGGCGCCGCCATCATGGGCGGCCCGCTGGCCGACTTCGAACGGCCAGCGAAGGGGTGAAGCGGAGTCGGTGGCACAAGCGGGATTCTCGCCGGTGCGGGAGAGCATCCGGGGGCGACCGCAGAGCATCAGGCCGCAGTGCGTCTCATCGTGTTTTAATCCACGCCCCCGCGCGGGGGGCGACTCCTGGTTGGCTGTGCTGTCAACATCCCGGGTCTGTTTCAATCCACGCCCCCGCGCGGGGGGCGACACAACCGTCTCGGGATGATTGTGCCGCCCGAACAGTTTCAATCCACGCCCCCGCGCGGGGGGCGACTGCATCGGCGTTCGATGTGATCCGGGAGC